>JAHFUJ010000020.1:3108-33672 GCA_023265105.1 Acidobacteriota bacterium
TCAGCGACACCGACGTAGCTGCCGAGCGGCCGAGCCGGCCCGGCGGAGGTCGCCAGCAACGCGAGCGAGGAGACGGCAATCGCGGCGGCCGCGACAATGACCACGTGTTTCATCCCTTTATCTCCTTCAACGGCGCGGTTCTCTGCGTCTCGCTGCGGGCCGGAATCGCCAGACGACTGGGCATTGTACGAACTCGTCCTCTTGAAATGCAAGTCTCTCGGCGCCTGTTCGAACTGGCGAAATGCCGGACGTCGAACCCCGAACCCTAACCGAACACCGAAGCCTGAACCCTGAACCCCTGAACCCTGAACCGCTCTTGACACGTCGCCCGGCCGATCAATACGATGCCGTGACGTTACCGCCGGCCAGCGGAGAGCCTGTCGAGAGGTCGTTTGAATGGCAAGGAGTACTCTGATGCGCGCACCAATCGTAATTCTCTCGGCTCTTGCTGTGTCCGCGGCGCTTGCCGTCGCGCGGGCCCAGACCGCAAAGACATTCGACGTCTATGTGATCGACGTGGAGGGCGGTAACGCGACGCTCTACGTCTCGCCGTCCGGCGAGTCGGTGCTCATCGATTCTGGAAACGGAGGCGCGGGCGCCGCGCGCGACGCCGATCGCATCATGGCGGCCGTCAAGGACGCCGGCCTCAAGCAGATCGATCACCTGATCACCACGCACTATCACGGCGATCATGTCGGGGGCCTCCCCGAGCTCGCCAAGCGCGTCCAGATCGCGGACTTCATCGATCACGGCGCGAACGTGCAGCCCGGCGCGAACATCGATCCGACGTTGCAGCAATACGCGGATCTGTACGCCAAGGTGAAACACACGGTCGTCAAACCGGGCGACAAGATCCCGGTGGCCGGTTTGGACTGGCGTGTGGTGAGCGCGGCTGGGAAAGTGCTCACGACGCCGCTTCCTGGCGCGGGCGCGCCGAATCGGTATTGCGCCAGCTTCAAGCGACACGAGGTCAACCCCGTTTCCGGACAGCCTGTGGGCAATACCGAGGACGAGCAATCGGTCGGCAGCCAGGTGACGTTCGGGAAGTTTCGGGCGTTGTATTTGGGCGACTTTACGTGGAACGAGGAATTCGATCTGATGTGCCCGACCAATCGCATCGGGACCATCGATCTGTTCGTCGTGTCACGTCATGGCCAGCCCAGCTCTAATTCAGCAGTGCTCGTGCATGCCATTCAGCCGCGCGCGATCATCATGAACAACGGGATCCGCAAAGGCGGGCAGCCCGACGCGATGAAGGTGTTCCTCAACGCGCCCCGTCTCGAGAACCTCTGGCAGATTCACTTCAGCCAGCTCAGCGGCCAGGAGTACACCGTTCCCGGCATGTTCATCGCCAACTCGTTCGACGAGCAGCAGCCGGCCATGCCGGTCGCGCCGATGACGCCTCCGCCGCAGGGCCAGGGCCAGCAAGCCGCGCCCGTGCCCCCGCACAATGGACCTGCCTTCTACATCAAAGTATCCGCGCAGCAGGATGGCACCTTCACGGTGACCAACGGCCGGACGGGCTTCGGCAAGACCTACAGGTCGGCCACCGGAACTTAGCGTTTCAGTACGTAGTGTCCGGCTTCAGCCGGACCGTCGTACGTAGTGTCCGGCTTCAGCCGGACCGTCGAGAATGTTCGTGCGGAGTGTCCGGTCGCGTAGCCGATCACGGTCCGCCTGAAGGCGGACACTACGCCTGCGGTCCGCTTGCCTTTGCCTTTCTCCTTCTTACTCTTCGACCGGCTACCGGCCCGGCGGGCTATAGGTGGTTCCCTTCTTCGTCGCCTGATCGATCTCCTCTGGCGTGAGCAGGACGACGGTCTTGGTGCGGACCGCGCCGCTGGCATTGATCGTCATCGACGCGGACGCCACGGTCGCGTGATCCGGGGCATCGAGGATCACGATAGCATCCGTTTCGCCGAAGGCGAAGTAGAAGGCTTCGAGTTTGCCGCCCGCGCTCTTGATGGCCTGGTCCGCGGCCTGCCGCCGTTTCGTTCCGCCATCTTTCATCAGCCCTTTCGCTCCCTCCGCCGTGTAGGACGCCATAATCAAGTACTTCGCCATTCACCACCTCCGGTTGTTGAAGTTGCAACCATACTATAAGGCATTGGAGCCGTGACCCCCTCGTCGTATAATCCCGCTCAAATGAAATCGCTTACACATCTTTCACTCGCTTTGGCCCTTGTCCTCGCGTCGGCGGCGCTCGGAGCGCAGGCGCCCGCACCGCAATCGAGCCTCGCCGGCGTGATCGATCTGCACGCCCACGCGGGACCCGATACCGCCGACCGATCCATTGACGCCATCGACCTCGCCAAGCTGGCGCACGACCGAGGCATGCGCGGCCTCCTGCTGAAGAACCACGGCCAATCGACCGCCTCGCTCGTGTACGCCGCCCGCAAGGCTGTTCCAGGCGTCGAGCTGTTCGGCGGCATCGCGCTCAATCGCAGCGCCGGCGGCATCAACGCGGCGGCGGTGGAAGAAATGGCCAGTACCAAAGGCGGATGGGGCCGCGTGGTCTGGATGCCGACGCGCGACGCCGAGTACGGAGCGCGCAACGCGCGAGGGGCGCCGCGGCCGTTTGTGTCCGTCGCGCGGGACGGCCAGTTGTTGCCCGAGGTCAAAGACGTGCTGAAGATCATGGCGGCCAGGAAACTGACGCTCGCAACCGGCCACTCCTCGCCAACCGAGGACCTGCTCCTGATTCGAGAGGCGAAAGCCGCCGGGGTCGAACACATCATCGTGACGCATCCCATGAACGCGGCCGTCGGAATGTCTGTCGATCAAATGAAGGAAGCGGCCGCACTCGGCGCGTATCTCGAACTTGCGTACGGCCACTTGCTCGGCAACCAAGGACTGAAGATCGAAGCATACGCGGCTGCAATCCGGGCTATCGGCCCCGAGCACTTTGTGATGTCAACGGATCTCGGACAGCCAGGAAACCCGCTCCATCCCGATGGCATGGAGGCCTTCATGCGAGAGATGGCGAAGCAGGGATTCGGTAAAGACGCCATCGACCGCATGACAAAAACCAATCCCGCCAACGTCCTTGGTTTAGAGTGACGGTTTCGAACGGAGGGTCCGGATCGACGCGCGACCCGACGGATCTGGACGCGCAATAAAGCGAGGGGGCTGCCCCGGTCGCCTCGCTGAGCGCCGGCACGCAGCCCCCTGAAGAAATAGTCCCAGCGCTAAGGAGCGTAGGTCGCCCGCGGCCGCGGGAGTTCGAAGGTCACCAGCGTTGCCTCGCCCTCCACGGCGGTGACTTGATGGGGCACGCCCTCCGGGATCATCAGGAAATCGCCTTTGGCCACGCGGTTGGCTTTGCCTCCCTGGATCCCCTTTCCGCCCCAGTTGGTGCCGTTTTGCTTGGCGTCGACGAGCTTGCCGCCTGTGGTCACCGTCATCGCCCCGTCGATGATGCTCCACAACTCGGCTTCCTTTTCATGGACCGACGCGTTCTGGGAGAAATTGGGCAGACGGTGTTCCATCCCGATGCGGTAAGAGTATGCCTCGCCAGGGTGGGTTGAGTGATGGCGTTCGAGATAGACGTCGCTGGCATTGCCGCGATCTTTCGGCAGCTTGGCGGCGGTGGCCATCACAGTCGCGCCGGGAAGGACGAACGCCTGATTCGCATCGCCCTCAGGATAGTGTGGCTGCTGCTGTGCGGGTTGTTGGGTCCACGCGAACGACGACAGCAAGGCGATTGTGGCACACGCGGCGACAAGCACTCCGATCTTGATTCGCATTCCGAACCTCCTGTTTGTGTAACGTGCTGACTTGAGAACGGCCACGGTAACGATACGTACCTCTCAGTTACTCGGTTTCCCGACGATTCTCAGAAATTCGTCCATCGGCCCCACCTGCCCGTGGATGGGCACATGTTGCGCGACGTCCAGCTTCAGTCGTTGGATGTTTTGGTAGAGAGCGACCATGCTCGGAGTAGGGGCGGCCGGAGGCTGTGCGCCCCGAGCGGGGGGCGAGTAGAGGTCTGCATTCACCAAAATCTTCTCGGTCGGGAGATACGCCATCAACATCGTGCTGTTGTGAGCCAGACCCGTCACGGGGTAAACGTCCATGGTTCGCACTCCGTCGCTCAACACGTACTTTTGGTTCACCGTCTCCATGTCGACGTCCCGTTGGGGACTGAAGAGCGGGAAGAAGGTGGCCAGCCTGTCGGGTGCCAGCGTCCGGGGGGCCGGGTAGAACACGACTTGCTCGTAGAATTCGCGGTTCCCCCGGTGCGTGATAATCGTGGCGCCCTCGGCGGCATACGTGCGAACTCCACCTAAGTGATCGAAGTGGTGGTGGGTATTCACTAAGTACCGAATCGTCTTGCCGGGAACGAGCTTCCGCACTTCCCCGATCACCGCCACGGACCGTTCCTCGTTCAGGGGCGCCTCGACAACTGCCACGTAATCGCGGAATTCGACCGCAACGCTGTTATGAGTCCCACCCCCGACCAGCCACAGCCCATTCGCCAACTTCTGCGACTCGACTCGGAGGGGTGTGACCGTCGCCTGCCGTACTGCATCTGGGACGGTGAGAGCGGCGACGCTGACGTTGGGCTGGACGCTGGTGACCCTGATCTCCATGGCATTGTGGCCCGGATTCAGCCGCGGGTCCGCCTGGTGTGTATGCAGCACGGTAGGGAATTTCACCCCACCGAAATCCCGATACTCGCTGAATCGGGTTTCGTACAGCATGTCCCCGAGCACGGGGTTGGCGATCCGTGTTTGCACAAGTTCGACCAGATTCTGATCGTTGATGGTCCCATTCACTCTGTATTTCCCAGATGTAAACGAGACGACGGTCATTCTCCTTCCACCTTGCGTCATGCCAGGCTGCGACGGTCCAGCAACCGCGAACGAGACCGCGGTCGCATTGCCCGCCAGTGCCGCCTTGAGGAATCCGTGCGGGGTGAGCCAGATCTCGAGCTGCCGTACCTCGGCAGCGTCCGGCGCGGGATTCGTATTGTTTCCCTGCAGGTTCCAGGCGTAGTTGCCACTGACGATGGATGTCTGCCGCTGTTCGCCTTGGAGCGGCGTTCCACCGCCGCCGCGGCCTGGGTAGCTCCCTTGGCGGCGAGTGAGCTCCTCTCGTGACGACCGGGCATCGTAGTCAATGGTTCTGGTGTAACTCGTCACCTCGAACCGCGGCCAATCGGCATCCGGACCGAAACTCTGGCCCACGGCGGCGTTCCAGCCGGCGCCAGAATACTGGACGGATTTCAGGGTGGCAGTGCCCATCGCCGTGGAGGCGGACTGCAGAACGGCCTTGGCATCCTGGGCGGACGCCGTCCCGATCGTCAATCCCAGCAGCACTGAGAAAACGAATAGCCTGTTTGTCATACTCACCTTCTGTTCGCGGCGTTGTTGCCTAGCGGCGAGTCCGTGAGGCCTGCCAGTTGCTCGTTGTTGCTCCGGATGCGAGAGTGCCCTCAATCGTATCACCGGTCACACGCCCGGTGTAGTGTGCGCCGCCCACGTCGAAGGTGATCTGATCGCCCCGCAGCCTGCCGTTGACGATCTGCGTGGCACCGCTCCCGGACCCGAGCGTCCCTGAAAGCATCTGAAAGCGCTGCGTGAGCGTGAGGTCTCCTTGCGGAAGCCGCCATGAGCCCTCGACCTTGGCGGGCACGATCCAGAGCAGCGCCCTGCACCATTGGCTGCACTCGGGGATCTCCGCGGTCTCGTCAGCCTGCCAGTCTTCCATGTCGAACGCGTTCGACACGATGCGGGTGCCCGGTCTCATGTCGAGGATTTTCGGGCGCAATTGCACGTTGATCGACGGCAGCAGGAACATCGTGATGACGGTCGCCTTCGAAAAATCGCTTTCGAAGAGATCGGCTTTGACGAACGTCGCTTTGTCGCTGACGCTCCGGGCGGCGGCGTTGCGCTGCGACAATGCCACCATGTCGGGGTTGTATTCGATGCCGTGCGCTCTGGCGCCGCGGGTGGCCGCCGTGATCACCGTCCGCCCATCGCCCGAACCGAGATCGATGACGTAGTCCTGCGGCGTGACGTTTGCCATGTCGAGCATCTTGTCGACGAGCGTCTGCGGAGTGGGCACCCACACCACATCTTTCCCGGGCTGGCCCGACTGCGGTTCGAACGGCTTGGCGGTCTGCGTCTGTGCAAGCGCACTGACCGCCACGACAGACAGAACAAGGGTCAACAGCGAACGACGGAACGTGTGCGATAAGTTCATGCGTGCCCTCCCGTGTAGTCGAATGACCATCGTCGATTATAGTAGGCGCCGGGTGCGTTACAACGCGATCATTATCGGAGGCGGCCATAACGGTCTGACGGCCGGGGCCTATCTCGCGCGCGCCGGCCGCAAGGTGCTTGTACTCGAGCGCCGGCCCGTTCTCGGCGGCGCGGCGGTCACCGAGGAGGTCTTCCCCGGCTTTCGGTTTTCCGTCTGTTCATACGTGGTGTCGCTGCTCAGGCCGGAGCTCATCCGCGAGCTGGATCTGCCGCGCCATGGCCTGGAGATCCTGCCGCTCGACGGCACGTTCACGCCCGTGGCGGAGGGACCCTATCTCTGGCGCGTCGACGATCACGCGAAGACGCGGCGCGAGATCGCGCGCCACTCGCTGCTCGACGCCGAGGCGTACGACGAGTTCGGCAAGGCGATGGTCAAGATGGCGCGATTCGTCAAGCCATTCCTGAACATGACGCCGCCCGATCCGTTGACGCGCGACCCGCGCGAGTTGATGAAGTTCGCCCTCATCGCGACGCGGTTCCGCGCGCTCTCCGACGAGGACCGCCGGCATCAGCTCCAGCTCATGACGATGAGCGCGGCGGACTTCCTCGATCAGTGGTTCGAAACCGACGTCCTGAAGGCGACCCTGTCCGCGTCAGGCATCATCGGCACGTCTCTGGGGGTCCGGTCGCCCGGCACGGCATACGTGCTGCTCCATCACTACATCGGCGAGATCGACGGGTCGTTTCGCTCGTGGGGTCTTGCGAGGGGCGGCACCGGCGCCATCTCGACTGCGATCGCGGAGGCGGCGCGCGAGGCCGGTGCCGAGATTCGGACTGACGCGCCGGTCGATGGGATCCGCATCAAACACGGGCGCGCGATCGGCGTCGCCCTGGCCACGGGCGACGAGCTCGATGCGGACGTCGTGCTGTCGAGCGTCGATCCCCGCCTGACGTTTCTCAAGTTCGTCGGCGCGCGGGAGCTTCCGTCCGAGTTTGTCGACGAGGTGAGGCGCTACCGGTTCCGCGGTTCGTCGGGCAAGGTGAATCTCGCGCTCGATGGGCTGCCCGACTTCTCCTGCCTGCCCGGCCGTGGCACGCACCTGCGCGGCGCCATCTCCATCTCTCCGAGCGTTGATTACATGGAGCGGGCGTACGATCAGGCGAAGTACGGCGAGTTCTCGCGCCGGCCGTACATCGATATGGTCATCCCGACGTTGACCGATCCGTCGGTCGCCCCGCCGGGCAAGCACATCCTTTCCTGCTTCGTGCAGTACGCCCCGTACGCGCTGGCGCGCGGCACGTGGGACGAACAACGCGAGGCATTCGGTGACACCGTCGTCGACACGCTTGCGGAGTACGCGCCGAACATCCGCACGATCGTCCTGCACCGCCAGGTGCTGACGCCTCTCGATCTGGAGCGAGAGTTCGGGCTGACGGAAGGCAATATCTTTCACGGTGAGCTGACCCTCGATCAATTGTTCTTCCTGCGTCCTGTGCCTGGCTGGGCGCGATACTCGACCCCCATACGAAATCTCTGGATGTGCGGGTCGGCCACGCATCCCGGCGGCGGGATCATGGGAGCTCCCGGACGCAACGCCGCCCGGCGCATTCTTGGACAGGCGCGGTAAAACCGGTCGGAAATGTCGCATCTCAGTCGGGCATTCCCAATGCGCGATGTCGTCATCATCGGCGGCGGTCACAACGGACTCGTCGCCGCCGCGTTTCTCGCAAAAGCCGGCTTGAGGCCGCTCGTGCTCGAGCGGGCCGAACGGATTGGGGGCTGCGCGATCACGTCCGAGATCGTTCCGGGCTTCCGCTGTCCGACGCTCGCGCACCGGGCGGCGATCGACCGCGCCGTCATTCGCGCGCTGGACCTCGAACGCCATGGCCTCGAGGTCGTGAGGCCCGCGGCACGGGTGTGTGCACCGACCTCTGACGGGCGGGCGCTGACACTGTGGGCGGACACGGCGCGGGCCGCGCGTGAGATCTCAGCGTTCTCGCCCAGGGACGCGGCGCGGTATCCCGGATTTCTGTCCAGCGTCGCTGCGGTCAGTGGCGTGCTGCGAGCTCTGACGGCGACGCTGCCGCCGTCCATCGACCATCTCTCGGCAGCCGACTTGGTTGAGTGCCTCAGGGTCGCGCGAAAATTTCGGGCGCTCGGCAAGGCTGACGCGTATCGACTGCTGCGATGGCTGCCGATGCCGTCCGCCGACTTCACTCGCGAATGGTTCGAGAGCGAACCGCTGTGCGCGACCATCGCGGCGGGTGGGACGCTGGGCTCCTTTCTCGGCCCACGGTCGGGCGGCAGTACGGCCGTGCTGCTGTGGCTCGCCGCCGGGGAAGGTCACCCGATTGCTCCCGGGTGGACCGCTCGCGGCGGCATTGGCGCCGTCAGCGAAGCGCTCGCCAGCGCTGCCCGCCAGGCAGGCGCCGAAATCAGAGTCGGCGCGGAGGTGCGCCAGATCGTCGTTCAGGAGGGTGCTGCGACGGGCGTCGTCCTCGCCACGGGCGAGCACGTCACGGCCCGCCGGGTCGTCTCGAACGCCGATCCTCGCCGCACCCTGCTCGGGCTTGTCGACCCTGTCCACCTCGCATCGGGGTTCGTACGAGGCACGCAGAACATCCGCATGCGCGGCTCACTGGCGAAGATCAACTACGCGGTGTCCTCGCTGCCACGATTCGCTGGCGTCGGCGCATCGGATCGCCATGAGCGGGAAGCCGCGCTCTCCGGCTGGGTGCGGCTGTGTCCCGACATGGACGCGATGGAGCGCGCCTTCGACGCCGCCAAGTACGGAGGGTACTCGCACGATCCCTGGATTGAACTGGCGATCCCGACGATTCTCGACCCCGGCCTCGCGCCCGCCGGCCAGCACGTGGTGTCCGCGTACGTGCAGTTTGCGCCGTACAGCCTGCGCGGCACCACGTGGGACCGCGAACGTGAGCAGCTCGCTGAGGTCGCGACTGGTACGATCGCGCGGTACGCCCCCGGTTTCGAGCAGTCGGTTGTGGCGCGGCAGATCATCACCCCGATGGACCTGGAGCGCACGTACGGGTTGACGGGCGGGCAGATTTTTCACGGCGAGCTCGCGCTCGATCAGCTCCTGTCCGCGCGCCCGCTTCCGGGCTGGGCGCGCTACGTGACGCCGATTCGGAACCTGTTCTTGTGTGGTGCCGGCGCCCACCCGGGAACCGGGCTTGATGGTCGAGCAGGAGTACTCGCCGCAAGACAAGTGATCAAAGCCGCCCGCAAGTAAAAGCGGCCCGGCGGCAGGGCACGTTGACGGCCGCCCGTCGCGTGCTAGCATCAGGCGACGCACGCGCCACTATGAACACCACCCTGCCCGTCCACAAGACTACGCCGGTGTCGCTGCTCGTCGCGATGTTTGCGGCGACCCTGTGGGCAACGGCCCACGCATCACCGCCTAGCGCCGCGCCGCGAGAACCGTCAGCCCCGTTCGACGTCGACGCGATTGTCAGGGCCACCGATGATCTGCCGCGCCTGCACAGTCTCCTCGTGAGCTGGCGCGGTTCGCTGATCGTGGAGCGATATTTCAACGGCGCGCGCCCCACGCGCCTGGCCAACATCAAGTCCGCCTCCAAGAGCATCGTCTCGGCGTTGGTCGGGATCGCGATCGATCGCGGGCTTATTGCGGGCGTCCGGCAGCCGATCGCCTCGTACTTCGGCGACCTGCTCGGCCCGGACGTCGAGCCGCGCAAGAAACAGATCACCATCGAGAACCTGCTCACGATGCAGTCCGGCCTCGCGCCAACGAGCAACCGCAACTATGGGGCGTGGGTCCAAAGTCCGAATTGGGTGCGATACGTGCTCGGTCGGCGGCTCGAGAGCCAGCCGGGCGCGGGCATGGCCTACAGCACCGGCAACACCCACCTGTTGTCCGCGATTCTCACGAACGTCAGCGGCCGAAGCACCTGGGAATTTGCGCAGGACACGCTCGGTCGTCCGCTGGGCTTTTCGCTGGCGCAGTGGCCGCGCGATCCGCAGGGGGTGTACTTCGGCGGGAACGACATGCTGCTGACGCCGCGGCAGATGGTGGCGTTCGGCGAGCTGTACCTGCATCGCGGCCGGGCGAACGGCCGGCAGATCGTTTCCGCGGAGTGGGTCGATGCCTCGTTCGTCCCGCGCACACGGTCGAACGTCAGCGGCCAGCGGTACGGCTACGGCTGGTGGAGTCGCGAGATGGCGGGCGTGCCAACGTATTTCGCCTGGGGCTTCGGCGGGCAGTTCATTTTCGTCGTTCCCGAGCTGGATTTAGTGATCGTGTCAACCTCGGCGGCCACACTGGGCGACGATCGCAGAAGTCATCAGCGAGCCGTCGAGGACCTCATCGAGCGGCTCGTCGTCGCGCCAATGACGGCGAATCAGAGCATTGTGCCGGCGGCTCGGGATGGATCCCGGCCGTGAGCACGTCAGCCACCGCCGCCGCCACCGTTCCCGTCCCCGTCACCCTCGAGCGACGCCTCGGCCCGATCGACGCGGCCGCGATCGTCGTCTCGAACGTCATCGGCGGAGGCATCTTCTTCGTCCCGATCCTGGTGGCCAAACAGGTGCCGTCGGGTTGGGCGTTGCTCGGCGTTTGGACCTTCGGCGGCGCGCTGGCCTTCGCAGGCGCGATGGCTTACGCCGAGCTGGCGACGCTGCGCCCGCGGGCGGGCGGCGAGTACGTGTACTTGCGCGAGGCCTACGGGCGGGTTGCCGCCTTTCTCACGGGCTGGACGTCCTTTGTCGCCGGCTTCTCGGGCGCGATCGCGGCCAGTGCCGTGGCCCTCGCCGGCTACATCGGCCGGTTCGCGCCGGCCGCCGCGGATCGCACGCCGCTCCTGAGTCTGCCGCTGCCCGGACTGCCGCTCGTCGTGACGCCGCAGGCGCTGGTTGCGATGGTCGTCATCGTGGCGCTCTCCCTCGTGCACTTCCACGCATCGGGCCGCCTGGTCCACAACCTGCTTGCCGGACTGAAGGTCTCGGCCCTCGCCGTCTTCATCGCCATCGGTCTCACGCTCGGCGCCGGATCGGTTGCGAACGTGGCGAGCACGCACGTGGTGGTGAGCCCGGCCACCGGCTGGATGCTCGCGCTCATCCCGGTGATGTTCACGTATTCCGGTTGGAACGCCGCGTCGTACGTCGCCGAAGAGATCCGCAACCCGAATCGCAACGTGCCGATTGCGCTCGGCGCCGGCACCCTCGCCGTGGTCGGCATCTACCTGTTGCTGAACCTGGTGTACCTCTACGCCATGCCCCTCACCGACCTGGCGTCGCTCGACGGGCGGCTGACCGACGTCGTAGCCGAGCGGCTGTTTGGATTCGTCGCCGGGAACCTGCTGGCGATTTTCACCATCGTGAGCATCGCGGCGAGCATCAGCGCGATGGTGTGGGCGGGCCCCCGCGTCTACTACGCGATGGCGTGTGACGGCGTGTTTCTGCGTTCCGCGCGGCGCGTCCACCCGCGGCATCGCACGCCGGTGCTCGCCATTGTGGCGCAGGCTCTCTGGAGCAGTGTGCTGGTGCTGTCGGGGACCTTGTCGCAGCTGGTCGAGTACACCGGGTTCGCGGTGGTGCTCTTCTCGGCGGTCGCCGTGATGGCGCTGTTCGTGCTGCGCTTCCGGGAGCCTCACGCGGCGCGTCCGTTCCACGCCTGGGGCTATCCGATCGCGCCCGGGTTCTTCGTTCTGGCCAGCCTGATGATGGTCACGTACCAGATCTGGAACAGTCCCGAGACGTCCCTGCGGGGCCTCGGGGTGATCGTCGCCGGCTTCCCGATCTACTGGCTGTTCGCGCGACGGGCGAAGGATTCCCTCGCGAGGTTGACAGATCCACCATGAGATGGTGAAATATACACCACGTTGTGGAGATCGATTCACCGTTTCTCAAGCGCCATTTGACCGATCGGATCGAATCCGCGCTTGACGATACGCCGGCCGTGCTGGTTGGCGGCGCGCGCCAGTCCGGCAAGACGACCCTGTGTCAGTGGATCGCGGAGCGGCGAAAGGCCTCCGTTCTCACGTTTGATGATGGCGCCACGCTTTCAGCTGCCAAGGCAGACCCGCACGGTTTCGTCGCCGCCCTGGATGGCCCGGTGTTTCTCGACGAAATCCAGCGCGTGCCTGAACTGTTGCCGGCCATCAAATTGGCCATTGACAAGAAACGAAGAGCCGGACGTTTCCTGATGACGGGGTCGTCGAACGTTCTGACGTTGCCGCGGGTGTCGGAGTCGCTGGCAGGCCGCATGGAAGTTCTCACGCTATGGCCGCTGTCGATCGGCGAGATCGAGGGAGCGAGAGAAGGGTTCGTGGATGCGGTCTTGGCAAAGGACGATCCGCCATGGCCGAAGAACGGACTGTCCCGTGAGAGGCTTCTCGATCTCGTGCTCCGTGGCGGTTACCCCGAGGTGCTCGCGCGCGAGGCCGCCGCGCGCCGCACCGCATGGTTCGGCAGCTACGTGACTACAATCCTGCAGCGGGACGTGCGGGATATCGCGTCAATAGCCGGGCTCACGGAATTGCCGCGCTTACTGCAACTGCTCGCGGCGCGCACCTCCGCGATCCTGAACCTGGCCGAGGTGTCCCGCAGTTCCGCACTTCCGCACACGACGCTGATGCGGTATCTCTCGCTGCTGGAGATGACCTTCCTGATTCATCGGATTCCCGCATGGTCGGGCTCTCGTGGACGCCGTCTGATCAAAGCGCCTCGGATCATTCTCGGAGACACCGGACTGCTGGCCTATCTGGCCGGTTTCACGCGAGATCGATCAGTGCTGGATCCAGGGAGTATCGGCCCGATGCTGGAGAACTTCGTGGCCGTCGAAATTCTCAAGCAACTTAGCTGGAGTCGAACTCAGGCGAGCCTGTTTCACTTCCGAAGTCATGCCGGGCAGGAGGTGGATTTCGTCCTTGAAGCCGACGCTGGAACGGTCGTCGGCATCGAGGTCAAAGCCTCCACAAAAGTAGGAGCGGCGGACTTCAAGGGGCTGGAGGCCTTGCGCGAAATGACAGGCCGCCGGTTCCGCCGAGGGGTCATTCTGTACACGGGCGACAGATCGCTTCCGTTCGGAGATTCCTACTGGGCTCTTCCGATGAGCGCCGTTTGGAAGTTGGCACCGGCTGGGGACAGAAATCCGACGTATACTCGCCGCCATTGACGTTTCCCTACAGCAGCTTGGTCACAGCTTTGATGAACTTCTCGAAATCACCGAGCTCCTCGCTCAGGACGCGGTACACACGGCGCCGATCGATCTCCAGATACTCGTGAACGAGCACGTTGCGGAAACCGACCATCGACACCAGCTTCTTCGACAACGGAAGGGGCAGGAGTTTATGCGCGGCGAGGAGATCGAACAGTTCCTTGCTGTCAGCAGGAAGACTCAAGTTCAGATCCGCGACGATGTGGTTGCTGACGTCCAGCACAGCCTGGATCGCCAACTGCAGGTAGCGTTCGGCATTGCCGTAGATGAGGGGGTCTTTGATGAAATGTTGTTCGTCCGCCTGGCGGCGGATCCGCCGGAGCAGAGCCACGTATTCGCGGATCTTCGCAATCCGCGCCTGAAGGACGTACCGATCAACCAACGACCCGGCCCTTGCGCACATTCTTTTTCAGATAGCGAATGTGCGTTTCGAACATGGGAATCAGATCGAAGTAGCGAGCACCGGTTTTGACCTGAAACCGAACCCGGGCAGACGCGGATCGTTCGAACACGAGCCGTCCCTGCGACAGCACTCGATGGGCCAGTAACGGTGGCGCTTCATTCAGGATCACCACGTCGACATCCGAACGGCGAAGCGCCGAACCAAGATCGGCCACGAGCTTCAGTCGATACTTCAACATCTGGGCGGGGTTGACGCGTCGATCGACCAACACCGCAACGTCGACGTCGCTGTCAGGCCGCGCTCGGCCGGTCGCAACCGAGCCGAAGATGTAAGCCGCTTGAATCTCACGCCGCCCGGACACGCACCGCACGACCGCGCTTGTCGTGGATGAAACATCCGCGATCATAAGTGCATTCTAGCAGTGAGAATGGTATCCGTTATAATCGCCGCCTAGCGCCTGCGGCCCGCGCGAGGCGCGAAGTCGCCGAGCGCGAGCGAGTGGGGGTGGGGCCCCACGAGCAGTGAAAAATAATAGGAGCCTCGCCCTGTGGCCTTGCTGCGCGGTGCTCGCCTCGGCCCGTACGAGGATCGTTGCACCGCTGGGGCAAGGCGGGATGGGCGAGGTCTATCGTGCGCGCGACACGAAGCTCAATCGCGAGGTCGCGCTGAAGGTCTTGCCGGACCGGGTTCAATCCGCGTCATTCGCGCTATTCTCGGCTTCACTTGTGTTTCTCGAAGGTTGCGGAGGAACCCTGGCTGGACTTGGGCTAGACTCGTCCGGTGCCCTACAGAGTGGAGTTTGCGGAGTCAGCCAAGCATCAGTTCTTGCAGTTGAGCGCTCGCCAGCGCAGTTCTGTGTTCGACCAGATCAGGAAACACTTGCAGCATGAACCGCTACGAGAAACCAGAAAACGAAAACAGCTACGACCAAACCCAGTAGCCCCGTGGGAGTTACGAATCGGCGCGCTACGGGCATTCTATGAGATTGACGCCGATGAATCTGACCTCGTCAATATTCTCGCTCTTGGAATTAAAAGGGGTAATCGGCTTTTCGTTGCCGGCAAGGAAATAAATCTATGAGGGCGATCAAACTACCGAAGGGTCTCGAACCATTGTTGGAGGCGGCAGAGGCTTCGAAAGAAGACGCTGTCGTCTTCACTCACAGGAAAAAGCCAGTTGCGGCATTGGTTTCGCTCAGAAATGTGGATCGAGAGTGCTTGGCATTGGGCACGAGTCACGAGTTTGCAGAAATCATTGAAAGCGCACGGCGGGAAATCAGAGAAGGCAGAACCGTTTCGTTGGAACAGCTCGAGGCTGATCTTGCCCTCCCAATCGTGCAGAAGCAGATGAAACAGTCCTCAACGAGACGGCGTTCCAACTCCAAACGATAGCGAAGGTACCAAAGTGAGCACGTTGCCTTGGTGGCGGACCGTCGACAGCACCTCATTTGGGCACTCACATGACGTTCGGCGCCGGCACAAAGCTGGGGACGTACAAGATTATTGGGCCGTTGGGCGCCGGCGGGATGGGAAGCGCCCGCGGCCCGTGCGAGGCGCGAAGGCGCCGAGCGCGAGCGAGTGACAGCCCTGAGCCGTTGCGAAGCGCGAAGGCGCGGAGCAACCGCGCCGGGGGTGGGGCCCCGGCGCGATCGAAGAGAAGTGGGGCCCCACGAGCGGTGGATAAAGCAAGGAGCCTCGCCTCGTGCCGTTAGCGAGCGGCTCTCGACTCGGTCCTTATGAAATCGTCTCGCCGCTCGGCAGCGGCGGCATGGGAGTGGTCTATCGTGCGCGCGACACGAAGCTCAATCGCGAGGTCGCGCTGAAGGTCCTGCCGGACCTGTTCGCCCGCGATCCCGAACGCCTGGCGCGGTTCCAGCGTGAAGCGGAAGTGCTGGCCTCCCTCAATCACCCCAACATCGCGCAGATCCATGGCCTGGAAGAATCGGGTGGGGTGCGCGCCCTCGTCATGGAGTTGGTGGAGGGACCAACGCTGGCCGAGCGCCTGCGGTACGTGGGGCGGGCCTTATCAGGCCCGCCTGTGAAGCCGGGTCCAAAAGGACCCGGCCTACCTCTGGAAGAGGCGTTGGCCATCGCGAAGCAGATCGCCGATGCGCTCGAAGCCGCGCACGAGAAGGGGATCGTCCATCGCGACCTGAAGCCGGCGAACATCAAGGTCAAAGACGATGGCGTCGTGAAGGTGCTCGACTTCGGCCTCGCGAAGTACCGGGCGGGATGGGCCGGAGGGGCGGGAGAGGCAGGAGGAGCGGGCTCGTCCAACTCGCCGACGATGATGCCGGTGTCGATGCCGGGCGCCATTCTGGGCACGGCCGGCTACATGGCGCCGGAGCAAGCCAAAGGCCAAACGACGGACCACACCGCGGACGTCTGGGCGTTCGGGTGCGTGCTCTACGAGATGCTCACCGGGCGCGCGGTGTTCGAGGGCCAGACGGTGAGCGAGATTCTTAGCGAAGTCCTCAAAGCCGAGCCGGACTGGCGTCGGCTGCCGGCGGACACCCCTGAAGGCATCCGGCGTCTGCTGCGCCGGTGCCTGCAGAAGGATCGGAAGGAACGGCTGAAACACATCGGCGACGCGCGTATTGAAATTCTGGACGCGCGGAGCGAGCCACCGATCGACGCCCATCTCGTCAAGCGCGCGTCACGATCTCGGGAGCGGCTCGCATGGGCGTCGGCCTTCGCGCTTGCCGCGCTGATTGCCGTCCTGTTGGGCGTGCGAGCTCTCCGTCCGGCATCCACGGCTCCCGAAGCGCGGCTCGAAGTCAACACGCCGCCAACCAGAGATCCATCGTTGGCGATTTCGCCAGACGGACTGAAGATTGTCTTCGCGGCCAGGTCCGCAGGCCAGTCTCAGTTGTGGCTGCGGTCGCTGGATTCTCCGTCGGCTCGGCTGTTGGCAGGAACCGAGCGCGCATCATCCCCGTTCTGGTCGCCGGACAGCCGGTCCATCGGGTTCTTTGCGGACACCAAGCTGAAGCGCACGGACATCGACGGCGGATCGGTGCGGGCACTGGCAGCGAGCTCTCCAGCGCCTCTTGGGGGCGCGTGGAATCGCGACGGCACAATAGTCTTCTCGACGAGCCCCGGCAAACCGATTTTCCGCATCTCCGCTAAGGGCGGTGAGCCCTCGGCCACGACCCGATTCGAGTTGCCGCAACAAGGGAGTCATTCTTCCCCACAGTTCCTCCCCGATGGTCGGCACTTTCTCTTCTTCGTGACCGGTAGCGCTGAAGCCCGGGGCGTCTATATCGGCCAGCTCGACGGATTGGACACGAGACGCTTGCTCGACGCGGATGCACCGGCCGCGTATGCAGCCGCCGGGCACCTGCTTTTCATCCGTGAGGGAAGGCTGTTGGCGCAAATCTTCGATCCTGAGCGGCTCGAACTGAGGGGCGATCCATTTTTGATCGCCGAACATGTGACCGGGGGAACGAGACTATCTGCGTCGGCAGCGGGGCCTATCGCCTATCGCACGCCTTCGGCAGACAACGGCCAGCGGCAGCTCGTGTGGGTCGATCGGTCCGGTAGGGAAATTGAAAAGGTGGTGTATCCCGACACTGCGGCACAAGGTCCGTCGCTTTCACACGATGGCCGCCGTGTCGCAGTGTTCCGGTTTGCGAACGGCAATATGGACATCTGGTCGTACGAAACGGGCCGGCGCGCGTGGGACCGGATCACGTTTGACTCGGGCGATGACATTTACCCGCTCTGGTCTCCAGATGACAGCCGCATCGTGTTCGGCTCCCGCCGCGGCGAAATGAATCTTTACCGGAAGCTCCTCAGCGCCCCGCCGGGAAGTGAGGAACTTCTGCTCTCGACGTCACAGCCCAAGTTTCCAATGGACTGGTCGCCCGACGGGCGGTTTCTGCTGTATGACAGCCTCGATCCGAAACGGGGCATGGACGTCTGGGTGCTGCCGCTGGAGGGAGACCGAAAGCCGTTCAAAGTCGTCCAGACGGACTTTAACGAACGTCTCGCGCAGTTCTCTCCGGACGGAAAGTGGATCGCTTACCAGTCAGACAAGACCGGTCGCTTTGAGATTTATGTCCAGCCGTTTCCTGGTCCCGGAGGCGACTCGCGTGTTTCCATCGATGGCGGCGCTCAGGTGCGCTGGAACCCCAGTGGCAAGGAATTGTTCTATATCGCGGCGGATGACCGGCTCATAGCGGTTCCGATCCGCTTCGTCTCAAACGGCAAGACTGTCGACCTTGGCACGCCGCTTGGGTTGTTCGCCACGAACGTGGGCAGCACGGCAATAAACACGAACAGACAGCAATACATGGTTTCTCCGAACGGCCAGTCGTTTGTGATGAACTCCGTCCCGGAAGAAGCTAGCGCCTCGCCCATCACGGTTATCCTGAATTGGAAGGGCAAGCCCTGAGCCTCATCACATTGCCGATTGCAACTTGGGCGCGTTCTCCTTTTCATCTGCTACCATGCGCGGCATGACGTCGCCCCATACGATGGACGCGCTGACCGAGGCTGCGCTCGCCAGGCCGGGCCTCGAGCTGCTCATGCTGTTCGGGTCCCGCGGGCGGGGCGAAGCCCATCCCGGATCCGACTGGGACTTCGGCTACCTGGCGACGGGCGACTTCGACATGGCGGCGTTCGTCGGCGCGCTCGTCGAGATCGTCGGCAGCGATCGAATCGACCTGGTCGATCTCCGGCGCGCGAGCGGATTGCTCCGTTATCGGGCGGCACGCGACGGGCAGCCGGTGTATGAGGCGCGTCCTCGGCTCGCGGAACGGTTCTGTCTCGAGGCGGTACAGTTCTGGTGCGACGCCGCACCGATCCTAGAACGCGCGTACGACGAGGTGCTCGCGGAGCTGAAGCCGTGAGTGTGCTCGATCGCGCGGTGCTCGCCGAACGGACCATGGCGGTGGAGCGCCATCTGCGAAGGGTCGCGGAACGGCTGCCGGCGACCGCAGTGGAGATGCAACCGGCGACCGATGTCTCGGACGCGGTGACGCTGCACCTTTGGCAGGCCACCCAGATCGTGATCGACCTGGCGATGGGCGCGTGCCTGTCGCTGAAATTGGGAACGCCAGCCAGCTACGCCGACGCCTTTCGTCGGTTGGAACAGGCTCACATCGTCGACACCGCGCTGGCCGATCGACTCGTGCGCGCGGCAGGGTTTCGAAACATCGTGGCGCACGCGTACGAGACGCTCGACATGGCACGTGTCTACGCCGCCGCAAAGGAAGGACCCGCCGATCTGTTGGCGTTTCTCGCCCTTCTCCGAGACCGCGTGCAAGGGGCCTGACATGAGCCTCAGCACAGGAACTCGTCTCGGATCGTACGAGATCGTTGCACCGCTGGGGCAAGGCGGAATGGGTGAGGGCCGCTTCGCGGCATTGTCGATTTTCGATTGTCGATTGACGATGTGATGGCGACGCTGCAAATCGGTGCACGACTCGGCCCCTACGAGATCCAAGCCGCTATCGGTGCCGGCGGAATGGGAGAAGTCTATCGTGCGCGCGACACCAAGCTCAATCGCGAGGTCGCGCTGAAAGTCCTGCCGGACCTGTTCGCCCGCGATCCCGAACGCCTCGCGCGGTTCCAGCGAGAGGCGGAAGTGCTGGCCTCCCTCAATCACCCCAACATCGCGCACATCCATGGCCTAGAAGAATCGGGCGCGGTTCGCGCCCTCGTGATGGAACTGGTCGAGGGACCGACGCTCGCCGACAAGTTGGCACCCGCCCGCTCGCCGGGTCCAAAAGGACACGGCCTACCAGTGACAGAAGCACTTGCGATCGCGCGGCAGATTGCCGACGCGCTCGAAGCGGCGCACGAGAAGGGCGTCGTCCATCGCGACCTGAAGCCAGCGAATATCAAGGTCAAAGATGACGGCGTCGTGAAGGTGCTCGACTTCGGCCTGGCGAAGTACCAGGCGGGAGGGGCTGGAAGGGCGGGAGAGGCAGGAGACCCGGGTTTGTCCAACTCGCCGACGATGATGCCGATGTCGATGCCGGGCACCATTCTGGGCACGGCCGCATACATGCCGCCCGAGCAGGCGAATGGTAAAGAGACGGACCACACGGCCGACGTGTGGGCCTTCGGGTGCGTGCTCTACGAGATGCTCACCGGGCGCGCGGTGTTCGAAGGCGACACGGTCGGCGAGATTCTCGCGGGAGTATTGAAAGCCGATCCGGACTGGCGTCGGCTGCCGGCCGACACCCCTGAAGGCATCCGGCGTCTGCTGCGCCGTTGCCTGCAGAAGGATCGGAAGGAACGGCTCCAACACATCGGCGACGCGCGTATTGAAATTCTGGACGCGCGAAGCGAGCAACCGATCGACGCCCACCTCGTCAAGCGCGTGTCACGATCTCGGGAGCGGCTCATATGGATCTCGGCCTTGGCGCTCGTCGCGCTGATTGCCGCCGCGGCGATTGTCTGGGCTGTCCGTCCACCGCCGTCAGCTCCCGAGATGCGCGTCGACATCACGACACCGCCGACGAAGGATCCGACATCGCTGGCGATTTCGCCAGACGGCCAGAAGATTGTGTTCGTGGCCACCTCCGAAGCGCGTTCCCGGTTGTGGCTGCGTTCGCTCAATGCGTCGTCAGCACGACCGTTGGCAGGGACCGAGGCGGCGAGTCTTCCGTTCTGGTCTCCGGACAGCCGATCCGTTGGGTTCTTCGCGGAGGGCAAGCTGAAGCGGATCGACCTCGACGGTGGATCGGCGTCCGTCCTGGCAAACGCCCCGTTCGGCCAAGGCGGCGCGTGGAGCCGCGACGGCGTGATGCTCTTTGCCCCGACCCCGGGCAGCCCGATTCTCCGTGTCTCGGCCGCGGGCGGCGAACCCGCCGCGGTGACGAGAGTCGAGGCGCCGCAGCAGGTGGGTCACGGCTTTCCGCAGTTCCTGCCTGATGGTCGTCACTTCCTCTACTACGTGCAAGGCGCGCCCGACGCCCGCGGCGTCTATATCGGTGGGCTCGATGGATCGGAGACGCGGCGCTTGCTCGATGCGGATACGGCGGCGGTCTACGCGCCTTCGGGGCAATTGCTCTTCGTTCGTCAAGGGACGCTGTTGGCGCGGGACTTCGATCCGGTCCAGTTGGCGCTGACCGGCAATCCGTTTCCAGTGACAGAACAGGTGCAGGTGGCGGTTCAGGATTATTCATCGGCGCTGTCGGTCTCCTCCGCGGGCCCCATCGTCTATCGCGCCGCCTCGGCAGGGAGACAGTGGCAGGTCACATGGTTCGATCGGTCCGGCAAGGAGATTGGAAAAGTAGGCGATCCCGACAGCGGCTCTCCAAACGGGCCGGCTCTTTCACCCGATGGCCGACGTGTGGCGCTGTTCAGACGGGTGACCGGGAACAGCGACGTCTGGCTGCTCGAAACGGGACGGGGCGTGCTCAGCCGGTTCACGGTTGACGCCGCGGATGATATTTTTCCGATCTGGTCGCCGGATGGCACCCGCATCGTGTTCAGCTCGAACCGGAAGACGACCATACAGAATCTTTACCGGAAGTCGGCCACCGGCGCTGGAAGTGAGGAACTGATCCTGGAAACGGCACAGCCGACATTTGCGTCGGATTGGTCGCCCGACGGGCGCTTCCTGCTCTACATGAGCGCCGATCCGAAGACGGGCTTTGACATCTGGACGTTGCCAATGGATGGAGATCGCAAGCCGTTTCCCATCGTCCAGACGAATTTCAACGAAGCGCTCGCGCAATTCTCCCCCGACGGAAAGTGGATCGCGTACGAGTCGAACGAGTCGGGCCGCCCTGAGATTTACGTCCAGCCGTTTTCTGGTCCAGGTAGCAAAGCTGGCGGCAAGGTGCCAGTTTCCACTACTGGCGGCGCTCAGATGCGCTGGCGGCACGACGGCAAGGAATTGTTCTACATCGCTCCGGACGACCGGCTGATGGCGGTTCCAATCCGGTTCGCTTCAAACGGTCAGGCCGTTGAACCCGGCGCGCCCGTTCCGCTCTTCGCCACGCGTCTCGGCGGCGCGCTGCAAGCCTTTCCTAGGTACCAGTACATGGTCTCCCCCGATGGGCAGCGGTTCCTGATGCTTGCCGAGCCGGAAGACACCGCCGCCGCTCCCATCACCGTCATTCTGAACTGGAAGCCGACACCCTGATCCCGTAGTAAGCTGGCGACGCGCGCGACCGACATCGATGAGACGGACGTTGCGGGTTCTGAACGAATTGGAGAGCGCCGGCGTGCTGAGCCGTTACGCCATCGGTGGCGCCATGGCCGCGACCTTCGACGTCGAGCCGTGCTTGACGTTCGACCTCGACGTGTTTGTCGCGCTGCCGGCATCCGCGGACGGTCTGCTGTCACTCACGCCGCTCTACGACGTGTTGCGTGCAAGGGGCAACTGGCTGACGCCGAGATGACGGACCGTTGATGGACACGGCCAAAGGAATGCGAGCCGGAAGCCGGACGCCACGTACAACGGCGGGAGTAGTCGGCTGACTGCCTCCGCCAAGGCTACGGTGGTCCGCCGAAACTTCACGCGAAGGCGGAAGCCGGACGCCATGTACAACGGGCTGAAGCCGGACGCTACGCACCAGCCGTCGGTTTACTGAGCCGTCGTGGCGCTCTTGCCGGCGTTCCGTGCCACCTCGGCGACGTCGGTCGTGCGCCCCCCGTGGAACGGCGTGATCGTCTGCACGTCGAGCTTCCGCCGCTGGATGTTGTCGTATAACGCAGCCGCGTACGGCACCGCGCTCACGACCACTGAGGTGGTCGGCGTGGCCGGCGGCGAGAACGCATCCGCCTCGGCCAGGATTTTCTCCTTCGGCAGGTAAATCATCATCATGTCGGCCGTGTGTTCGTAGCCAGTGATGTTGTAGAGCTCGATCGTCCGCGTCCCGTCGGTCAGCTTCCCTACCTCGCCGACGGTCTGGATCTTCACGGCCTTCTTCGACGTCGAGAGCCTGTCCGGGTTGAGCGTGTGGACCGTCTTCGCCGCCCTCTCGATGAAGGCCTTGTTGGTCTGATGCGTGACGATGGTCGCGCCTTCGTCGATCGCCGCTCGGATGCCACCGAGATGGTCCCAGTGATGATGGGAGGTGACGAGGTAGCGGATCGGCTTGCTCGGAATAACTTCCTTCGTCTTCGCGATCACCGCCAGCGCCCGCGTCTCGTCGTTGGGCGTATCGACGAGCACGATGTGATCCTTCATCTCGACCGCCAGGCTGTGATGCGTGCCGCCCGTCAAGTAGTAGACACCGTCGGCCATTTTCTGCGACTCGACGCGGACCGGCGGCGGCTGAAACGCGCGCACGTTGTCCGGCACCGCGATGTCGACGGCAGGATTCGCCGTCACCGACGCGATCGTCAGATCGAGCGAGGGATAGCCGTCCTGCGTCTGAGCGATGCGCGACGGGAACATGACGCCGCCGAAGTCCTTGTAGCCGCTGTAGACGGTTTCGACGAGCATGTCGCCCACGATCGGCTGGTCGATCCAGGTCCGGACGCGCTCGACCTGGTTCTGCGCGTTGATGGTACCCGTCATCTTGTACTTGCCGCCGACGGTGAACGAGACTTCCGTGCCGCCACCGGCTTTTCGCTCGGTCGCGTTGTTGGTCATTGCGGCTTTTACAAAGCCTTGCGGCGTCGCCCACATCGCGAGCATGCGCTCGACCGCGGCTGCCGGAGCCGGCGCGGGCGGGGGCGCACCGCCCCGACCGCCGCCACCTGCCGCCGGCGCACCACCAGCGGGTGCAGGCGGAGCGACCGGCACGTTCCACGCGTACGTCCCGCTGACGACCTGGATCTGACGCTGCTCACCGGTAAACGGCGCGCCGCCGCCGCGCGGCATCGTCGTGCCCATTTCGCGCAGGAGCTCCAGGCGCATGCTGCCGGTATCGTAATTAATCGACGCCGTGTAGCTTTTCACGGTGACGCGTGGCCACGGATCGTTCGGCGTGAAGTTCTGTCCCACCGAAAAGTTGGCCCCGGAGCCGGTGTATTGCAGCGACTTGATGTTGGCCGCGCCAAGCGCGGTCGCGGCCGCTGTCAACGCGTTCGACTGCTGGGCCGACGGGACGACGCTGAGCGAGGCGAGCGCCAGAACGCAGGCGACGCCAACGATGATGAATCTCCGCATTGAAAACCTCCAATTCCGAGAAGAACGAAGAAGATGAATCGCCGGCCATTGTACCCGATATCCACATAGTGGAGCGTTGAACTCACCGCTCTCGTGCACATCCTCTCCGTCGTCTGCCCACCGCTCTACTATCATCCCCGCCTGCTTACCGATATACTTAGGAGGTAGGGAAACTGGCGGAGAGCCATGCCGACATTGCCTGCAGTCGACCTCACCGGGCTTCTCAAGGGTATTCCGCGCGGCGCATGGGTGGCGATCTCGTCCGACCACGAAAAGGTCGTTGCGTTCGGCTCCGATATGCGTGCGGTCCTCGAAGAAGCAAAGAGCAAAGGCGAGCGCGACCCACTGATGACCAGGATTCCTGAATCGGCGACCGCCTTGATGATGTAGTGGCGACTTGGGCGTTTGCGTATACCCCTGTTTCCATTCCTCCGTCGGCCCCGTTTCCGACAGGCCTGATCGTCCATCGCCCCTATCTGATTGTCCGTGTGGTCGCTGCGTCCAGCGGCCAGTCTGTGAATTGCTTCGCGTGGCTGGATTCCGGCGCGGACCAATGTGACCCTTGACACTGCGGCGTTGACCAACACCCCCCGAACTGCGATGATCAGCGCCGGTTCGGGCCCCGACGGCGTTCGTCAGGAGAGAACGAAAACTGTGGAGAAGAAAATTCTTATGAAGAAGACCATCTTGCTCGTGGCCGTGGCGTGCGCGTGGCTGGTCGTGGCGGTCGGGCGTTCCCCGGTGCCGCTGCACGCCCAGGGCAACGGGCCGAGGTTCGAGGTCGATCCGTCGTGGCCCAAGCCGCTGCCCGAAAAGTGGATCATCGGGCGAACCGGCGGTATCTGCGTGGACGCCCACGACCATCTGGTCGTGACCAACCGGCGTGATATCACAAAGGAAGAAGAGGAAACGTCGCTGCAGGCGCCCTCGGTGCTCATTTTCGACACCACGGGCAACCTGGTCACGTCGTGGGGCGATTCGACGACCGTGCCGGGAACCATCCATGGCTGCTTCGTCGATCGCGAGTTCAACGTGTGGGTCACCGGCAACGGCGATGGCATCATCCAGAAGTGGAGCCACGACGGCAAGCTCCTGCTGCAGATCGGGAAGCGAGGCGCGTTCGACAGCTCGGACGGCACCGGTCGGGGCAAGAGCCTGAATGCGAGCCCCAACCAATTCTTCAATCCCGCGAACATCGTCGTCGATTCTGGGAACGGTGATTTTTATGTCGCCGACGGGTACGGCAACCGCCGCGTCGCGGTGTTCGATCGTCAGGGAAAATTTCTCCGACAGTGGGGCCGGCAGGCGACGAAGGAAGAAACCGAGGCCGGAGCGCCCGGCGCGTTCGCGCAGGTCGTGCATTGCATCGCGATGAGCAACGCGGGGCTGCTGTACGTGTGCGATCGGCAGGGCGATCGGGTCCAGGTGTACGACAAGATGGGCAACCTCAAAAGGAACATCTGGATCAAGACGGGGACTCCAACCCTGCCCGATCCGCGGGGCACCGTTTGGGGCGTGGCGTTCTCGCGCGACCCGGAGCAGAAGTTCCTGTACGTCATGAACGGCCGCAACGAGCAATTGCACATCCTCGATCACGCCAGCGGGAAGATCCTGTCGAGTTTTGGCCGTCCCGGGCACCAACTGGCGAATTTCACGCACGGTCATGCGCTCGCCGTCGACTCCAAGGGCAACATCTATATAGCCGAGACGGACACGGGCCGGAGGGTCCAGAAGTTCAGGCTCGTGGATGGGGCGTAGCACGAAAGTTCAGCGAGGTTCACGAGGTTCTCGGGGTTCTCAAGTGAGCCAAGGGAGCAGTGAGTATGCGACCGACCATGCTGATCATAGCGGCCGTCGTGCTGGGCGTCGGGAGCACGGCCGCGTCCGCGCAATCGTGGCGACCGCCGACCGACGCCGAACGGTGCCCCTCGAAGTGGGGCGCGGGCGACCAGCGCGGATCCGGCAACCTCATGAAGCCGGAGGCGGTGCTGCGCGCCGCGCGGCTGATCCGCACGGGCGAAGTGATCGAGCTCGGGCAGGTGCTCCACGGATCGATGCCGTTTTTCGGTCCCCGCATCTTCAACATGCAGGTGAAGCGGACCAACATGCTGCCCGAGTCGAATCGCCGCTGGAGCAACGAAGAGGTCGTGACGACGGAGCTCGGTCAGGTGGGGACGCAGATCGACGGCTTCGCCCACCAGACGATCGGCAACGGCTTGTACAACTGCTTCAAGCTCGAGGACACGGCGACTCGCAATGGCTTCACGAAACTGGGCATCGAGAACGCCGGCGCGCTGATGACCCGCGGCGTGCTGATTGATGTCGCCGCAGCGAAGAACGTCGAGATGCTGGGGGAAACCTACGAGATCACCGTGCAGGACTTACAGGACGCGCTGAAGCGCGAGAACGTGGCGCTGCAGCCGGGTGACGGCGTGATCATCAACACCGGCTGGGGCCGGCTGTGGGGCAAGGACAACGTGCGGTACATGAAGACCGAGCCTGGAATTGGCATCGCCGCGGCCGAATGGCTGATCCGTCAGGATCCGATGCTGGTCGGATCGGACAACTGGGGCGTGGAAGTGGTGCACAATCCCGATCCCCAGCTGAACGAGCCAGTCCATCAGATCATGCTGGTCGTCCACGGCGTCCATCTTCTGGAAAGCCTGAAGCTGGACGAGCTGGCGGCGAAGCGAGCCTACGAGTTCGCGTTCATGGTGCAGCCGCTGAAGATCCAAGGCGCAACCGGCTCGACCGTCGCACCCGTCGCCATTCGGTGATTGCCACCGATCGCCTTTTCACCACTGCGTAGCGACGCATCGTTGCAGTCAGGCTGCTGGACGGTATCGGTCGCTTGCCAACCGGGTCGGGCGCCGGAACGCGCGTCTTCGGTTCGTACCTGTAATGCTCCCGCGGCGATCATCGGCTGGCTTCAACATGGGCGATGCGCGGCAAGCGCCGCCAGTGGTAATGCGAGCGCCACGGATCGCGGGGTGCAGGATCGCCGCGAGGAGAACCTTTTTCACTCTCGCGGGGCCCCACCCCCGCTCGCGGTGGCCGCAGGCGCTCGCCGCGCGTTGGTGAATCACATCCGGCCGCCCTCCCACGGTTGGCTGCGCCCGATTGCCGTCCAGCAGCCCGATCCGACGCAGCGGTCGTGCCGGAAGGCAGCGGCCGTCTGAGCGCGCCGATTCATGCCCGCTCCGGAAGTCGGGCGAAGCGATTCTTCGCGCCGACTCCGGTCCGCGTGATCCGTGGCGTTGGGATAAGCAAGGCTGGTGCATGCCGCGACGTGGATGTCCCCGGCATCAGCTGGTAGTCGGCGCGGGAGCGCACGAGCACAAGCGAAGGCCGACTTCCCGGCGCGCGAGGCGGCCGCAAGCCGGCCGGTACGACCGCTGCGCTCGGGGACGCAGGCTGCGAGGGCGCTACGCCCGGATGAGAGCTAATCCTTCTTGTCCGGGCGCTGAAGCTGCAGGTCCATCGACCGGTTCCCCTCGTGACACGCGAATTCCATGATCTCGAACCCTTTGTCCCTGACGCGCCTGATGGGATAGGCCATGGTCCAGGGTCGCGTGAATACAGTGGGGTCGTCGATCGTGGCTTCGTAGTGGAGCGTGTCGGCATCGACCAGCGTCAGGCGTTCCACGACGTGCGCGGCAGCACTGTAGAAGTTCCCTTGATTATCCAACCAGGGCCCGCCGTTTGAGTTGGTCGCGTCGATGACCAGCGTATTTCCCTCCCAGCGGCCCCGCGAGTCCTGCATCCACAACCGGACGTCCGGCCCGACGTGCGGACGCCCGTCCGTGGGAATGATGCGATACGCGTGGTTCTGTTCGAAGAGCATCGCGACGTGTTCGCCTCCAGGCGGCTGCACGATCTGAAATTGCATGATCCACATCTGGCGCGGCACGCCCCGCAGAAAACAGCGCGCATTCGGGTCGACGTAGTCAAACGTGGTCGGGTCGGTGTGGTGGTCGGCTCTGTCGTTCCTTTTCGCCAGGGCCGAAGGCTTGTACGGAACTTTCCCATCGGGCGGATCCACGACCAGGCTCGGCTCGCCTCGATAATCAAACGTCTCGGGATGTTCTTCGATATTGAACGCCTGGAACCCGGCCGCCCAGTATCCCTGGAGATCCGGCTTGCCGTCCGGCGTACGGGGCGGATCGAAGGTCTTTTCCTTGGCTATCGCGCACGGACGAAATTTGGCGGGATCGTCCGGGCAGCCGGTTTGCGCACCGCGGACTTGGCCGCCTCCGCCAGCCCCCCCGCCCTGGCCGCGCAGCGCCGCGACCGGCGCAAGCCACCCGACAGCCATCACGGCTGCCAGCGCTATCATTGGACCGAAGTCTCGATTGGTCACCTGACACCTCATTTATCGACACGCGAGCATCGACTCATTTTATTCCAGGCGGGCGTGATGAGGCCTGCCCTACTTTCGGCTTGATAAGGCCGGCCCTATTTTCATCATGTCGTTGGCCCTCCTTCTTGACGTAGAATGGGGCTGCGAATGAAAGGAGCTCGTCCCATGAAAATGAGGTTGATCGTCGTGGTTACCGGGGTTGGTCTGCTGCTGGCCACAGGGCAGGCGTTTGCGCATCACTCCTTTGCGGCGGAATTCGACGAACACCAGGCGATCACGTTGACCGGATCCCTGACGAAGATGGAGTGGGTGAATCCCCACGGATGGATTTACATTGACGTAAAGGGGGCGGACGGCACCGTGGTGAATTGGGCGATCGAGGCCGGTGCTCCGAACGCGCTGTTGAGGCGCGGCCTGAGGAAGGAAGATTTTCCGATTGGGCTCGAAGTCGTCGTCAAAGGGTTTCGGGCCAAGAACGGCAAGCCAGCCGCCAACGGCAGGACGGTGACGTTCCGCGACGGGCGAAATTTCTTCCTAGGCACCGGTGGGGATGCTGGTACGCCGAAGGACGGCGCCGAGGCAAAACCTGCCAACCCCTACTAGCGCAGGAGGCACAGTAAGCAGGTGAGAAATCGGCTCCTCGGTTCGATGATTGCCATAGGGGCCGCGGCAGCCGTTTTCTCACTCGCGAACATCATCCCCCTCGCCCAAGGCTTCGGCGCGGGCGGCCCGACTTCGCTGCCTCGCAGCGACATCGAGGCTCGCCGAAGCCTTGGCGGAGGCGGCCAAGCTCCTCCTCTGCCGCGCGCACCGAACGGCAGGCCCAACCTGTCAGGCGTTTGGCAGGTGATGAACACCGCCTCCTGGGACATCCAAGATCATTCCGCGCAAAAGGGAGTTCCCGCGGGGCAGGGCGTGGTTGAAGGGAACGACATCCCGTACCAGCCGGCGGCGTTGGCAAGAAGGAAAGAGAACTTTGCAAACCGCGCGACCGCCGACCCGCTCACGAAATGTTACTTGCCCGGCGTGCCACGCATCACGTACATGCCGTTTCCATTTCAGATTCTGCAGACCCCGACCCACGTCGAGATCTTCTACGAGTATGCGCACGCGGTCCGTCAAATCTACGTGAATGGCAGTCCGCATCCCCCCGGCCACATCGATTGGTGGATGGGCGATTCGCGCGGCCGCTGGGAGGGGGACACGCTGGTCGTCGACGTCGTCGATTTCAACGACCAGACCTGGTTCGACCGGGCGGGGAACTTCCACAGCGACGCCTTGCACCTGGTCGAGCGCTACACGCTCGCGGACCCCGACCACCTCAGTTATGAAGTCACCATCGAGGACCCGAAGGTGTTTACGAGACCCTGGAAGATGAGCACGGTCTTCTATCGTCACAAAGAGAAGAATTTTCAGCTTTTGGAATACGAGTGTCACACGTTTGTAGAGGGAGTGTCCCGATAAGCCGCTGGCACAACGGGATGCGCTCGTGAAGTAGAATGGGCATCTTGTGCTCGACTCGCTGTTCCGGTTCCTATTTAAGTACCCACTGTTAGTCTTCCAGCAGGGCGACTTCACGCTCGGTGTGTCTCGACCGGTCGCCCTGGCCGTCGTGGCCGCCACGGCGCTCGCCGCCGGCGCGCTCGTCACCTATCGCGGAATCGCGACCGAGGGCCGGACTCGCGACCGGGCCGTCTTCGTCGCGCTGCGGCTGGCCGCCCTCGCCGTCCTGTTCTTCTGCCTCGTCCGGCCGGTGCTCATCCTCAAAGCGGCGGTGCCGCAACAAAACTTTCTTGGCATCCTCATAGACGACTCGCGGAGCATGACGATTGCCGATCGCGACGGCCAGCCGCGGAGCCAGTTCGTGCGGCAGCAGCTCACCGGCGCCGACGGCGCCCTGCTGAACGCGCTCTCGCAGCGGTTCGTCCTTCGGACGTTCCGGTTCTCCTCGTCGGCCGCACGCGTGTCGTCGGCGGGCGACCTGAAATACGACGGCACGGCCACGCGGCTCGGGCCGGCGCTCGAGCGGGCGCGCGACGAGCTGGCCGGCTTGCCGCTCGCCGGCCTGGTCATGGTCACCGACGGCGCCGACACGTCCGACGCGTCGCTCGACCAGTCGCTGGCGAGCATGAAGGCGCGCTCGATTCCGGTGTTCACGGTCGGCGTCGGACAGGATCGGTTCGAGCGCGACATCCAGATCACCCGTGTGGAGACGCCGCGGTCGGTGCTCAAAGGCACCTCGCTCGTCGTCGATCTCGTCGTCTCGCAGACGGGATACAGCGGCCAAAAGGTGCCGCTGAACGTCGAAGATGATGGGCG
>JAHFUJ010000213.1 GCA_023265105.1 Acidobacteriota bacterium
GGAGCACCTGACCGGCCAGTCGTGCATCGCGCTCGGAAACCGTCCCCTCCGGGCCCGGCTCGCCGTCGGCAGGGGCGAGGTCTCGGTACCGACGCGCAAGGGGCGGCAGGCGCGCGTGCCCGGTGCGAATGAGACCCGCTCCCTCTGCCGCGGCGAGGCGCGCCTCGAACGACCACTCGGCGATTCGTCCCGCGGGCGTGCCGTCGGCGGCGAGCGCGCCAAGCCCCTTGTGCTCCAGCGCATCGGTCACGATAGCCTCCAAGATGCCACACGCGGTGAGCAGTGCCATGCGGTAGCGGCCTTGATCGAACGCGCGCCGGCTGTCGGAGTACGCCTGCTCGACGATGGGCCGGAGCTCTGTGTTGTGAACGAACGCGAACCGGCGCACGGGCGGCGCCGCGTCGGACGAGGTCGGAACGGCCTCCCCATCGCCCATTTGGGACAGCGAGGCCACGGCTCGATCGAGGACGTCGACAATGCGATCGGCGATCTCCGCTGGCGTCGCTTCGCTCACGAAGCGGCCGGCAGTCGAACGCATCAGGAACGCTTCGCTGTACGAACGGGCGAGCCAATGAGCCTTGCTGCCTCCGGACAGTTGATTGATGATCGCCGCGCAGTCTTGCTGCCAGGCGCGAGTGGCCACGACCGCCGAAGAGCTGGAGGGATCGCTCGCCAGAAGGTCGCGAAGCTGGCGTCCGCGACGGATCAGGTGATCGAGATGAGAAAGAAAGTCTTTAGCCGCACCGCTCGTTGGATCCGACATCTTTTTTTAGGGGCGGCGGGGACCCCACCCCCGCCGCTGTTGCTCGGCGTCTTCGCGCCTCGACCTTCGGCGGAGCTCAGGTCGACCCTGAGCCTGTCGAAGGGTCGCAACGGCTCAAGGCTGTTGCTTACCTGCGCCGTGCCGGCGTTGACGGGAAGCTCGCGGGCAAGCTCAGCAGCTGAGCAATTTGATCGATGTGCTCGTGCATGGCTCGCGCCGCTTCGTCCGCATCTCTGCGGCCGAGTGCCGCAACCACGGCCTCGTGTCCCTCGATGGATCGCTCGGGACGGCCTTTCTGTTTGAGCGCGAGGGTGCGCGATTCGACGAGCAGATCGTTCAGCGTTTCCATGATGCGCACGACCACCCGGTTGTGCGTGGCTCGCGCGAGGACCGCGTGGAATGCCGTGTCTTCGACGATGGCCGGCCGGCCGTGCTTGAGCTTGCGCCGCTGCGTGTCGAGGACGCGCCGGAGATCGGCGAGATCTTCGTCGGTCGCGCGGGTGGCCGCGACACGCGCGACCGCTGGCTCGAACATGCGACGGATGTCCAGGAGCTCGTCCTGCAGGTCGCGCGCATACGTCAGCGCCGAGGCCAGCGGCGCGACCAGACGGTCGACGGTCAGCTCGCGCGGGTAGGTGCCGAGGCCGTGACGCGTCTCGAGCAGGCCGATCGTCTCCAGCATGCGGAATGCGTCGCGGATCGACCCGCGGCTTACGCCGAAGCGTGCGGCCAGGAGGCGTTCCGACGGCAGCGGCCGGCCCGGCGGGTACGTGCCGTCCAGGACCAGCAGCCGGAGCCGATCGGCGATTTCCTCGGGAACCCGCGTCTTCTTGAACGGCTGGATGAGACCGGACTCGCGACTGGACGGCCGCCGGCGGCCGGCGACGCGCTTGACAGCCCGAGGGGCCGATGTCAGACTTGGCCTTCCAACTGGTTCGACCACCGGGCCAGTGTACATTGGGAAGTGAGAAGGTAAAAGGAAAAAGTTATTTGTAACTTGCCATGATCGAATTTACCGCCAGCGGCCCGCCGCGCGCCGTCTCCCAGGCGATCGAGGCCTACGCCCACGGGCAGGGGCACGTCACCGCGCTCGTTGTGCCGTGGGAGAGCGACCGCGCCCGGTTGAGCATGGCGGTCACTTCGGTGAAGAGCGACGGCTGGGCCATCGAGCATACCAACCTGGGGACGATCAGCTTGACCGACCTGGGCAACGAGTTGACCCGCGTCGCTGTCGCGGCCCACGAGCCGGATCATCCGGAGCGGCAGAAGCTGGCGGCCCTGTTCGACCGATTCGCCCGTCAACTCCAGAGCACGTTCGAAGTCGCGCCATGAGGGAACCCGCCACATCGCCCCCTGCCACGACCCTCGCCCTCCGCGTCGCGGAGGCGCGCGTCGAAGACATCGGTCACGCGGTCGCGCGGCTGGCGCCGGCCGACCTGGTGCGCATCGGTGCGAAACCCGGCGACGTGCTGAAGATCACCGGCAGTACCCTCGCCGTCGCGCGCGCCGAGCTGTCGGAGCAGGGACACGAGGGCGTGATCCAGATCGACGGCACGATCCGCAGCAACTGCGGCGCGGGATTGCAGGAGCCGGTGACGGTCGCGCCCGTCGAGCACGCCCAGGCGGTGGCCGTGCGCCTCGCGCCGTTGTGGGTGGGGGCGGCGCCGGCGATCATCGCCCCCGAGCAAATGCTCGAGGATCTCTTCGGCGTCCCGGTCGTGACCGGCTCGGTGGTTCGCGTGCCGACGTTTGCCAAGGCGGTGAACTTTCAGGTCGTGCGGACCATCCCCTCCGGACCGGTCGTCATCGGGAAACGCACCGACATCAGAGTCGTGGAAGGCGAACAGACCGCCGCGCGCGCGCCCGCGGTGTCCTACGAGGACATCGGCGGCCTGGAGCGTGAAATGGCGCGGGTACGCGAAATGGTGGAGCTGCCGCTGAAGCACTCGCGCATCTTTGAGCGGCTGGGGATCCTTGCGCCGAAGGGCGTGCTCTTGTACGGCCCGCCCGGCACCGGCAAGACGCTGCTCGCCCGCGCCGTCGCCGCCGAAAGCCGGGTGCACTTCATTCACCTCAACGGCCCCGAGATCATGCGGAAGTTCTACGGCGAGAGCGAGGCCAAGCTCCGCGAGGTCTTCGAGGAAGCGGCGCGCCACGCGCCGGCGATTATCTTCATCGACGAAATCGACGCCGTGGCCCCCAAGCGCGCCGAAGTGGTCGGAGAAGTCGAGAAGCGCGTCGTGGCGCAGTTGCTCAGCTTGATGGATGGCTTCGTGTCGCGCGGCCAGGTCATTGTCATGGGCGCCACCAACATCCCCGAGGTCCTCGACCCCGCGCTGCGGCGCCCCGGACGCTTCGATCGCGAAATCGAGATCGGCGTCCCGAACACCCAGGCGCGGCTCCAGATTCTGAAGATCCACACGCGCGCCATGCCGCTCGGGTCCGATGTCGACCTGCCGGAGATCGCCGAGCATTCTCATGGGTTCGTCGGCGCCGATCTCGAAGCGCTGGTTCAGGAAGTCGGCATGATCGCCTTGCGCCGCTTCCTGTCGAGACATTTGTCCGTGGCGCCCGAAGCCGTGGCGCCCGAAGCCGCGGCGTCCGAAGTCGTGGCGCCCGAAGTCGTGGCGTCCGGCTTTAGCCGGACCACTCCGATGAGCGACCTGAACGCGCTGCAAGTCACGCACGACGACTTTCTCGCGGGATTGAAGGAGGTCGAACCCAGCGCGACGCGCGAGTTCTTTATCGAAAAGAGCCCGTCGACGTTTGCGGCGCTCGGAGGGCTCGACGAAGTGAAACGTGTGCTCGACGCCGTGGTCGAGCACGCGCACATGCGGGACGATATCTACGAGCAGGTCGGGCTCGCGCCGCCGCGCGGCATTCTGCTGGTTGGACCGTCGGGGACCGGGAAGACCGCGACGGCGCGGGCGCTGTCGGGCGAGAAGCAGATCCCGCTCATCGCCATCGACGGCCCGCAACTGTACTCGAAGTGGTTGGGCGAATCCGAGAAGGCGCTGCGCGAGGTGTTCAAGAAGGCGAAGCGGGCGGCGCCGTGCATCCTGTTCTTCGACACGATCGACGCGGTTGCCCCCAAGCTGGGCGCCGATCAATTCGGCACCGACGTCCATCAGCGGATTCTCAGCCAGCTCGTGCGCGAGATCGACAACCTGCGTGATGTCAAAGGCGTGATTCTGCTGGCGGCCACCAGCCGTCCCGAGCGGGTCGAACCGGCGCTTTTGCGCAGCGGGCGATTCGACCATATGATTCAGTTTGCGAAACCGGGCGTCGCCGATCGGGTGGCCATTATTCGGCTCTGCTGCAAGCGGGTGCCGCTCGCGCCGGACGTGGATGTCGAGGAGCTCGCCGGGCGGACCGAAGGGCTCACGGGCGCCGACCTCGAGAGTCTGTGCAAGAAGGCGACGCTGGCCGCGATTGCGGAATTTCGGCACCGAACCAGCGGCGGCGCGCCGTTCATCGTGTGCCGGAACGATTTCGTGTCGGCGCTGGAGGTCCGGCTAAAGCCGGACACGACGTAATTGTCGATCGGGTGATTGTCGATTGTCGATTTATTGGTCGCATTTAATCGTCAAGTAAATCGACAATTACCAGATTGACGATCGAAAATAGGGGGCAATCCTCATGAGCTATACCGAACTTACCGTGTGGACCCGCGGCATCATTATGGACAAGGAAGGCCGCGACATCGTCAATTCCGTGGCGGCGGCCGGCCGGCTCGAGGGCAAGTTCGCGCAGGCGATGGAAAACTACGTCGACAACCCCGATCGCACCAACGCCCCGACACGGAAGTACTGCCGTCTGAGCGACAGCGAGATCGAGAATGCCCTGACGTACGAGAACGAGCAGCCCAACATCGTCGTGCTGGTCGAGCAGACGATGGTCAAGGGCTGGGACTACATGCGCGGGATGCCTCCCGGCGGCACGCTGGTGATCAATACACACTACTCGCCGGAGTACATGATCCGCTTCGTGCCCGGTTCCGAGCGGCTCGCCCAGCTCGTGTGCGTCGACGCCGCGAAGCTGGCCGAGCACAAGTGGCTCTACTACCGCCTCGGGGAGCTGGGCCTCGACCGCCTGTCGACGGAAGGCGCGGCCGAGCGCAGCAAAGCGATCGCGCCCGACATTGCCGCGCCGCTCATCGCGGCCGTGGTCAAGACGACGGGCATCGTCAAGATCGAGACCATCGAGCCGATGATTACGAACAAAGGGGCGTTCCGCGCGGCGCTGGACGAGCTGCACATTCTGCCGCTCAATCCCGTGGCCGCTTAGCCGGATCGTCGTAGCGCAGGACTTTAGCCCTGCCCGGAGACAGAGATCATATGTCGACCAAAGGCACACACATCCCCGACTGGCTCGCGGTGCCGTTTGCCGGGATCACCCCGGCGCCGTCACAGCAAAAGGGTCAGGACCTGTTCCCCACCGGCAACTGGCGCGCCATTCGGCCGGTGTACCGCGACAAGCTGCCCCCCTGTAACAACGCGTGCGGAACGAACGAGAAGATCCAGGGTTATCTCGATCTCGTGAAGCGCGGCAAGTATCTCGACGCCTACGCGCTCATCAAGGAGGACATGCCGTTCCCGTCGGTGACGGGCCGGGTGTGCTACCACCCCTGCGAGCAGGCGTGCAATCGCGGAAAGTACGACGAGGCCATCTCGATTCGCGCGGTCGAGCGGTTTCTCGGCGATCTCGGGCAGGCGTTGCCGCGCGACGTGGTGAAAGCCGGCCCGCCCAACGGGAAGAAGGTCGCCATTGTCGGATCGGGCCCGGCCGGGCACAGCGCCGCTTATCAGCTGGCGCGTCTCGGTTACGACGTCACCATCCTGGAGAAGTCGCCGAGAGCAGGCGGACTCAATCGCGGCGGCATTCCCGATTGGGTACTCCCGCAGGACGTGCTCGATCGGGAGGTTGAGCGTCTCGTGGAGCTCGGCATCACGATCAAGACGAACACCGAGGTGGGCAAGGACGTCACGTGGGAGGATCTGAAGAAGAACTACGACGCCTGCGTGCTGGCCGTGGGCCTCACCGAGCCCAATAGCGTGCGATCTGATGGTGAAGACAAGAACGGCGTGCACTACGGACTCCCGTTCCTTCGCGACATCGGCATGGGCACGTCGGACGTGAAGCTGGGCCCTCGGGTGGCGGTCATCGGCGGCGGCAACACGGCGATCGACTGCGCCCGCGAGGCGCTCCGTCAGGGCGCACAAGAAGTGACGATGATCACGGTGGAGGCGAACACCGACGAGATGCCGGCCGTGCCGGAAGACTTGCACGACATGCTCGAGGAAGGCGTGGACTTGATGCACGGACGGGCCATGACCGCCGTGCTCGGCAATGGTAAGGTCGAAGCGTTGCAACTGCATCCGGCGCGCTTTACCGGGGCTGTCAACGCGTCGCCGATCGCCGTCGATCGAGAAACGCCGGCCGTGCGCTTCGTCGTCGACAATGTGATCATCGCCGTGGGACAGCATGCGTCGCTCGGTTGGTTGCCGGACGAGTTCAAGACCGATCGCGGGACGATCAAGATCGACCGGTTCGGACGTCTTGGCGACACGAAGTTTTTCGCGGCCGGCGACGTCGTGCAGCTCGGATCGGGTCAGCCGCTGATGGTGGTCAATGCGGTCGGCGATGGAAAGCACGTCGCGTTCAATCTCGACAAGGTGCTTCGTGGGGAACCGCTGCAGCCGCCGACGATTTCGATCGACGTGATCACCGACCTCGACCGGATGAACATGACGTATTTCCCGCACTTCCCACGGGTCCAGCAGGCGCTGCTGGCCCCAGCCAGCCGGCGCCGCACACAGGAAGAAGTCATTCTGGCGTACACCGAAGAGCAGGCGATCGCGGAGGCCGACCGCTGCTTCAGTTGCGGGACGTGCAATGCCTGCGACAACTGCTATCTGGTCTGTCCCGAGCCGTGCATCGTGCGCTCGGTGCGCTCGAACGGCCTCTATAAGATTCTCGTCGACTACTGCAAAGGCTGCCGCGTGTGCATCGAAGAATGTCCGACGGGCTGTCTCGAAGGCGTGCCCGAACTCGACTTCGATACCGGCGTCGTGCGGATGGACACGGCGTTCGCCATCACGCCCGGGCTGCACGGACGGCAGGCAGAGGAACTGAAGAACCTGGCGGAGCGTCCGGCGAAGGACATCGAGAACTGGCGATAGGGCGGGGATTGGGGATTGGGGATTGGGGATTGGGGATTGGGGATTAGGGATTAGGGATTAGGGATTAGGGATTTGTGAGTCGTAGCGCGGGACTTTAGTCCTGCCGTGGGGGGCGATCATGGCAACGGTCGTCGAGCGAAAAAAGAAAACAGTTCGGATCAACGGCTGCGTCGCGGCGGCGCAGGCCGCCAAGTACGCCGACGTCGATGTGATTACGGCCTACCCGATCCGGCCTTACACGGCGACGATGATGGCGCTGGCGCAGATGGTGGCCAACGGCGAGCTCGACGCCGAGTACATCGTGGCCGACAGCGAGCACTCGCAATTGAGCATCGCACACGGCGCCTCGTCGAGCGGCGCACGCGCGTTCACCGGCAGCTCCGGCGTCGGGGTGCAGTTCGCCTACGAGCTCTATTCGCCGATCTCGGGCAGCCGGATGCCGGTGCAGATGATGATCGCCGACCGCACGCTCGATCCGCCCGGTGACTTCGGTTCCGAGCATACCGACGCGCTCTCGACGCGCGACATGGGCTGGCTCATGGGCTGGTCGTGCAATGCCCAGGAAGCGTTCGACAATCACCTGATGGCCTATCGGATCGGCGAGGACCCGCGCGTGCTCTTGCCCCAGATGGTCTGCCAGGACGGGTTCTTCGTGTCCCACATCACGAGCGACGTCGACCTGCCGGACCCCAGCCAAGTGAAGGAGTTTCTGCCGCCCTACAAGCATCCGTACCCGCTCGATCCGCGGCATCCGGTGTCGCACGGCCCGCAAATCATGCCCGAGCAGGGTCCGCCGCTCCAATTGGAGCGCGCTCGCGCCATGGAAGGCGCCGTGCCGGTCATCGAACAGGTGCACGAAGAATTCGCGCGGATCTTCGGCCGCCGGTACGATCCGTGGGTCGAGGAATTCATGACCGACGGCGCCGACGTCGTCTTCTTCATGCAGGGCGGCCATGCAGTGACGGCGCGGTACGCGATCCGGCACATGCGCGAACGCGGCGCGAAGGTCGGCCTCGTGCGGCTGAAAACGATCCGGCCCTATCCCACCGATCGCGTCAAGGACATTCTGAGCAAATTCCACGTGGTCGGCGTGATCGAAACCAACATGGGGCTCGGCAGCGTCAGCAGCGGCGGCGTGCTGTACGCCGAGGCGTGCGCGGCGCTCTACGAAAGCCCCAAGCGTCC
>JAHFUJ010000214.1 GCA_023265105.1 Acidobacteriota bacterium
CAAGCGATGGCGAATCCCGGCCAGAACCGTATGGACAGGACGCTGACAATCACGATGACGACGAGGCAGATGAGTGCGGCGCCCAGTCCGGCGATAAACATCGTGCGCAGGTTGACGCCATATCCCGCGGCAACAGCCGAGCTGCCGGCCGACGAGGGGAGCATGAACCCACAGTGGCTGGCTGCGATGATGACGTAGATGAACGGAATCGGGCTGCCGCCCGATCCCTGGAACACGCTGATCGCAATCGGCACCATGATCGCGACCGTGGCGACGTTGCTGATGATTTGTGCCACGGCCAGCGTCAGAGCCGTGAAGACGAGCGTGGCGACGAACGGGCCGCGCGCCGCATAAGGAATGATGGGCCCGGCCAGAAGCCGCGCCGCGCCGGTCGTATTCAGCACGGCGCCAAGCGCGTTGCCGCCGGCAAACACGCAGAACAGCCCCCACATCATCTTGCCCTGCGCGAACTCCCACGTCAGAAGCGGCTCGCGCTCGGCGCGGATGGCGAAAGCGACGACACCCAGAGCCAGGAACGCGTAGGCGGGAGTGAACGACGGCAGGATCTGGCCGTACGCGCCTCTCGTAAAGGCGAGCACGGTCGCGACGACAAACAGAAGCATCGCCCAGCGCTCCGCGCTCCCCATCGGCCCAAGCGCGCGAAGCTCCTGAAAGAAATACGTGCGGCTGCGGTCGGTTTCGGCGACTTCCGATTCAAACACCGCGACGATGTAGAGCAGGACGGCCGGCACGACCGACAGCGTGAGCGGCATGAGCCGTGTCACCCACGTCGTGAAGAGGAACTCGTGGTGCGTCACCATGTCCTGCACGAATTTCATCGCCAGCAGATTTGGAGCGCCGCCGAGAGGCGTGAGGAACCCGCCGAGGCTCGATCCCCACGCAACCGCGAGGACGAGCGACGTGCCGAGCTTGCTATTCCACAGATCGTCGACGCCCAGAAACTTCACTGTCGCGACGACGATCGGGATCATCGTCGCCGCCACGACGACGCGGGGCAGGAGCGTCGCGAGCGCGGTGCTGACGATGAACCACGCAATCAGCTGCCGCTTCGCGCCCGAACCGAAAGTGGCCAGTGACATGAGCGCGATCCGGCGGTCGAGCCCCCAGCGAGCCCACGCGGTGGTCAGAATGTTGGCGCCCACCAGAAGGATGATCAGCTCGTCGGCGTAGGAGGGCAGGATGTCGCCCGTGCGGACGAAGCCGAAGAGAGCCGCCGAGGCGAGCGGTAGCAGGCCGGTGACGGCCAGGTGCACCGGCCGAGCGAGCCACCAGGCGCCCATCCAGAGCAGCAGGCCGAGACCGCATCGCGCCGCATAGGGCGGGCTGGCGACCGGCAGCCACGCCAGAACGCAGAACATCAGCGGGCCGGCGGCCAGCGGCAGGACGGTCATGCTCCGCGCGTCGCGAGCCATGGAGAGGGCGGATAAAGAAAGCGCAACACGAACCAGCCCCAGTTGCTTGGATTCAGATCAGCGCCAGGTATTCGTGCGCGAGTCGTACCACCATCGATCCCTCGCCCACCGCTGACGCCACACGGTTCATCGCGCCTGCGCGGAGGTCGCCGGCGGCGAACACCCCTGGCACGCTGGTCTCGAGCGGCAGCGGTTCGCGGCGCTCCTTCCAGATGCGTGCGTACCCGTCGGCCGCAATGAGGTCCCGGCCGGTGAGGACGAATCCTTTGGCGTCGCGCAGCACGCTGGGAGGGAGCCAGTCGCTTCGCGGACGCGTGCCGATGAACACAAACAGCGCGTCGGCTTCCTCCACCCGACACGATCCACCGTCGAGCGAGACGAGCGCGACGCGTTCTACGTGACCCTCGCCCTCGACTCGTTCGATTTCCGTCCGAGGCCGCAGCCGAATGTTCGGCGTCTTCTCGATCTGATCGATGAGGTACTGCGACATGGTGTCGCGCAAGCTCTCGCGGCGCACCACGATCTGCACCTCTTTCGCGTAGCGCGCCAGATACATGGCGCCCTGGCCCGCCGAGTTCCCGCCGCCAACGACGAGCACGCGCCGGCCCCTGAACGCCGGCGCCTCCGTGGTCGCGGCGCCGTAGTACACCCCCGCGCCCGTGTGCTCCGCCACGCCGGGCGCAGGATGCTCGCGATAGAACATGCCGGTGGCGGCCAGCATGGCTCGCGTGACGAGCTCACGGCCGACGGCGAGGGTGAGACGTTTGTATCCCGCATCGAGCGAGACTCCGGTCACTTCGAGCGGCGCGAGAAACTCGGCGCCGAGCCGCTGCGCCTGCATCAGGGCGCGGCGTGTCAGCTCGCTGCCGCTGACGCCGGCCGGAAACCCGAGATAGTTCTCGATCCGAGAACTGGTGCCCGCCTGCCCGCCCGGCGCGTGCTGGTCGAGCAGCAGGGTCCGCAGCCCTTCCGATGCGCCGTACACCGCTGCCGCAAGGCCGGCGGGGCCGGCGCCGACGATCACGAGGTCGTAGAGATCCAAAGCGGCCGACAGCGACCGGCCGAGGCGCTCAGCGACCTGGCGGGGCTCAGGGTTGCGCAGCACGGATCCGTCTTCGAAGAACAGCGCAGGAAGTTGGTCGGCGCCAACCTCAGCCGCGTCCAGCAGCACGCGCGTCTCCGGGTCCCGCGTCACGTCGAGCCAGCGATAGGGAATGAGGTTGCTGGCCAGGAAGTCCTTGATCGCGTGCGAGCGAGGCGACCACTGGTGCCCGACCAGCCGCAGTCCCTTCGCCTCGGGAAGATACTCAGCCTGCCAAGTATCGAGGAGATCGTCGATGACCGGAAAAAGACGTTCCTCGGGCGGATCCCAGGGCTTCGACAGATAGTGATCGAGATGCGCCTCGTTGATAGCCCGCACGGCCGCTTCGATGTCCGAGTAGGCCGTGAGCAGGACGCGCCGCGCCAGCGGGTACACCTCGCGTGATTTGGCGAGTACTTCAGTTCCCATCATGCCGGGCATGCGCTGATCGCAGATCACCATTGCCAGCGAATCCCCGCGGGTTTTCAGTTCGCGGACGGCCGTCAGCGCCTCTTCCCCCGATGCCGCGCTCATGACCGTGTAGTGCTCCCGGTACCGGGAGCGGAGGTCGCGGCGCACGGCCGCGAGCACCTGCGGATCGTCGTCCACGATGAGGAGGACGGGCTTGTTCATGACGGTCCTCCCACGCCGTCGATCTCGGCGAGCGGCAGGACGACCCGAAACTCCGTTCGGCCCGGCTTCGACTCGACCGCGATTTCGCCGTCGTTGTGGCGGACGAGGCGCCGGACGATGTCCAGGCCCAGACCGGTGCCATGCCCCACCGGCTTGGTGGTGAAAAACGGGTCGAAGACGCGATCGAGGATCTCTGCGGGGATGCCGGTCCCGTTGTCGACGATGCGCACCACCACGCGCTGACGCTCGCGGTTCGCCAGCACCTCGACGCGGCCGGAGTCCGGAACGGCGTCGAGGGCGTTGTCGATCAGATTCGCCCAAATCTGGTTGAGTTCGCCGACGAAGCCGCGGACGCGCGGGAGGTCGCGTTCCACGTCAACGACCACGGCGACCGATTTCGCCCGCGCCTTCGACTTGAGCACGGCGACCGTGTTGTCCAGGCTCTGTATCAGGTCCACCGGCTCGGCGACCGTCGCCTGATCCATGTGCGTGAAGCCCTTGATCGCCGTGACCAAGCCCGAGATGCGCAGCGCGGCTTCCTGAATCTCCGAGGCGAGGCCGCGAACGGAACATCCGGCTGCGGTCCACCGCAGCGCGGCGTTCAGCGCCGGTCCATCGACCGCCCCGGCCAGGAGGTCGAGCGCCTCGAACGTCACGGCCGTTTCGGCAAGCCCTTCTGCGATTGCGATGTCGAGGCCGTGATCCGCGAGCCAGTCGGCAATGGCCTCCTCGCGTTCGGCCTGCTCGATGGCCGACCGTACGCCGTGCACGCGCGTGGCCAGGCAGGACTCGCGAACGGCATCCAGGGCGGCGAGTTGGTGGTCGGTCAGCCCGGACGCGCCCAGCGCGCGCGTCGCCCGCTCGGCGTCCTCCAGCCGGTTCTCGAGCAGCGTCGCACTGCGTTCGATCGCCGACGCGGGGTTGTTCAGCTCGTGGGCCAGTCCGGCGGACAGTTTCCCGAGAGACACCATCTTCTCGTCGTGCAGGTCGCTCGAGGTGAAGGCGCGGGCGCGATCGACCATGGTGTGGACGAGGATCGACGTGATCTCATGGCACTCGCGGGTCATCGCGCGGAGATGGTCACGGTGCACGGCGAGAATCGTTGAGGGTTCCTGGGCGACTGTATCGCCCGGTGGGCTGACCATGCGGGAGTACGGGAGCAGACCCGTGACGTCGCCCTCCCGCCACTCCATGATCTTGTGCCGCCCGGCGCCGCGGTCGACGAAGATGGCGACGCGCCCGGACAGCACGACGAACAGGCCCTCCACCCTCGCGCCCTTCGAGGTCAGCACATCGCCGGCGTCCAGGTGTCGAACGGACCCGTGCGAGGCCAGCCACGCCAGCTCCTCGCGAGGCGCCGCGCCAAGGGTTTTGTGCTCCGCCAGCCGATCGACGAGATCCGTTGCTGTCATCTGCGCGTCATCCTTTGACTTGGGACCGAATCCGACATCGATCAAGGTACCACATGGAGTGGGCACCACGGCGGGACTCGGCCCAGTGTGGACACCGCGATTCGCTTCGCGATGGGGAGCGCTCGTCGATGGTGATCGCACCTTGCGCGATGCGACCCGCGGGCGTCGGCCCCTCGACCAGTTCCATCACCAGCGCGAGGCGGATCGCCGTCGATGGGCGAAACGCGGCCTGAAGGGAGCGCGATCTGGCGCCACAGGGCGGTCGCTTGTTACCTCGGTGTTACCCAGGATGGTGAACCACTTTTGTGGCCGCTTGCCGGGCGAACATCGGTGAGCGAACGCGAGCTGGGGCGAATGAAGCAGTGGCTCCGCGTTCGTGATGCCACGCCGTCGTGGAACAATGTGACCGGTGATCCGCAACGTGACACAATGCCCGCAAGGTGCAGCTCCGAAACGCACATCTCGCCATCAGGGAGTGAGCCTTCGTCATGATCAGAGAACACGAACGGGTCGTCCTGACTGCTCCGGTGCCCAAGGAACGCCTGGAGATTGGCGATGTGGGGACGGTGGTCCATGTCTACACCGACGGCAAGGCCTTCGAAGTCGAGTTCACCACTCTCGACGGCCGCACCGCCGCGGTGGCGACCGTTGAGGCCTCCGGCGTTCGACCCGTGACCAGCCACGAGATCACCCATGCGCGCGAGATGACGGCTCGTTGAGTCCATCCGGCCTTTATTCTGATTCGCCGTTCGACGCTTCAACCAGACCTCCTAACCTTCATGCCCGTATCACACCGTTCACTGTGTCGCTTGGATGATTCAGCGTCGTTGTAGCGTGACTACGACAATCGCGAACTTTCCAAACTGCGGCTCGGCCGAGCGGTCCCCAGCCAGCGTCGCCTTCACCGAGGCGCACCACGCACACCTTCTGAACGAGGACCTGGTGGCCGCGAGCCAGGAGGTGAAGATTCCGGCGGATCGGGCGCCGATGCGCCGTACTCCGTTTCAGCGGCCCGGTGGACGGCCCGGGCCAGAGACTCGAGCTGACCTCGGGTCAGTTCGCACTCCGGAATGTCCCCTGGAGTCGGCGACTGACTACAACCCGCAAGCACGCCCTTGGGGGCGCGTGCGCTCCTCCGCGCCGTGTGACGCGGGGACGAGGCGAAAGGTGAGGATTCGATGCTACAGCATATGTGGTCACATCGTGTTACACTTGTAGTCACTTCAGGGAGGTCCGGTGCATGGACTCTGTCGGTATCCGCGAATTGAAGGCGAATTTGAGCCGACATTTGAAGCGGGTACGGTCCGGTGCCAGGCTCATGGTGACCGAACGTGGACGTGCTATCGCCACCATCAATCCGGTCGATGCGCCAGCTGACGTCGACTGGGCCCATAGGCTCGTTGCCGAAGGGCGGGCCCACTGGAGCGGAGGCAAGCCCGTCGGAAGCCCTCGACCGGCACGCGTCACCGGGGGACAAACGGTCTCTGACGCGGTCCTCGAGGATCGCGGGTGACGCTCTATCTCGATACCAGCAGTCTGGTAAAGCTCTACGTAGCCGAGCCAGGCAGCGACGCCGTGCGCAAGCTCGTGGACGCCGCGTCGGTTGTCGCCACGTCGTCCGTTGCGTACACGGAGACCCGCGCGGCGCTGGCGAGGCGTCGTCGAGAACGCGCGCTTCGTCCGGCCGCATTCGCATCGGCCAAGAAGACGTTCGAAGCCGAGTGGCCCAAGTACTTCACGGTCGAAGTGACGTCAGCCCTCTGTCGCCAAGGGGGCGAGTTTGCGGAACGCTACCGGCTGCGGGCCTATGACAGTGTGCATCTGGCGGCATTTGCCGAAGTTGCCCGTGAGGCTGGAGTGCGCGATACCCGTTTTTCGAGCTTCGACCATGCGCTCAATCGCGCTGCAAGGTCCCTGCGCCGGGCGCTGATTCGCGCTCGTTGACGCGCGAATTGACACTTCTTGGTCCCCTCTATTGACCGAGGGCGGTCGGTGGCGTCCGATGGGCAATCTGATCACGAAATCGCGTTTCGGGTGAACGAATCGAAAGCGGAGCGGGTGGCCCGCCTCCGCCAAGGCTTCGGCGCGCGAGCCGCGAACGGGCGCGCGCGGATCTCGCGGGTGGCGCAGGACGGGGCCGCCCCGCTTGGCGCGGAGCCCACAGCCGTGACGAGCGCTTTTGGGCGAGCACCAAGTGGGGCTGTCCGGCGACAGGACCCGCGAGCCACTCGCGCACGCTCAGCAAGGTGTCTTGAGTAGTGCGCCATGGCCATACGTTCCCGCGTCTGGCCGCTTTGATCCGAAAAACGGCGATTCCCGGCCGCGTCATACAGAGGTACTTTGCGGGCGTGTCGATATCGAGCCAGCGCGGCTCGATGACGGGACCTGGTCGCGCGACGGGTTCGCGCTGTTCCTGCGTGACATCGACGGGTGGGACGACGTCTCTCTGTTCCATGGCAACCTCTCGAAGTTCGGCCGAGGTGTCGTTGGGGAGGACGTCGTGCGATGCGCTGTGCGCCATCGCCGGGCGTGGGGTCCTGAGCCGCCCTCGGGTTCAGCGACTCACCAGACCGCCAGGGCATTAGGCCGTGGCAACCTCGAATCAGCTCGCCTCGCCGTAGCGCGTCGATACATGGCACGCGGAGGCGGGCGGCTGAATGAATGTGTGAACTGGTTTGGCAGCGTCCCTCCGCGCCGGTCGGCGCAGGACGGGGCGAGTGGTGAGGAGTCGATGCTACCGCCGGTCACTCATGGTCGTCAACGTCATCGGCGCATGGCGACCCATGGCGACTCTTGGCGACGACGTTCGTGCGCTGCGGCCATCGTCGCCGGCGATGCGACACTGGTCCGACGCATCGCCGACCAAGCAGTACACGTCGGCGGCGGGTGCCACGACGCGGTCGCAGCTATCCGATTGAGGCCGCGTTCGATCCTATGCTCCGTGCAAGGGGTCACAGTCCAGGAGTCGCTGCGCGTCCCGGACCTCTTTCTTGCTCGCCTGCTTCGTTGCTGCGCGTTCGTAGCGCGGTGACCCGTAGATCGGCACGTCGCGGCCATCACTGCGGGTGATGACTCGAAGGACCTGTTCGGGCAGGTAGCGATAGCTGTGAATGAACCAGCCGCATTCCCGCCGCTCCCACACCCGCGTGACGTCTATGCGGTAGCGTCCAATGGCCGCTGCACTTGAGACGTCGATACCGAACGCGCGAAGCGCGGCTTGTGCCTTCACGAACGGGCCGCCGCGATGTCCGCGCCAGGACTCGCGCCGATAGCAAAGCAATCCCGTGATCGGATGAACGTACAAGCCACCGACCGGGACGAGCCCCGACCAGCGAATGTGGTACAGCTGCCCGTCTGGGCTGAGCGAGACGTGCTGCTCCACCTCCCAGTGGATGTGGTCGAAGATGTGCTGGCCGCTCAGTGAACGGCTGTCGAGATTGCGTGCGATCTCCGACCAGACCTTGTTCCAAGGGCGTCCGACCTGCGTACGCAGGTATCGACGGAGCGGCCCCAGGAGGTCGGAGAACTCCTTCGCGTTCCAGCCGTATTGATGACGCCGCGCGATC
>JAHFUJ010000215.1 GCA_023265105.1 Acidobacteriota bacterium
CCGACTTGATCTCGTCGCGCCCCGCGTGCGGGTTCCCGTACGCGATGTTCTCCGCGATCGTCCCGTCGAACAGGAAGTTGTCCTGCAGCACGACGCCGAGCTGCGAGCGGTAATCGCGCAATTTCACCGCCATCAGATCGCGACCGTCCGCGCACGGTCTTCGCGCTCGTTATGTTGGAGTGTTTGACAACATCTAAGGTGTTGGTATACTCTCCAACATGAAGGCCGAGGCGTTGGCCCACGAGCGCCATGTCCTGGCCGAGGACACCTTCGCAGAGATCGTGGTCTGGCGGGTTCCGCATTCCGTCAGGGGCTCGACACACCGGTTCAAGTACCGTCTGGCGCTGATCGTCGCCGGCGAATGCGTGCTGCGCTACGACAACGAAGCTGGCAAGGGTGATCACCGGCACGCCCGCGGGGTTGAGACGGTCTATGCGTTCAGCGGCTACGAGAAACTGTTGGCCGACTTCTGGGCGGACGTCGAGGCATGGAGACAGCGAAAATGAAGACCGTGACGCTGGAAGTAGCCTCCAAAGAAGATGTGACCCGTCGAGCACTGGAGGCGTTCAAGGGTAAGAAGCAGCGCGCCCGGGTCAGTTTTGCGACACCGGAACTGCTGTGGAAGGTGCTCACGGCCAAACGCTGGGAGTTGCTCAAGGCCATGGCCGGCCAAGGGCCACTGACGATCCGCGAGGTCGCGCGCCGGGTGGGCCGTGACGTGAAGGCCGTGCACGGCGATGTGCACGCGCTGATCGACGCCGGCCTGCTGGATAAGACTGAGAAGAACCGCGTCGTATTCCCGTTCGAAGCCATCCGCGTCGAGTTCACATTGCGGGCAGCGTGAGGACCTGATTGCAGTGGCCGCGCGGCACCCACGCTGGACAACAGCTTCGACACCCGGGTCAGCAAGTCGTTCGCGGTCGGTGGCAACCGAAGGGTCGAGTTTCTTTGTATCCTTCTGTGGTGAAATCAGAATTTTTCGGCAACCTTCAATAAGGTCTCACACGCCGACTTGTCGTCCAGCCGATGTCTTTGTCTGCTCTTCCTGCACTCTCTTGCGGAAGTTCGCCTCTGCATCCGCGATCATCTTCGTCCAACCGGCCGGATCGAACAACGGATGCGGAGTTTCACCTGCCTTGATTCGCTCTACCTTGCCTGCAAAAAGGTTCTGGGGGTGCATGGTGAGGTAGATATCCGGCTTGAGCTCTCCGAGGCGGTGGAAGCTCCGAAGCGTTTCGTCGACAAGGTTTGGAAACTTTGAATTGCCAATGAGCTTGACGCCACCGTTCGGTCCGCCGCAGGCATAGAACGCCACCGAGTAAGGTCTGCCGCTGTCCTGTACGGTTGTTGTCCATACGGTGCAGCCCGGCGTATGCCCGGGCGCCCAAACCGCACGCAACGTGGCGCCACCTAACGTCACGGTGTCGCCGTCCTTCAGCACGCGATCGACCTGCACCGGTGGCCAGCCTTCGTCGCCCAGCGGCGACTTGTCGGTACCGGCTGTCAACGCTGCCGCGTCCTCGCCGATCGCCATGACCCGTGCCCCTGTGGCTTTTTTCATCGCGGCGTGCCCTTGCACGTGGTCGAAGTGAGCGTGCCCCGACAGAAGGATCTTGACGTCCTGCAGCTTGAACCCGAGCTTCGCGACGCTGGCGAGAATCACCCGGTGCATCTCGCTGGTCCCGGTGTCGATCATGATGTGGCCGTCGGGCGTCGTGATGAGGTACGACGCGATGTTCCTGGCGCCGACATAATAGATGTTGCCGACGACGCGGAACGGTTCTACGGCTTCGCTGTATGGGCCATGGAATTGCGCTCGCTGTTCCGGAGAGAGCGGCGACTGCGCCGAGACAAGGACCGAGCTCACCGCGATCAACGACACTGCGACACGCACGGCACGCATTGGAACCTCCTTCGCTCGCAACCGCGATCGGTGGACCCGAAGGTGGCGGGAAGTCCATCGCTTCGAGATCGCGTGAAGCCGTAGTGTCTCATGATTCAGCTCGATTCAGGCTGTCAAGCGGATGACGTCCCAGCGCATTCATACGCCGTCGCCATGGAGTGCGCCATGCGCGCGCCGAAGTCCGAGCTGAGCATGTTCCCGTGGAAGGAGCCCCAAGGGACGGATTCCCTTGGCGGTGCGCCAGATCCGTTCTTTCCTCGGGCGCATCGGCTGGCTTCCGCTTAGACGGTCGTGTTCGCACTGCAGAGCGGCAGGTGGCGGTTCTGCCGTGTGTTGTCACCCGCTACGGCCTGAACATCCATCGCACGCTGCGTCTGCGGACAGCAGAAGACGCACCGGCGATGTGTCTACCGCCATGCCGCGACATCCTCTGGCCGGATCTCCACTCGCTGCGCATAGACCGATCCGGCGTACACGAACACGAAGTCCCTGTCGGCTTGGATAGCGTCGCGTGGGAACGCTGCCACAAAGCCCCGATCTGGTACGGCAGGCCCAAAGAGGTTTCGCAGCACACCGGTGTCTGCCTTCACCCAAGCGGGCTCGATGATCTTTGCGCGGTCCGTCGAGCCGGACGGTGTAAGGATCACGTAGTTCACATCGACGAGCCGATCGGGCCCGCCGACGTCAGCCCGCTCCCAGGGCAGCGCCAGCACATACGTGAGCGCGTCCTGCGTTTCACGCGGGATGTCGGCGAGGCCGAACGGTCTGCCGGCGTCGGCCGCCTTGCGAGCCAGCATGGCGCCGCGGATGAAGGGTGTGTACACGGCACCGAAGGTCAGAATCTTGTTGGGGTCGAGTGTCCTCGCCACCTCGGGATCGAGCGGAGCGCCACGCGTCACCGGCTTTGATGGGCCTCTCAGCGGGTAGGGCGAAGGCGCCGTCGGCGCCTTCGCCGCCTGGACCGCCGCATTCAAGTCGTCGGGAGAGACAGGCGTGACAGCCTGCGCGAAGGCGGTCGCCGACCCGAGTCCGATCCACAACGCAAGCATCAGGTGTCGGCGCAACCTCATATTCGTCCCTCAGGATTCCGGTCGCCGGGCTAGTGACCTCCCTTACCAGCGAGCATGGTATTGCACGGCCCCAATGCGGTCAAACTGGATGCGAAATTGTGCAATCTGAGCACACCGTTCACGATCGGAAAACAGAGAACGGTCATCGAGGGAGACAGCGCGGCGATTGCGACGCTGCGCGGCACACACCTTCGTCGGCGGCCGTGGCCGTGCGCGCCGCCTGCCTCATGAAGGCGTCGTCGTCCGGGTGCGGCGTTGAGCCCAGGATGTGCACACGGCGCGACGCGAGGTCGATCGCGAACAGCGTGTATTACGTCACCAACCCGCGCCACGTCCAGACCTCGGTCGTGAAGAAATCCGCCCACACGATCGTGCCCCAGCGGGCCCGCAGAAACGTCTGCCACGAGGCCGGCCCCTCTGGCACCGGCGGAATCCCCTGCTCCTTCAGGATCAGGGCAATCGTCGAACGCGCGACCCGATGCCCGAGATTCTTCAACGCCCCGCCGATCCGCGTGTTGACTCGGGACCACTTGAAAAACGCAGCCGTTGGACGGACCATGAGACTGTGGATAAGATGAAGCATTCCCGCCGGTCACCACTGCGTGATACTCGCGGCGTTCAAGCTCCAGGAGAAACTGCATGCGAAAAAAGCAATGGTTCGTCGTTTCGATGTTCACCCTGTTCATCGCGCTACCCGTGGCGGCTCAACAACGCGGCGGACAACCCGGTGGCGCGCCGGCTGGTCCTGCCATGACGTTGACGATCCCGTCGTTTCCAGATGGCGGACAGTTTCCCGTGAGATTCAGCCAGGCTGCCCAAGGTGTCGCACCGGGCGAAGGGACATCACCAGCAATCAACTGGGCCAATCCGCCGGCAGGTACGCAAACGTTCGTGCTCCACATGCACGACATGGATGCCGCCCGCAACAAGACGACCGAGGATCAGGCGCACTGGGTGGTGTGGAACATTCCGGCGACGGCCTCCGGCCTGCGTGAAGGTGTGCCCAAGGGCTCGCAACTGCCGGACGGCAGCTATCAAATCAGCGCCACCGGTCCGATGTATCGCGGTCCTGGTGCAGCGGCGACCGGTCCACAGCATCACTATATGTTCGAGTTATTTGCCTTGGATACCAAGGTCGATGTCCAACCGACCGCCGACGCGTTCGAGACGCGCGCGAATGTCCTGAAAGCGATTCAAGGACACGTCCTGGGGAAGGCGGTCTATGGCGGACTGTTCAGGCGTCCGCAGTAACGCTCAAGACTTGTTCCGTCTGTCGCGTTGGGCGACCGGGCGACGGGGTCCGAGAACGGCCCTTATGCTCCCCACGAAAGACAGCTAATCCGGCCTATCGTCCGGGCGTGCGACAAGTCAAACGCGCCAGGTTGACGCCTATCCGCTAGCACTCGCACGTTCGCAGTCTGCTTCGCCGGTTCGGTAAACATTGGATGTGCCATGCCAAAGAAGCGTGACGGAGCGGTGATCGCGGCCGGCGCCGGCGTCGTCGTTTCAGTGTTGAGTCTCAGCTTTGCCATCTTTCAGTTTTATCATTCACGAGACCTTGACGATCGTGTTAAGACTGCACAAGCAGCGCTCGCGAATCAGGACCTTGCCCTCAAGAAAGAGCAACTGGCCATCGAGGAGCTTAACCGCCGCGGGGTATCGGATCGTTCACTGGCAGAACTCGGACGTCGAATTGATCGGTCGTTTCAACGACTCCAATGGGTCAGGCAATTGCGCTGGACGGACGCGACGACAAGCTCCGACGTCTATCATCTGCAACCTGTCACATATGCAGGCGGCCACATCGCCGAAATCATCAAGGAACTCGATCATGGTGATGAATCCGCGCCTGACCTCAAGGGTGCATCGTTCAACGAATTGATTGGGCGGTTGGACGGCGGCAGTGAATCGCAACGTACAGTCGAACTCCGGACAGCGTACGGCCAGCTATTAACGATCCGCACGAACTCGCAGTCCAATGCAGTAGCAGAGCGGGACGTGCTAGGTTTTCTTCAGCAAATTGAACCGATACTGCAACGGATGAAAATGGCGTGGCTCGGTTCGTACCCAATCAGTCCCACACGCTGACGCGATAAGAGCCATCGAAGCTGTTGTCAGAAAGATGGGACCCCCAGTAGTCCAGTCGCAAAGTTCGTTTATTTCTTAGAAAAGCGCGGTGCGGACTCTTCTCGTGAGAGTCATTGTTCATTCGATCATAGATTCGCTGAGCCAAGCATCAGTACGATTTTGCGAATTCGACGTTTCCAGGATTTCCGGCTCTGCCCACGGAACAGAAGCAACCGCCGTGTGATCCGTTCGATTCATTCGAAGCCTGCCATAAACTCGATTTTCGAACATGACATTTCACAAACATTCTCGCTGTGTGATCGTCGGCGCTGTGTGATTGTCGGCGCTGTCGCGTTGGGCGACCGGGCGACAGGGGTCCGAGAACGGCCCTTATGTTCCCCACGAAGGGCCGCTAATCCGGCCTATCGTCCTGGAGTTCCGCCCAGTTCTGCCACGTCAGCCAGCCGTGGTCCGCCGGGACGCAGGTCAAGTTCCTCATCGTCTACCCGCTACCCTGGGGCCTCCAAACAAGCGCGACCTATCAGAACATTTCGGGTATCCCGATTACGGCGACCTACCCGGCCCCCAACTCACAGATCGCGGGCTCGCTCGGCCCCAATGTGGGATCGTGCCGCGGGGCCGCTACGTGCAATGCCAACGTCAACACCGAATTGAGTGCACCTAACACGCGTTACGAGGATCGGCTCCAGCAGGTGGACCTTCGCTTTACGAGGCGTTTTCGGATGGAAAAGGTCACGCTGCGAGGCAATTTCGACATTTACAACATACTGAACGGGAGCGCTATCCTGTCGCAGAACTCCGGGTACGGCTCGCAGTGGTTGACCCCATACGAGACTATGAGCGGGCGCCTCTTCAAATTCAGCACGCAGTTCGAATTCTGATCGCGACCCGACAGAAGAGATCAGTGTAAGCGCTACATGTTGCCGACATGTGAATAACCGAATGTGCTTGTTGAGGAAGCTGAGAAAAGTGAGCGCGCCGCATTTATGCAAAATCGGCAAGTTTCCGTGTTCGCGACTATACAACCAGGTGACCGATGACATCTTAGAAGAGCCGCAGGCAGTCTGAGGTAGTTTCCGAAGTCGCGCGCATGCTGATCGTCACGGCTTAGGATTAGTCCTTGCTGGCGCCGGTCTGTCCGTTCGTCACGGGAACGTTGAGCTTCAGCGGCTCAGTGTCGAGGCTTGTGAACTTCAACGAGCCTGCTTGATCGTTCCGGAAAGTGACCTCAGAAACGCGACCAACGCCTGCTTCTCTTCGGCTATGAGGCGGAGAGGCCGCAACTCGGGATCGAGACCAGGATTGGGATTGCCTCCTCTGTCGTAATAGTCGACAACATCTTCGAGCGTTGCCACACTGCCATCGTGCATGTACGGAGCCGTGCGCGAGACTTCGCGGAGTGTTGGCGTTTTGAATGCGCCGCGGTCTTCGGGTCTGTTCGAAATTGCGAATCGTCCTGGATCGAGCAACTCTCCGTTGCGCCAGGCGAGTCCCGTGTTGTGGAAACTTTCATCGGTGAGATTCGGCCCCGCATGGCAAGCGACGCATCGCGCTTTTCCACGAAACACGTTCAGTCCGAGCTTGGCCGGTGCCGGGAGCGCCGATACATCGCCATTCATGTACCGATCGAGCCTTGAGCCACCCGAGAGAATGGTGCGGACATAAGAAGCCAATGCCGCGGCCAAGTCTTCCTGGTTCACGTCTCGATGAAACACCGAACGAAACCTAACTGCATACCTGGCGTCTTTCCTGAGACGCGTCAGCAAGTCCCGCATCGTCATGTCCATTTCAATCGGATTCAGAATCGGCCCGACGGCTTGCAGCTCGAGAGTCGGGGCGCGTCCGTCCAGAAAATAAGATTTTCCATAGACGCGATTGATCAGTGTCGGCACATTGCGCGTGCCTTTGCGGCCCTCAATGCCCACAGCGACCGCGCGTCCATCCGCAAATGCATGTCGCGGGTCGTGGCACGTGGCGCACGCGATACTGCCATCGCGCGAGAGCCGGCGGTCAAAGAAGAGCCGCCGTCCCAGGGCGATCTTTTCCGGTGTGAGCGGATTCGTTTCTGGAACCGGCCGGTACGCGTCGAGGCCCAGCGGGATCCGGCTCCTCTCCGCCGGAGCGGCGAAGAGGAGCACAACAAGGATGAGTAGCGACATGGTTCACCGCGCTGCCACAGGCTTGGGTAGGAAATTTTCCAGGGTCCAGATTCCGCCGTCGCCGCCTTCGTGCGACTCGAACATAATCCGGCGGCCATCCGGATGCATTTGCGGCGAAAAAGGATAGCCTCCCGTCCTTGCGATACCCACTTCTTCGGGCCGGTCCCCATTCAAGGGAACGCGCCAGAGGACGTGCGGGTCCTTTTCCCCGATCCCTCTGCTTTGGACAAAGAGTAGATCGCGCTGGGCCGGCATCCAGACCACCGTGCTCTGATCCGCCGTGACGCCCGGCGCACGATAGACTGTGCGCGGCTCGCCCCCGGCCGCCGGCATGACCTCTATGGATCCTCGCTGTAGGTACGCCAGTTGAGTCCCGTCGGGCGATACGGCCAATGAGACTAAACCGTCCGCCACGCGCAATTTTGTTTCGCGGCGGCTGTCAATATCGAACCGGATCAGTTGCGTTAGCTCCGCATCGTCGTGGGCGTAGAAAATGGTTTTTCCGTCCGGGGAAAGGTCGGGTTGCATGGCTGGGATCCCCCATTTCGTGGTGTGCTGTAGCAGCTCCGCGTCGCCGCTGGTCAAATCCACCCGGTAGTACCCGATCCCCGACTGTTGCGGTCGAAGTGCCGCAACCAGAACCGACCGGCCGTCGGGAAACCATCTTGGGGGCGCCGCAAAACTGTGTATCGGAACCCGAGGATGCAGAGGAATGTCCCGCTCCTCGCCGGTCGCCACGGTACGAATCACGAGCGTGGCCGAACGGGAGGGAGAGGGAGCCGACTCCGCACTCCGGAAGGAATAGTAGGCGAGATACCGGCCATCGCGGGACCATGAACCTCGACCATTGGAGTTAAGAAAACGCTCACTTGCGAGCACTGGCGGTTTGGTTACCTTCATCGCCG
>JAHFUJ010000216.1 GCA_023265105.1 Acidobacteriota bacterium
GGCTGCGGCGACTGGACTGGCTCAAGAGGGCCGCGCGAACCGCCGTGACCACTGGAACTGGCGGATCTACGCCCCTTCCGCGAGACCCAGGAAGACGAACATTGCGCGGTTGAGCGTCTTCATCTCTTCACGCGCCAGGGAGCCCAACCGTTTTCCGAGCCGAGTCCTCGGCACGGCGGTGAGCTTGTCGATCATGAGTCGGCAGGGCGCCTGCAACCCGTTTGCGGCAGAGGGTTCGACCGGTAGCCTAAAGATGGGCGCCGATGTGGCGTCCGTGGTCAGTGGACAGACGATGATCGAATCGTTGGCATCAAACCGGTCGTCCTGGACGATGACCGCTGGCCGCGGCTTCCCGGCGTAGGCAGCGCCGCCTGCAACTGTCCAGACCTCTCCCCGCTTCACCCGGCATCCCATGCCGAGATGGCATCGACAAACGCCTGGTCTCCCTTCGCATGCGGACTCTTGGCCACTGCCAGCGACTGCTGGTGCGCGGCGCGGGCAAAGGCCTTCGAGCGCACGTCAGGCACCCAGATCTGAACTGGGCGAAGGCCTAGCCGGCGCAAGCGGTCGCGGTGCGCGCGGACCTTATTGCGGGCTGTCGATCGAGCGGTGGTCGCCATGGAGGCACTCCTACGGTTACATGTAACCTTAGCATGCCGGCCAGCAATCGGCTAACTCGCCGCTTGATCGCGGGTGCGACGCTACGGACGGTTCGATTCCCGCCGGCAGCTGCGGCGTGGTGGCACCGCAACTGGTTGAATCTACGAAGGGAGTTGCTGGTGAGCCAAACGTTCGCCAGTTGGAACCAGATGTTCGGTTGGCTCCGCCAGCTCGACGGCTTCCGAGCCGCTGCGTGACGGCCCGGCCGAGATCTCGTAAGCCGAAGCGGTTCCGCTTGCCTTATGCCTGAGCCGGTGGTGGGTCAGTTTGACATTTCATTAGCTGGCCACCTTACTCCGCGCCCCTAGGACGGCGACCAGTAACGGCAAACGCCATGAAGCCCCCGGCGGCCAAAGCCACCGCGGCCCCGACGCGCAGGAGCGCGGTTCCCTGCATCGTCTCCCATTCGAGGATCGCTCGCGCGCGATCAGGTCCAAAGAGCGTCGCGGCGAGTGCTTGCATGCACATCACGGCTCCCAACGCACGCAGAGTCTTTGGCGCACGAGAGGTCGGGGCAACCAAGATCACCACGAGCCCCATGCCAACGCGAAGAGCGGCGGCCGCATAGAGTCCGACAGGCGTCGCGAAGTACTGTCGTCGAACCGTCGTCACGCTATCGGGGGAAACGATGCCCACGATGCCGACGACGATGGTGAAGACAGCGACGAGCAACGCGGCAATTCTCATGTCTTTTCTACCAGAGCAGACCGACGATTTCGTCGATACTCCATACGTGGTCCGCGATCCCCGCTTCCATGGCCGGCGTCACGCGGAGCGTCTGATGCACTCGTCCGAAGTTGTAGTACATGAAGTATAGGCTCACCATCGCGGCGTGATTCTCGATTTTCTTACTGGAGAAATCAGGCAACTTCGGAACGCCGCGCCCAGAAGGACTGCGACGACGACTCGCGCCGTTTAACCCTTAAGCGTGCTCGTCGAAGGAGAGCTCTTTCAAGGTGCCGTCGTGTCCCGCAATGCCAGTTGCGTAGGCGGCCACGTGCGCACTTCGCCAGTCGGGCGGTAGGGCTTCAGGTCGGCGACCCAGCCTGACAACGAATGTGGGAAAAGCCGGGCCGACTGGCTGAGAGAAGAAGTGAGCCTGGACGACGAGGTCAGCGCCAAGACACGCGCTAGCAAACACGTGGCAGTCTTTGCCACGGCCATCGTCGGCGGGAATCCGATCAACTAATGAGTCCGACTTGTAGAGGAAGTCCGCGGGCTCGCCCACGCCAGAATATACACCTTAAGATCTGAGAACTCCGGTTTGTCGCCGCCAATTTGTGGACATGCCCACAAAAAGTAATGGAAGGCAACCTTTGCCACAGCCCGGAGAAAGGCGGGACTAAGGTTGAACCGCAGCAGGGTCGGTTCGACCGGTGCAACCGGGCCATCGAGTCGAGAGTGGTAGACGTCGATCTCGAAAGGGCCGAAAACGGCGCGGATGATGTCGCGCGATGCGGCGACGAACTCATCGACAGTTTCGGGCGGCGGCACGTGGGCAGACACGGGGCGACCGCCAAGCAGCCCTCGTGTTTCGGCCGCCGAGCGTAGCTGATGCTCGTCCCATCCTCTGGGGAATCGCATTTGCTGTTCCCCGTCCGCCGTGGCAAGGACTAACACACGGCCTTGAGTCGCGATCAGAGTGCCGTCAGGATTTCGTCCGACCGCCTGTTCGAATACCGGCTTCAGATTCCCGTCATCAACACGAAAGACCTGAACGGGAGGTTCCTTCTGAGACGCCTTGTATTCGAAGACGTTCTTTCGTTCGTGGCTTGCACGGCCCTCGATGCCAAGCACTTGCCTGGTCACTCCGGTGTGAGCGGTGCGCACCAATTCCAAATCGATGGTGCCGCCAAACGTGACGTTGCACGGAGTGCAAATCCGGCCGGTGAGGAACGTGTTCCAGGCGAATGTCCCAAGACTGCGATTGAGCCAGTGCTCCTGCCCGTTCGGCGGGTTCGAGCAGTAGACGCAATTCGCAATCACCTTCTTGTTGGGTTGCGTGTCACCAGCCATCGTTCCCAAGCAGTCCACAAAGCCAAAAGACGGATCAGTCGCCACAACGGCCAGGGCAGCCGGTGGCGGTGAGCCGATAGATTGCAGGATTCCTAGCAAATTCCGCGAGGCAGAAAAGCGTAGTGTTTGCCAGTTGGAACCAGATTGGCGAATACCTCAAACGCGTTGACGGCGTTCGGCGAGCAGTCTGAGTCGACCCGGCACGGCTAGATTCCGACCTCACGTTGAACCGGATGCTACCATCCCGCATGGGCCGGGAACAACGCAGCCGCGGTCGGTTGCCTGCCGATGCGCGATGCTACCTGTGCGGGAATCCTATTCTTCCTGACGAGAAATGGGACCGTGACCACGTTCCACCCAAACGCGTCTTCGCTTTGGCCGTGCTGCAAGAGCACAGTCCAAACCTTGAGTGGTTGTATACCCACCGAGCGTGCAATCGGTCTTATCGCGAAGATGAGGAATACTTCGTCGTCTCATTTGCTGGCCACGTGAAGACAGCCACGGCCACCGCAGTGATGAACGACATCCACAGGGGCGCGGCGAAGGGGCACCTCGTTGGATTGATCAAAGACGTGCTCAGCCGGTTCGGCAAAATAATCGGGCCGACGGCCGAGCGAACCTTTACTTGGGACAGCGCCAGAGTCGAACGAGCTCTCTGGAAGATCTTTCGAGGCATCTACGCATTGGAATCGTCCACCTTCTTGCCGGAGCAATGGATACACCCCATGTGGCTGGTCCCGCCTCACACCGATCCTTCAACACTCGAAGGTCTGGCGTGGTTTCCCGCGGTGCGTGATACGCAGCCGCTGGCGAAATACGGCGCGGTCTTCGACTACAAGTGGATCGGCTTGAAAACATCGGAGAATGTGCGCTTCCACGCGATGGCGATGCTCTTCTGGGATGGTTTGATTGTGGCGACGATTTTTCATGATCCGACATGCCCGTGCGGCGAGTGTCGGCTCCAACACCAGCCTGTGACGTGCTCTTGAAGCTCGGCCGTGCAGTACGCGAGGATTGAGCCCTCGATTCAAAGGAAGGAGCGGCCTTGAAGATTCAGCTGACGGATCGCCAACTCGCAAAGATCATGCGGCCGGTGAAGGGCAAGGGCGGCTTCCAGACTCTCCTCCGGAGAATCCAGAAGCAGGTGAGTGGCAACATCCTCACCGCCTCGAACGGAAGATGTCGAACGATTGATCCACTACTCGTTTGACTAATGACATCGGCTAGCTCCTGCGCCTTTGAGCGCCCCGCCGGCTCCGCCGGCGAACGGGTCCCCCATCGAACCGGATTGGTCTATGACGAAGAGGAAGCACGAGGGATTCGCCCGACTGATTTCAGCCGTGAAAGGCACTGTGGCCTCCGTATGGAAATGGGTTCGTGGCAGGCCACCCGTGTACGACCGTCCGAAGAGTCTGCCCTGCGGATCTTATAGGAAAACGGCTGAGTTTGTGAGAAGCGAACGGTAGCGGCCAGCGGTCCTATGGGTGGGTTGCCTTGCCCAGCGATTGTTCGATCCCGAGTTCGCGCTCGAACCTTTGCACGCTAGCTCGATCGCAGTTGCTCAGCAAGTTGATCACGTCGGTGGGCGTTCGGAGATTCTGAAACGTCTTCTTCGGCGCGAGGTAAACGACAACCGGCTTGTTCTGCCCGATCATGTTGACGACACTGTTTAACGTCCCCTTGCTCTCGCCGTCCCACAGCATCAGGCCGTAACCGGCGTCGTCAACCATGGCTTGGTCCTTCGTCGCGTAGTAAGCGAAGCCGCGCGTTCCCTTCGGTGCCGAGATCTCGCGGATTGGCCAGCCCCCAACGTTGTTTCGACAGTTGGCCGCCATGCAGTGGACGATGACGTTTCGGTACTCCTTTTCGGCGAGATACCGCTGGACAGCCTTGTCGGCCCCGTTTGCGTCTCCGACCAAGATCGTGAAGTCCTTCTCGACCATGGTGTCGATGCGGCGCTTCACCTCGGCGTTGAGGCGCGACAGCTGCCGAGAGCCGGCAATGAAGACCTTGGTCATGTCCGCGTCCGTGTCTTCGTCATGGCCAACATGTAGACTGCCGCGGCACCGCCAGCGAGAAGGGCCTGCGCGACGATGGCAGCAGTCGCTCCCGAACGGTACAGGTCGTCGATGAGCAGGATACGTTTGCCACGTACAGCGTCCCTGTCGACCTGGAACGCACCCTCCAGAAGCTTGAGTCGCTGCTGATAGTCGAACACGTCCTTGAGCTCGGGCGTGTCCTTGGTCTTGACCACGGCGCTCTCGTCCAACGGCTTCGACAACTGTGCACCGATTGCTCTTGCGATCTCGACCACAGGTTGATAGGCGCGCTTCCTCGACGGAGGTACCGGAACGATCACATCGAATCCTGGATTCCAGCCCTTGATGAATTGTACCGCCGTCTCGACGATTGGGTCGAGGATGGCCTTGTCGCCCCGGTTCTTCAGCCTGAATACCAACTCCCCCAGGTCGCTGCGCTTGGTGTCGAATTGCGGATTCCCAAACGAGTCATGCCCCAAAAATTCGCTGCTTACCGTGTGCTGCCGTTCGAGAACGTAGCCGTCCGCCCAGGGTCCAGGCACTTTCATCGGTTCGACCTTCACGGCGGACATGACCCACGGATTCTATCGCCAGGCCGCCATCAGAGACCGGGCCGTTGACGTAATGTTATCGAACCACCGCAACGGCACCACTTCTCAACTACTTGGCGCCGTCCGAGAGTGCTGATGAAAAAGTGGTGAGCCGCGTACGAATCGAACCTACAACCCGCCCTCCGGCTCAATCCAGGGCGGCAGCACCTGCGGGCACGGGGCTTCGATGAGCGTTGGGGCATCGTGCTCGAGCGCCGCGACCACCGCCTCGGGAACCTTCTGCACCGAGTCGACACGGCACCCGCGTGCGCCAAATGCTTCGGCATAGCGGACGAAGTCAGGGCTCCGCAGATCGCCGCCAAGGGGCCGGCCCGGATAGCGGTAGCCTTGGTCCGCCTTGATCGTGCCGTAGGCGCTGTCGTTGAACACCACCGCCACCACGCTCACGCGCTCGTGCACGGCCGTGGCCAGCTCGTGGCCGCTGAAGAGAAAGCTCCCGTCTCCGCAAAGCGCCACCACCGGCACGTCGGGGCGCGCCAGCTTGGCACCAATGGCCGCCGGCAGCGCAAACCCGAGGCAGCCGAAACCAGTCGGGTAATGAAATGTGCGCGGTTGGCGGCAGATGAACGCGCCGGCACCCCAGCACGCGATGCCGTTGATGTCGTTGAACACCAGCGTCTCATCAGGCAGGACACGACGCAGCCCTTCGAGCGTGGCCACGGCGTCGGGCGCGCGTAGGCGGATGGCGGCGCGCCGCCGCTCACGAACCCCCACGACGTCCAGCCACGGCCGACGGCCACCGACGTCTCGCTCGCGAAACTGGAGCACGAGTGCCTCTGCCACCTGCTTCGCGTCCCCAACGATCCCGATGCTCGCCGGCGTATGTTTTCCGATCTCGCTCGGGTCGATGTCCACGTGAACGACCCGGCCGCTGATCCGGCGCGTCCACCAACTGGTCGTGAGAGGTCCGAAACGCGCGCCAATCGCCAGGATGAAATCGGCCTGCTCCAGTGCTTCCCGCCCGAGCTGGTGCGCCATCCACCCATCGCCGAGCGAAAGAGGATGGTCCTCCGAGACGATGCCTTTACCGGCACTCGTCATGACCACTGGAATCGAAAGAAGCTCGACCAACTCCCGCAACGATTGGGCGGCCTTCCAGGCACCGCCACCGATCAACAGCAACGGCCGGCTGGCCGCCATCAGCGCCTCGGCTGCGCGGCGCACATCCGCAAGCGGGAGAACGCTCGATGCGCGTCGGTTCCGAGCGGCGTCATGCGCGAGGATCCCTCGGTCAACTTTCGCGCTGAGCAGGTCCATGGGCAGGTCCAGGTAGCAGGGCCGGGGTCGGCCCGTTTCGAAGCGGCGGAACGCCTCGTCCACCGCTTGACCGATCTCCTCGGCGCGCGCCGGCCGGACGCCCCACTGTGTGACGGACGCGAGGACGGCTTCTGTGTTACGAAGCTGGTGGAAATCCTCGCGGTCCACGGTCACGGTGCCGCTGGGGAGCTGGCTGGCGAGCAAGAGCACGGGAGAGGAATCGGCGTACGCCTCTCCAATCGCCGTGAGCGCGTTGGTCACGCCGGGACCGGGAACCGTCAGGCACACTCCGGGTCGACCTGTGGCGCGGGCGTGACCGTCGGCCATATGGCCGGCGCCACGCTCGTCCCGAGTCGTCACGACTCGAAGGGCGCGCTCGTCCACAAGGGCGTCGTAGATGGCAAGGTTATGGATGCCCGGGACGCCGAATATCGTGTCAACCCCATTGGCTTTTAACGCGTCGACGAGCAGCTGTGCGCCAGTTCGCATCCGTTCCTCTTCGCTGGCAGCCCGTGGCAGAAGTCGTTCCGCGGGCTGCGAGGCGCCGAGAATGTTTTCTCCGTGCCTTTGAGCTGCCTCGGCTCAAGGCCTGGCATTATGACATGGGCATCGGGGCACACCTGCGGTGTGACGCGCGAGCGACCAACCAGCCGTTCACGCCGCGCGAGATTCGTTCAACGGAAGAAATTCGTGGACAAACTGAAAGACGACTATCGGCACGAGTCGCCCAGCGACCGTACACGCGCGACTCGAAACTCCGGTAACTCGACGGTGCCCGTGCCGCTGTTCGTGCCGCCTGGCAGGCTCGCAATCGCAACTTGCGCCGGGTCCAGTGCGCCCGCCTGGCCCGCGGCGATCGGCGATGGGAGGAGGCCGCCACGGATGGTGGGGCGCCGCCCGACCGGCGCGCCGGCAATCTCCACGCGCTGGCCGGCATACTTCCGCATGCCGACGCCGCCCAAACGATATTTTGCGCCTGTGTCGGTTTCGGCGAACGTGAAAGTCCCTGGTACGGCGCTGTCCCGGCTGACACAGCCGCTGAGTGTGACGATCGTCTTCGCGTCTTTCGGCGTGGCCGACGACGGAGCGGGTGTGGAGGCTGCTTGCATCGCGAACATCGTGGCCACGAACGTGCTAAACGACGAACTGAGCATCGCCATCCTCCGTCGTTCGTTTTCGGTCGGCTTGATCGGCGCCGCCAATACTGTCAACGTAGGTGTTCAGCTTACCACCGCGCAAGCAGCAGGAGTGAGGTGGGGGGCCAGCTGACGGGACTGTTGAAACGCGCTTCAGATTTACCGATACTCAACCGAGGTGAGGGACGACCATGAGCTTCTGCGAGCACTGTGAAGGTCAGCGATTTGATCGGGCGCAGGTCCTCCGCGTCCTGCGGGCCGCGCAAAAGGGCTTACGAAAGCAAGACCGTGCCCGTAGTGCCGCTGAAGCGCTCGGTGCGGCCATCAAGACCGTGCGCGCCTTGGAAATTCCCCACCTCGAACGTCTGGACGAACCGCTCGACGAACAGAT
>JAHFUJ010000217.1:0-1204 GCA_023265105.1 Acidobacteriota bacterium
CCGAAGCGCTGGGGCGTGCCATCGGCGATCGGATGCGCGATCTGCGGTCCGACGTGGTGCTCTCCCCGGCGCTTGGCGGCGTCGTCATCGGCCAGGAAGTCGGCCGCGCGCTCGGCGTGCGCGCGATTTTCGCCGAACGGCAGGACGGCGCGCTCATGCTGCGCCGGGGATTCACGCTGGGTGGGAGCGACCACGTCCTCATCGTCGAGGACGTGCTGACGACGGGCGGCTCCACGCGAGAGACGATGCAGGTGGCGAAAGCGGCGGGGGCGCAGGTCGTCGGCGCCGCGTCGATTGTCGATCGCAGTGGTGGCTCGGCGCGGCTCGATGTGCCGTTCCATGCGCTCCTCGACGTCGCGCTGCCGACCTACGAACCCAACCAGTGTCCCCTCTGCGCGCAGGGATTGCCGATCGTGAAACCAGGGTCGCGGCCCGTGCTCGCTTGATGTGCCGGCGAATCACGAAGTCACGAAGCACACGAAGGCCGCACGAAGAGAAATTGTCCACAGAGCCACATAGAAGGCACGGAGGCGCCGTCGACCACAAACCGCGCTCAGACTCTGCGCTGTTACCGATCTCTCGGTCCAACGCTCTTGGTGAAAGCTTTTCTCCGTGGCTCTGTGACTCCGTGGCCCGACCGCGTTTCGTGACGCGTCGCGATCTTCGCCCCTTCGTCATTCACCGGCGATCGAACGACCCGCATGCCGACGTTTAAGATCATCCTGGCGTACGACGGCACGCAGTTTGTCGGCTGGCAGCGGCAAGCGTCCGGCACATCCATCCAGGGCCTCCTCGAAGACGCGCTCCGCGAGCTCGATCAACGCGACGTCGCGGTGACCGGCGCGGGACGCACCGACGCCGGCGTCCACGCGCTGGGCCAGGTCGCCGGGTTTGCACTCGAGCGCGCGATCGCGCCCGATGCGCTGGTCAGCGCCATCAACGCGCGGCTGCCTGATGCGGTGCGCGTGCTCTCAGCGGTCGAGGCGCCGCCGACATTTCACGCGCGCTTCGAGGCACGGACGAAAATCTACCGCTATCGCCTCTGGAACGGCGATGTGATGAGCCCATTCGAGCGGGCGTACGCGTGGCACGTGCCGGGTCCGCTCGCCCCCGAGCCGATGAGTGCCGCGGCGCGAGTGCTCGAGGGACGACACGACTTCGCGGCATTTCAGGCGGCGGGCAGCGAAACGCTGACGACGACGCG
>JAHFUJ010000217.1:1304-8076 GCA_023265105.1 Acidobacteriota bacterium
CGTGGCACGTGCCGGGTCCGCTCGCCCCCGAGCCGATGAGTGCCGCGGCGCGAGTGCTCGAGGGACGACACGACTTCGCGGCATTTCAGGCGGCGGGCAGCGAAACGCTGACGACGACGCGTGTCGTGTTCTCGTCGCGCATCGTCGCAGGGCTGAAGCCCTACGCCACGTCGGGCGAAGACGCAGGGCTAAAGTCCTGCGCCACATCACCGGCGCCCCGCGCCACATCAGACAAAAACGCAGGGCTAAAGTCCTGCGCCACGTCAGTCGAGGGCCGACTCATCGTGTACGAGATCGCCGGCAGTGGATTCCTGCGCCACATGGTTCGCAACATCGTCGGGACGTTGGTCGAAATCGGGCGCGGCCGCCGTCCCGTCGAGTGGATGAGCGAGGTGCTGGCCTCGCGCGATCGGGCACGGGCCGGACCAACCGCGCCGGCCGAGGGACTCGTCCTCGTCGGCGTCGAGTACGCAGCGGACACGCTTGCCGTGTAGGGCGGACCTTATGAGGTCCGTCCCACGTGGTACAATCTGAGGTTTACTACGAGGAAGCGGAATGTCGCTTGAGCAGCTCCTGGCCTGGATTCCGCCAGGATCGCCCGACGAGACGCTGGCGCGTCAGGTCAATTTCGAGCAGCTCCCCGCCCACGTCGCCATCATCATGGACGGCAACGGGCGGTGGGCCGCGCAGCGCCACCTGCCGCGCGTCGAAGGGCACCGGGCCGGCATCGACTCGGTGCGCGACGTCGTCGAGACCTCCGCGCGGCTCGGCATCCAGATCCTCACGCTGTATGCGTTCTCGATGGAGAACTGGAAGCGGCCTCCGAGCGAGATCCACACGCTGATGACGCTGCTGAAGCGGTACATCCGCCTCGAGCTCAGCACGCTGCTCAAGAACAACATCCGGTTCCAGGTGATCGGCCGTCACGAAGAGCTCGCGCCCGACGTTCGGCACGAGCTGGAGATCGGGATCCGGCAGACCGCCGCGAACAGCGGCATGCTCTTCAACATCGCGCTCAATTACGGAGGCCGCGCCGAAATCGTCGATGCGGCCCGGCGCGCCATAGCGGCCGGCATCGCGCCGGAGGACCTCGACGAACAGCGCTTCGGCGATTTTCTCTACACGGCCGGACAGCCTGATCCCGATCTACTGATCCGCACGAGCGGCGAGATGCGCGTCAGCAATTTTCTGCTGTGGCAGATTGCGTACTCCGAGATTTGGGTGACCGAGACGCTGTGGCCCGACTTCCGTCGCCGCCATCTCCTCGAATCCATCGTCGCCTACCAGAAGCGCGATCGCCGGTACGGCGGCATCAAGCCGTCGCCGGTCGCACTCGGCGCCAAGTGACGCGCGTCCTGAGCGGCGCCGCGCTCGTCATGTTCGCCATCGCGTCTGTCTGGTTCGCGCCGCCGATCCTGTTTCTCGTCGTCGCGGAACTCGTGCTGATCGGTGCGTTCGTCGAGCTCGCCGAGCTTGCCGGCGCGAGCGGGCTGGGAATCCCCCGCGTGGCGGCCGGGACCGCCGCGGCGCTGACGTCGCTCGGCATCACATCGGCGGCGGGGCTGGGCGACGTGGCGCGATCGGCCGCCGCCCTCGACGCCGTGATCATGACCGCGTTCATCGCGCTCGCGACCTTGACGCTGATGCGGTGGCGCGGGGGCCCCGACGCCGTCGGGCTGGCGGCCGCGTCCGTGTTTCCATCGTTGTATCTGGGGCTGCCGATCGGGGCGATGGTTTCGATTCGCGAGTCGCGCGGCCGCGAAGCGCTGCTGTTGCTGATGCTCACGATCGCCACGAGCGACACGGCGCAGTACTACACCGGCCGCGCCGCGGGACGCCGCAGGCTGGCGCCGGCCATCAGCCCGAAGAAGACCATCGAAGGGGCCGCCGGCGGATTCGTGTTCGGCGCGCTCACCTTGGCGATAGCCGGCGCGTGGTGGCTGCCGCAGGTTGCGATCGGTCTTCGGGCGTTGCTCGGTGTGGCCATCGTCGCGCTCGGCATCGCCGGCGATCTGTTCGAGTCGATGCTCAAGCGCAGCGCCGGCGTGAAGGACAGCTCGTCGCTCATTCCGGGGCACGGCGGCATCCTCGATCGCATCGACGCGCTGCTCTTCGCGGCTCCCGTGTATTACATCGTGCTGAAATACATATAGCTGTCAGCTCTCAGCTGTCAGCTCTCAGCTAAGAGCCGACAGCTGCTTTGTGAAATACGTGTAGCGCTCAGCTCTCAGCTGAAAGCTGACGGCTGATAGCTGATAGCTGAATTGATAGCTGAACTGATAGCTGACAGCTGTTAGCTGAAAGCTGCTCTTGTGAAACGCATCGCCATCCTCGGATCCACCGGTTCGGTCGGCCAGAGCGCGCTGGCGGTCGTCGACGCACACGCCGATCGCCTGCAGGTCGTCGGCCTGGCGGCCGGCGAAAACGCCGATCTGTTCGCCGCCCAGATCGCGCGCTATCGGCCGCGGGTGGCGACCATGGCCTCGGGCTCCGCCCTCGATCGCCTCGAGCAGAGCGGAATCCCGAAGGCGACCTTCGGCGCCCCCGGTCGTGACGGCCTGGTCGAGGTCGCCTCGCATCCCGACGCCGATTTGGTGCTGTGCGCGTCGTCAGGGACCGACGGGCTCGAAGCGGTCCTCGCGGCCATCGAGCACGGCAAGGCCGTCGCGCTCGCCAACAAAGAAGTGCTCGTGATGGCCGGCGGCATCGTCACCGAGGCCGCCCGCCGCCGCGGCGTCGCGATTCTCCCGGTCGACAGCGAGCACAACGCGATTCACCAGTGTCTGCACGGACGCACCGGGTCCGAGCTCAAACGCCTCGTGCTGACCGCGTCGGGGGGACCGTTCCGCGGACGTTCGGCGTCTGAATTGACGAAGGTCACGGCCGAGGACGCGCTCAAGCACCCGACCTGGCGCATGGGACGCAAGATCACCATCGATTCCGCCACGCTGATGAACAAGGGGCTCGAAGTCATCGAGGCGCACTGGCTGTTCGGCGTGCGGGCCGATCAGATCGACGTCGTCATCCATCCGCAGTCGGTCGTGCACTCGATGGTCGAGTTGACCGACGGCTCGGTCATCGCGCAGCTCGGCGTCACCGATATGCGGCTGCCGATTCAGTACGCGTTCTCGTATCCCGAGCGCTGGCCGACGCCGATGCCGCCCCTCGACCTCGCCCGCGCCGGCCGGCTCGAGTTCGATGTCCCCGACACCAACGCCTTTCCCTGCTTGCTGCTTGCGTACCGGGCCCTTGAAGCCGAGCGCAGCCTTCCGGTGGTGCTCAACGCGGCGAACGAAATCGCCGTCGCGCGCTTTCTCGACGGACGGATTGGATTCGGCTCGATTCCGCGCGTCATCGAGCTCACGATGGACGCCCATCGACCCGCCCCGGTGGCGACGCTCGCCGAAGTCCGTGCCGTGGACGGCTGGGCCCGCGAGTATTCTCAGGACGTCGCCCGCGGGGTAGAATTGAACGTCTGAGGGTTTTGTTGTGACGACACTCCTTGCTTTTGCATTCGTGCTCGGCGTCCTCGTGTTCGTCCACGAGCTCGGCCATTTTGTGGCCGCCAAACGCGTCGGCATCCGCGTGCTGAAGTTCCAGCTCGGCTTCAACCCGACCATCGTCAGCTTCCGCCGCGGCGACACCGAATACGGCATCGGCGCGCTGCCGCTCGGCGGCTATGTGAAGATGGCCGGCGAGAATCCGGACGAGGTGCGGTCCGGCCGCGACGATGAGTTTCTGTCGAAGAGTAAGTGGGAGCGTTTCCAGGTGCTGATCATGGGGCCCACCATGAACCTGGTCCTGGCCATCGTCCTCACCGCGGTCGTCCTGTTTCAAGGGGCGGAAGTGCCGGCGTTCGAGGACGAGCCGCCGGTGGTGGGCACCGTCGTCGCCGCGTCGCCGGCGGCGCGCGCCGACATCCAGCCCGGCGACCGGATCGTGTCGGTGGCCAATCACGGCGTCGACACGTGGGAGCAGTTCTCCATCGCCATCGCGTCGCGTCCCAACCGCGACGTGGCGATTGGTCTGCTTCGCAACGGCCTCGACATCACGCGCAACGTCACGCCGCTGCCTCTCCCCGGCGAAAGCCGCTTCGAGATCGGCGACATCGGCGTGCTGCCCAACGTCCATCCGCACGTGCCGTCGGTCAACCCGGGGGAGCCGGCGGACCGCGCCGGCATCAAACCAGGCGACGTCATTGTCGCGGTGGAAGGCCAGCCGATTACGTTCGCGTCGCAGTTGAAGGAGGCGATCGCCAAGCGGCCGGGTCAGACGATTACGATCTCGATCGTGCGCGGCGGCAACCCGCTCCAGATTCAGGTCGTGCCGGAAAAGCGCGGCGACATTGGATGGCTCGGGATTGGGATTGCCAACGAGACCAAGAGCATCAAGCCATCGGCGATCGGCGCCGTCGGCATGAGCTTTCAAAAGAACGCACAGGTTGCCGTCCTCATCTTCCAGACGGTGTGGGGACTGATTACGCGCGAAACCTCGCCGAAGCAGTTGATGGGTCCCGTCGCGATTGCGCAGCTCTCGGGTGAATCGGCGAACCTCGGTTGGATTGCGTTGATGACTCTGATGGCGTCGATCAGCCTCAACCTGGGGCTGTTGAATCTGCTGCCGATCCCGGTGCTCGACGGCGGACACATCTTCATCATGGCGCTCGAGGGCCTCGTGCGCCGCGACTTCAGCGTGCGCGTCAAAGAGAAGATGCTGCTGGCGGGTTTCGTCGTCTTGATGATGCTGATGGTGACGGTGATCTACAACGATCTCACGCGCATCACGTGGATCGAACGCCTCATGCCCTGGCGCTGACGAAAAGCTCTACCACGGAGGACACGGACACGAACGGAGCACACGGCCAAGCACCCTAGCACTAGGTTGATATTGGGCTTCCGTGCCCTCCGTTTGTTTTCCGTACCCTCCGTGGTAGCGCCTTTTGTCCGCCGTCGTGCCTTTTGATTTCCCTCATTGCTTCCCGGGCTGCGGCGATCGTCCGATCGACATCCTTCACGCTGTGCGCCGCCGACAGGAACCACGCCTCGAATTGTGAAGGCGGTGGATAGATTCCGCGCGCGATCATGCCGCGGAAAAAGCGCGCGTACCGATCGGTATCGGCGCTCGTGGCCGACGCGTAATCGCGCACCGGCCGGTCGGTGAAAAACGGCGTAACGAGCGAACCGACCGCGTTCACCTGCAGCGCCACGCCGGCGTCGCGAGCCGCGGCGGCGAGACCGCCGGCGAGCCGCGCGCCGCGCGCTGCGAGATCGCGGTACAGCCTAGGCTTCAAGCGGTCGAGGCACCAGAGGCCCGCCGTCATCGCCAACGGATTTCCAGACAACGTGCCTGCCTGATACACCGGTCCGGCCGGCGCCACCAACGCCATCAAATCCGCGCGGCCGCCGTACGCGCCAACGGGCAGGCCGCCGCCGATGATCTTGCCGAGACAGGTCAGATCCGGGCGGACGCCGCTGACCGCCTGCGCCCCGCCCGGCGCCACGCGGAACCCGGAGATCACCTCGTCGAAAATGAGCAGCGCGCGTCGCGCCGTGCAGACCTCGCGCAACGCGCGCAAAAATCCGTCGGCCGGCGGGACGACGCCCATGTTGCCGGCGATCGGTTCGACGATGAGAGCGGCCACTTGATCGCGGTTGGCGTCGAACACGCGGTGGACCGACTCGAGATCGTTGTAGCTGGCAATGAGCGTGTCGGCGGAGGCGCCGCGCGTGACGCCGGGGCTTGTCGGCACGCCCAGCGTCAGCGCGCCCGACCCCGCCTGCACGAGAAACGAGTCGGCGTGGCCGTGATAGCACCCCTGAAACTTCACAAAGCGCTCGCGCCCGGTTGCCGCGCGCGCGACGCGCACGGCGCTCATGGCCGCTTCGGTCCCGGAGTTCACGAACCGCACGCGCTCGAGCGACGGCATCAGCTGGCGCACGCGCTCGGCGAGCTCGACTTCGAGCGGGCTCGGCGCGCCGAAGCTCGTGCCTCGACGCGCCGCGGTCGCGAGGGCCGTGACCAGATCGCGAGGGGCGTGACCGTGGATGAGCGGCCCCCACGACATCACGTAGTCGATGAACGAATTGCCGTCGACGTCTTCGAGGCGCGAGCCGTAGGCCCGCGTGATGAACAGCGGCCCGCCGCCGACGGCACTGAAGGCGCGGACCGGGCTGTCGACACCGCCGGGAAGGATCCGCGATGCGCGGGAAAAGAGCTGCCGTGAACGACTGGTGTGCATAACGCGGTCACCGACGCCAGCTTTATCACGAAGACACGAAGAGCACAAAGGTACACGAAACACATTTTGGTTTCGTGCATCTTCGTGAGCTTCGTGCCTTCGTGATGAAAGGACCGCCGACTACGCCAGCGCGCGGGCGGCTTCACGCGCGTAGTACGTAATGATGATGTCGGCGCCGGCGCGCCGGATGGCCGTCAACGACTCGAGCATCGCGCGTCGCTCGTCGATCCAGCCGTTTGCTGCCGCCGCCTTCAACATCGAGTACTCGCCGCTCACGTGGTAGGCGGCCGTCGGGTACCCGAACGCCTCCTTCACGCGCGCGATGACGTCGAGGTAGGGCAGCGCCGGCTTCACCATCACGATGTCGGCGCCTTCCTCGATGTCCTGCTCGACCTCCCGCAGCGCTTCCTCGACGTTGGCCGGGTCCATCTGATGCGATCGCCGATCGCCGAACTTGGGCGCCGAATCGGCCGCGTCGCGGAACGGGCCGTAGAAGGCGGAACAGTACTTCGCCGCATACGACATGATGGCTGT
>JAHFUJ010000218.1:0-3540 GCA_023265105.1 Acidobacteriota bacterium
CGTGCTTCTTCGCGTCGAATTCCGAGTTGAACGCGTGATGGGCCACCACCGGCACGGCGGCCAGCAGCAGTCCGAGACCGGCCGCCACGATCGAGATCTGTCTGCGCATCGGATTCATCCCTTCTTGTTTTGAGTCCACTGTTCTCGAGTCCGCCCTCGTCGCCGTCGCCTACCTGTCGTCCTCGGGCGCACCGCCACGACCCCTTGGGGCGGGCATCGTTTCCCCGGCCTTCTCTCGGGCGCGACCGCCCGCGAGCAGGTGAATCATGTCGTAATTCCCTTCGTGGCACGCGTACTCGTAGACCTGCTCGTCAGTCTTGTTCCAGGGCACCATAGCGGTCCACGGCCTGGTGAACTGCGTCGGATCGTTGACCGTGTATTCGTAGTTGATCCGGTCCGCGGACACGCGAGTGAAGCGCTCGGTCAGATGGGTCGTGTATCGCGCGCCGGTGTCCCCTCGGAAATTCGCGGTCTCGAGCACCAGCGTGTTGCCTTCCCAGTGACCGCGTGTATCCCCCAACCACTGCGAGATGTTTTTGCCGAGATGCGCACGCCCATCCACGGGGATGACGCGCGCGCTGTGGATCATTTCGGGCTGGATGACCACGAATCCTGGACTCTGGAAAATCTGAAAATCATTGTTGTAGATGCCAGGACCATACGGTGGCGCGTCGGTCCGGGTGATGCAACGGAAGGCCAGAGATGTTTCCTCTGGCTCGGCCGGCATGCCCGCCTGGAAACGAGCCCCTGCGGCCGCCTGCTCGGCCCTGCGCTTGGCCACCTCCGGCGTGGGCGGCACGGCGGGAGGAAGCCTTCCATCCGGCGGATCGACAATCAGCGACGTTCGCCGGTCCTCGGTGGTGTTCAACCGCTTGGCGTCCATCCAATGTTCGTTATAGGCGCGGGCGACGTCGGCTTCGGGGCCGCCGTCGCGGCGATCGCGATTGAGGTTCACGGCCAATTCCTCTGCAAACTGATCGGATTCCTCTTCCGTGAGGACCCCTTTTTCTCCCAGCCTGGCGGGCCGCTGCAACGGCGTACTGGTGGCGTCGTTCCAGATGCCCTGCAGATCCGGATCGCCCCACGGCGTCTTGGGCGGCGCGTAGGCCTTCGCCGGGGCCGCCTTCGGCCTTGCCGCGGCCGGGGCCTGGCCCGCGACCTTCACCCCCAGCACCGACGCGACCGCAATCGTGCCTGCCAGCACACCCACTGAAGTCAAGAATCGATGACTCATTCCGGCACCTCCGTCTACCTGGTTATCGTCAAGACCCGGACCGTCGATAGAATCGACAGCTTAGCGATATCACGCGCGCCGCCGGAGATCAAGTGAAACTTCGAAGAACTTCGATGAGCTTCAAGGCTCATAGGTTGAACGCTTATCACATCGACCCGCGACGCTCAGGCACCGAGTGGATGACGCCATCTCAAACCTTTGAAGCGTGTGCGGTCGCTGTCGGTTGCGACCAGCTCGCAACCGTGCTCGATGGCCAGCGCGGGTCGTCGGTGACGATGCGGGGGAAGCTGACTAACCGGCGTCGCGCGAAGTGTTCCACCGTCAAGCCGGGCTCTTCAGTGCCGTCTACTTCGCGATTCCCCCGTCGACATCATGGCCCGTCATGAGCCACACGTCGCGGCGGCCACCCTCGTAACACGCGTACTCATAGAGCATGTGTTCCTTGGGCGCCCGCTTGAACGCGTCCCAGGCGATCGTCCATGGCTTCGTGAACACCGACGGGTCCTCGATGGTGGCTTCGTAATGAATCGTGTCCGCGTCGACCATGGTAAAGCGTTCGACGACGTGCAAGGCTTGGCTGTGGAATACCCCTGCACCGTTCGTCAGGGCCCTGGCAGGCACGCCAACTGCAGGGGCACCGATTCCTCCAACCCAGGTCTGATTGGTGAAATTGGTCACGTCGACGACGAGCGTGTTTCCTTCCCAGCGGCCGCGCGAGTCTCCCATGAACAGGCGGATGTTCGGGCTGACATGCGGGCGGCCGTCCAACGGAATCACACGAGACATGTGGTTCCACTCGTAGAGCACGGTGATGTATCCAGGCGTCTGCAGAAATTGATAGGTATTAAATTGGATCGGCGTGTTGGCGCGCGGCACGCCCGCCGGCAAACACTTGATTCGGGGATCGATGTCCTCGAGCGTGTTCTGGCTGTCGATGATCTTGTCCCTTCGCGTCGCCGCCCATGGTTGCAGCGGAATGATTCCATCCGCCGGATCCACGACCATCGGCTTCTGCGGTTCACGTGCGGCGCCTGCGTTGCCGCCGGCCCCGCCGCGGCCGGCGCGGGGCGTCTCAAGCGTGGCTCGCTCCATCGGCGTCCCCGCCCCATTGGGGAGCCACATCCCCTGCAGGTCGGGCTGGCCGTCCGGTGTCCGTGGCGGCGTGTAGACCCCAGCCCTTGGAGCGGGCGCCTGGCCGCCTGCGCCGCGGGCTTGACCTGCGCCGGTCTGTGGCGCCACTGACATCACGGCGATCGTGGCCGCCAGCGTACGCATTGAAAGGAAGCTTCGATGGCTCACGGAATCCTCCTCATGGCCTTCTGCGCGACTGTCTAGTTACGACCGCGTGAACAGATTCTACCCGACCTTATGCCACGACTCCAGAACTTCCTAACTCCTGGGCCCGTTGTTCCCACTCCGCCATGAAGCGGAAGACATTCTCCGCCGGCGGTTGGGGTGAGAATGTTTCCAGCCACCGCACCGGCTCGCGGCTGAGGTTGGCAAACGCGTGAACGCAGCCGACGCCGGCCCAGAGGACATCGCCGGCCTTGGCCAGATACCGTTCACCATCCAGTGTCGCCTCGACTTCGCCGCTCAGGATGAAGTAGGCCTCTTCGAAGGTATGGTCGTGCAGGCCGACGCTGACGCCAGGCTGATACTCAATCAGCAACATGCGATGGTGACGCGCGCCCAGCTTCTCGTCGATCAGCCATTGGAGAAAGACCCCCTTGAGTCCGCCGGTGGCGGTGCGTCCCTCCGACGCTCCCGGAATCTGGCCGACGTCGAAGTGGCCCAAGAGAGGTTCGGCTGCCGCCTTCGCGCGTTGCGCTCCGGCGAGCAAGAAAAACGTGTCGCGCTCTTTGCCGTGAGGCTTGGGCTGGGGTGCCGCCATCTGCAGCCACTGCACCGGCGCCGGCCCCCCGTTCCGCCACGCGTGGCCCGTTCCGACTTTGATCGCGCCATAATCTCCGGGACCGAGCCGATAGGTCTGCTCGTCGATGCTCACGAGCGCCTGTCCTGCCAGGAGATAAAAGCCTTCTTCGTAAGAATGAAGATGTGGCGACAGTGCGCCGCCGGCGGCTAGTTGATTCAGGCTCAAGCCGGTGTGCACCGAGCCGCTCGTGTGGTCGACGAGCGTGGCCTGGGTGTAACCCTGGCCGTGGTTTTGGTAGGTTGGGTGCGAGGTTAGAGTATTCTTAGCCGATCGTCCGACGTAATGCATATGGAGCAGTCCTCAGCACGTACATTCTATAAGGATGTGTTGGGAGATTAGCCGTTGCGGGTCCTGTCCGCGAACAGCCCCACCG
>JAHFUJ010000218.1:3640-7998 GCA_023265105.1 Acidobacteriota bacterium
AATTGAGAGACATGGCTAATCTTGGATACGTAGGCCTCGGCGTCATGGGCGGAAAGATGGCGGGCCGCCTGCTCGCCAAAGGGCATGTGGTCACGGGGTACAACCGTACCCGCGCCAAGGCGCAGTGGTTGATCGACCGAGGGATGAAGTGGGCCGGCTCACCGCGCGAGGTGTGCGAGGCGGCCGATGTGATCTTCGTCATGGTGACCGACTCTGCTTCGCTCCAAGCGGTCGCGGAGGGACCGGACGGGTTACTCGCGGGGCTCGGCGGCGGTAAGATCCTCATCGATATGAGCACAGTCAGCCCTGCGATCAGCCGCGCTCTGGCGGGCAAGGTTCGCGAGAAGGGCGCCGACATGGTTGACGCGCCGGTGTCGGGCAGCGTCGTGACACTCGAGCAAGGTAAGCTGTCGGTGATGGTCGGAGGAGACCGCGCCACCTTCGACAAAATTAAACCGCTGCTCGAAGACGTCGGACCCAAAGTCACCCACGTGGGAACGAACGGTCTCGCGCTGTCGATGAAGATCGCCACCAACCTCAGCCTGGCCGTCCAGATGCTGGCATTTTCGGAGGGCGTCCTGCTGGCGGAGAAGAGCGGGATCGCGCGCGAGACCGCCGTGGACGTGCTCACGCATAGCGTCATGGGATCGCCGATGGTGCAGTATCGCGGCCCGTTCGTGCTGCGCATGCCCGAAGAAGTATGGTTTAGCGTCAACATGATGCGGAAGGACATGCTGTTAGCGCTCGAGATGGGTCGCCAGTTGGATGTGCCGCTGCCGACCACCGCCGTGACCAACGAGATGTTGACGGCCGCGCGCGGAATGGGCCTGGCGGATCAAGATTTTGCGGTGTTGTTCGACGTGCTGGCGCGCATGGCGGGAGTGGCGAGATGACCACCGCGACCAACCGGTCTGCCGCCGATTCCGCGACTGCGGTCGAGCGGCTGATCCGCATGTACCGGCGCATGGTGGCCATTCGCCTGTTCGAAGAGCGGGTCAACGATCTATATACCCGCGCGTTGATGCCGGGCCTCGCCCACCTTTATATAGGTGAGGAAGCGGTGGCGGTCGGCATCTGCGAGGCCCTTGCCGGAGACGACTACATTACGAGCACCCATCGCGGCCACGGGCACTGCCTCGCCAAAGGGGCGTCGGCGGACCGCATGTTTGCCGAGTTGCTGGGGAAGAAATCCGGCTACTGCAAGGGGAAGGGCGGGTCGATGCATATCGCCGATCCCACCACCGGCAACCTCGGCGCCAACGCCATCGTCGCCGGCAGCGCGGGGATTGCCACCGGCGCCGCGTTTTCCTCGAAGTATCTCCGCACGAACCGGGTCGTGGTGTGCTTCTTCGGCGAGGGCGCGCTCGGCCAAGGCGTCCTGTACGAGGCGATGAACCTGGCGCAGCTCTGGAAGCTTCCGGTGATCTACGCCTGCGAGAACAATTTATATAACGAGTACACCCACTACTCGGAGACGACGGCGGGCGAGATTCTGGCCAGGCCGGCGGCGTTCGGTCTGGCGGCGGAGAGCGTCGACGGACAGGACGTCCGGGCGGTGTACGGGACGGCCGCGCGGCTGGTCGACCGTGCGCGCCGGGGCGAGGGGCCCGCTTTCCTGCTGTCCAACACCTATCGGTTCCGCGGTCATCATGTCGGCGACGTCAGTCGTGACTATTACCGGACCAAGCAGGAGGAACAGCGCTGGATGGTCGAGCGCGATCCGATCACGATCCTGGCCGATGGGTTGATCGAGCGGAACCTCGCCGACCGAGCCCAGCTCGATCGCATTCACTCGGAGCTGACATCCGAAATGAACGCGGCGGTCGAGTCGGCCCTGGCCGCGCCCTACCCGACTCCGGACGAGGCAGAGCAGGACGTGTATGCCTGAACCCGAACATAAGGCAACCGCCGAGCACGCCGAGACCGCAGAGAACAGAAGTTTCTCCGCGAGCTCCGCGGTGACGAAGGTTCGTGAGCTGAGCTTCGCCGAGGCCATCAGAGAAGCCCTGGCGGAAGAAATGCGCCGCGATTCGCGCGTGTGCATTCTCGGCGAGGACGTGGCGGAGGCGGGAACGCCGTTCAAGGTGTTGTCGGGTCTCGTGGAAGAGTTCGGCAAAGAGCGCGTCATCGATACCCCGATCTCGGAGGCCGGGTTCACCGGCGTTGGCGTCGGGGCGGCGATGACGGGTGTCCGCCCGGTGGTCGACATCATGTTCGGCGATTTCCTCACGTTGGTCATGGATCAGTTGGTCAACCAGGCCGCGAAGGTTCACTACATGTCGGGGGGCACGTGGAAGGTCCCGCTGGTGGTGCGGGCGACGCTCGGGGCCACCCGGCGTTCGGCCGCTCAACACTCGCAATCGCTTCACGCCTGGCTCAGCCATGTGCCCGGCTTGAAAGTTGTGCTGCCGTCGACGCCCTACGACGCAAAAGGATTGCTCAAGACCGCGATTCGCGATGACAATCCGGTGGTGTTCTTTGAAGACAAGATGACGTACAAGATGAAGGGCCCCGTGCCGTCCGACGAGTACACCATCCCGTTCGGCGTGGCGGACATCAAGCGCGAGGGGCGCGACGTGACGATCGTGGCGACCAGCAGCATGGTGCAGGTCGCGCTTGGCGCGGCGACGCTGCTTGATGAAGTGGGCATCAGCGCGGAAGTGATCGATCCGCGAACGACCTGGCCGCTCGATGAGCGAACGCTCGTCGAGTCGGCAAAGAAGACGTCGCGGGCGATCGTGGTCGACGAAGGCTACCTCCGGTACGGTGTCACCGCGGAGATTGCCTCCGTGATCGCGGAAGGGGCGTTTTACCACCTCGACGGTCCGGTCATGCGGTTGGGGGCGATGCACGTCCCCATTCCGTTCTCTCCGCCGCTGGAGGATGCGACGGTGCCGACCGACCGCTCGGTGTTTGAAGCGGCGTGTAAGCTCTGTAAGCGGCCTTAAGGTGCAAGCTGAAATTATGAAGTGTGAATTAGGAATGATGAATTCGTGGCGGAATTGTCGATTCCTAATTCTTAATTCCTAATTCTCAATTCCTAATTTCGACGGGAGGAACAACGTGGCGCTGAAAACTCACGGGACGATGGCAGTCGACTGGGAACAGCGGATCGATTTCGATCGGCTGCGCCGCGAACGCCTGGCTCGGGTGAAAGCGGGTCTCGCCAAGTCCGAGATGGGCGCGCTGCTCTGTTTCGACATGAACAACGTGCGGTACATCACGTCGACGCACATCGGCACGTGGGCGCAGGACAAGATGAGCCGATTCACGCTGCTGCCGCAGAACGACGAGCCGATTCTCTGGGACTTCGGGTCGGCCGCCCGCCATCATCAGCTCAACTGCCCGTGGCTGGGCGAGCGGTCCCGGGCGGGGATTCCGCTGCTGCGCGGGGCGATGTCGCCCGAGATGGGACGCGCCGAGGATGTCGCGCGAAAAATCCGCGTCGAGCTCGAGATGCGCGGCCTGCACAAAGAGCCGCTCGGCGTCGACATCGTCGAGCCGCCGATCCTCTTTGCCTTGCAGCGCGAGGGGATTACCGTCGTCGACGGACAGCAGATCCTCTCCGACGCGCGCGTCATCAAGACCCAGGACGAAATCGCGCTGCTCAACACGTCGGCCATGATGGTGGACGCGGCCTATCACGATTTGTACATGGCGATGAAGCCGGGCATGCGCGAGAACGAAGCGGTCGGCCTGGTGAGCAAGGTGCTGTACGATCTCGGCTCCGAATATGTCGAAGCGGTGAACGCCATCTCCGGCGAGCGTTGCAACCCGCATCCGCATGTGTTTTCCGATCGCGTGCTCCGCCCGGGCGATCCGGTCTATTACGACGTGCTCCACTCGTACATGGGATATCGCACCTGTTACTACCGGTGCTTCGCCATCGGCTACGCTTCGTTGGCGCTGGTCGATGCCTACAAACGGTGCCGCGATTATCTGGATGCCGCGATCGAGCTGGTGCGCCCCGGCCGAACGACCGCGGAGATCGCGGCCGTGTGGCCCAAGGCGCAGGAATTCGGCTTCCCGAACGAAGAGGCCTGCTTCGCGCTCCAATACGGCCATGGCATCGGGCTCGCCATTTGGGAAAAGCCGGTGATCAGCCGGCTCGTGTCGCTCGATCATCCGCACGAGATCAAACCCGGCATGGTGTTCGCGTTGGAAACCTTCTGGCCCTCCACCGACGGTTGGAGCGCGGCGCGCATCGAAGAAGAAATCGTCGTCACGCCGACCGGCCACGAGGTCATCACGCGCTTTCCGGCCGAAAAGCTGCTGGTGGCCGGCGCGCATTATGTGACCGTCGATGGACCGCTGCCGACCACTCGGGAGCACGAGGCTCCACCGAGCCCGCGGGTCGT
>JAHFUJ010000219.1 GCA_023265105.1 Acidobacteriota bacterium
GCCGGCGTCCCGCTCGCCGCGCACCATTCCTTCGCGGCGGAGTTCGACGGCTCCAAGCCCGTGACGCTCGAGGGAACTGTCACGAAGATGGAATGGACCAATCCCCACGCGTGGCTTCACATTGACGTCAAGGGACCGGACGGCAGAGTCGTCGGCTGGATGATTGAGGGTGGCGCGCCGAACGCCTTGCTCCGCCGCGGCTGGAACAGGAATTCGGTCGCCCCGGGCACCGCGGTCATCGTCCAGGGGTATCGCGCGAGGGACGGTTCGAACAGGGCGAGTGGCGGTGATCTCACGCTGCCCGACGGGAAGAAGTTGTTCATAGGATCGACTGGCACGGGCGCGCCCGGCGACCGTCCGGATGCAGGGGGGAAGAAGTGAGGACGCGCGGTCGAGGTTTCATGTCGATCGCGATCGCCGCGAGCGTCGCGGTGGCGGGCCTGCTCGCGGCCGCCAGCCAGCAGCAGTCCGCTCCCGCGAGCTCGTCCGAGCCGGCGAAGAACTGGACGCAGCCACGTACCCCAGACGGCCAGCCCGACGTGCAGGGGATCTGGACAAACTACACGGGCACGCCGTTCGAGGTTCCCGACAAGAGCGACAACCCTGCGTTCTACGCGGGAGATCTGGATGGAACGGGCCGCGGCACCGGACCTTCTGCCTTCCTGACCGACACCACCGATCGCCGGCTGACGAAAGCGAGGTCGCTCGTCGTGGACCCGCCGAACGGCCGGGTGCCGATCATGCCGTGGGCGGAGGAGAGACGGAACTACAAGCTCGCGCACATCCAGGACGACTGGGTGAATTTCACACCGTGGGAGCGGTGCATCACCCGTGGCGTGCCGGGAGGGATCTTCCCGGCGGGCTACGGCTCGGGGTACCAGATCCTGCAGGGTCCGGGCTACGTCGCGATCGTCTACGAAATGATCCACGAAGCGCGCATCATTCCGATCGACGGGCGGCCGCATCTGGGTGCGAGTTTCCGTTTCTGGAACGGCGATTCGAGAGGCCGCTGGGAAGGCAACACTCTTGTCGTGGACATCACCGGTTACAACGACAAAGGCACCGTCGCGACCAACGTCGCCACGCAGCGTGTCCGGGCGATTCCGCAGAGCGAGGCACTGCACGTCGTCGAGCGCTTCACGCGCGTCGACGAGAACACAATCAATTACGACGTGGTCATCGAGGATCCGAAGGTCTTCACCGCTCCCTGGACAGTGGCGATGCCGTTGCACAGAGAGCCGGATTACCAGCTCTTCGAGTACGCGTGTCATGAGGGCAACCGCGCCGTTCCGAATACGCTCAGCGCGGGACGCGCGCGAGACAAGGCTGCGCGGGTCGCCAACGCGCGCTGACGCTCCGAGGAGATTCGATGCAGAACTGGCTGAAGGGCGCCGTCATCGCACTGGTGTCCGTCGCGGGGACGCTCGCGGTCCTGCAGACGATGCGACGACCGGTCGAGGGGCGTGCGCCTGACGTCAAGGGACTGCGAACGGCGGACGGGAAGCCGGATCTCAACGGCATCTGGCAGGCCGTCGGTTCGGCCAACTGGAATCTTCAGGATCATCAGGCGCGAAGCGGTCCGGTGCTCGAACTTGGCGCCATCCTCGCGGTGCCGGCGGGCCTGAGCGTGGTCGAGGGAAACGAGATTCCGTATCAGCCGTGGGCGGCAGCCAGGCAGAAGGAGAACTACGAGAACTGGTTGAGCAGAGACCCGGAGGTCAAGTGCTACCTCCCGGGCGTGCCACGCGCGACGTACATGCCGTACCCGTTTCAGATCCTGCAGACCGCCAACAACGACATCCTCATGGCGTACGAGTACGCGAGCGCCAGTCGTGTGATCAAGATGGGGAATGTGGAGCCGCCGCCCGTGGACACCTGGATGGGCCAGTCAGCGGGCCACTGGGAAGGGGACACGCTCGTCATCGACGTCACGGGCCTCAACGACCAGACGTGGTTCGACCGCGCGGGCAATTTCCACAGCGAGGCGCTGCACGTCGTGGAGCGATTCACGCCCGTGAGCCCGGACGTGCTCGATTATCGGGCGACGATCGAGGACCCAAAGGTGTTTACGCGGCCGTGGAAGATTCAGCTGCCGCTCTATCGCAGGCAGGACAAGGGCGCGCAGCTTCTCGAGTTCAAGTGCGTCGAGTTCGTCGAAGAATTGATGTACGGGGACCTGCGTAAGAAGACCGGTAAAGAGCAGCCGTTCAGCCCCGCTCGCCTGAAGTGGCCGTAGTCCTGCTACGAAGCGGCGGCCAGGGAACCACTCATGCAACCCGTGACGAAATTGCTCGACAGTGCGGCGTCTCCAGTCATCCGTCTCCTTTACTTCGTCCCTGCGCTCCTCGCCAGCGGCGGCGTCGTCTTCGGCGGCGCGCGATGGTGCGTCGCTTGTTCGTAGGCGTACGCCAGTGTGAGCAGCGTCGGCTCGGTATAGGCCGGACCGAAGAATGTGATTCCCGTGGGCAGCCCGCCCTCGCTGTAGCCGGATGGGACGGTCATGCTGGCGGCAAACACCAGGAAGGTGTTCAGGGTCGGGACGTAGTTGGTGCCAGCCTTGTACGGCGGGTTGATCGCCTCGGCGATCTCGATCGGAGGGATCTCCACCGTCTTGTGGACGATGGCGTCGAGCCTGTTGTCGGCCATCACCTTCGCGATATTGATCGTGAGCTGCTCGCGCGCCCGGAGGTACGCGCCCCACTGCGCCCAGTCCGTCTTCGAGGGCCGAGTGCGCCACTGCGTGGCCTTTGCGGGCGGAACGGCCTTGTCCATGTCCGGATGACTCCCGATCGCCTCTCGCGTTCGGAGTGACCAGTCCGGCGTGCGGCCCAGATAGAGCGCCATGGCTTCGTCCGCGAGCTCGGGGTGCGTGGCCCGTACCGCCAGTAGTTTCTTGAGATCCGGGATCACGAGGGGATCGATCACCGTTGCGCCACCCGCCTTCAGCTCGGCGACGTTTCGTGCGAAGACGGCGTCGACGGCCTTGAACTCCACCGACGCGGGATCACTGGAGTTGCCCAGCAATTCACGAAGCACGCCGATACGCGCACCCTTGAGGCCGTCCTTGTTGAGGTACTTCGTGTACGGAAGGTGCTTCACGTTGGCGCCGAGCGCGGTCAGCGGATCTTCAGGGTCATATCCGACCATGACCTCGAGCAGCTTCGCGAGATCGGTGACGGTCCGCGCCATCGGGCCCATTTGCGCCGGCGTGGTGGGGTAGCCATCCCACATACCGGTCCTGCTCACGAGGCCTGGCGTTGGCCGAAGCGTCACGAGCGCGTTCCAGCCGCCGGGACGGCGAATCGACGCGGCCGTTTCTTCCCCGATCGCGAGGGTCGCGAGATTTGCAGCCAGCGCGGCTCCCGATCCTCCGGACGAGCCCCCGGCCGTTCGAGTCGGGTCGTAGGGGTTTCGCGTGACACCGAACATGGACCCGTACGTGTCGCCTGCCGCGAACTCGCTCAGCGTGGTTTTCCCAAGAATGATCGCGCCCGCCTTGCGCAGCCGGTCGATGACGAACGCATCCGCCGGCGGCCGGTAGTCCTTGAACACGAGCGTGCCGAGCGTCGTGGGCATCCCCGCGGTGTCGATTTCGTCCTTCACGAGAATGGGGATGCCGTGCAGCGGGCCGACACGGCCGGTCCGCTTGAACTGCGCGTCCAGTTTGTCGGCGTCCTCGAGCGCGCGCGGGTTGATGGTGATGATGGAGTTGAGGACAGGCCCCCGCTTGTCGTAGGCCTCGATCCGATCGAGGTACTGTTGTGTCAGCGCACGGGCGGTCAGGGTGCCCTTCGCGAATGCGGCGTGGATGTCGGCGATCGACGCTTCAACCACCTGGAACGGCACGGCTGTCTGCCTGCCGTTCTGTGCCTGGCCGACGACGCCGCACGCGACGCAGGCTATTGCGACCACATAAGGGGTTCGTCTGCTCATCATGCGAGCACCTCGGCGAGATCGCGTCAGGGTGTTACGCCGGCGGCGGGGTTGGCAAACAGCCTGTCATATTTCGCTGTCTCCGAGGGTACGCATTCCTGCTCGGGAATCTCCAGGCTGGGTGATTGCAGCCTGTAAGGAAGCTTGTCGAGAGCGACCCACGGACGGGTGTAATACTTCGGGTCGTCGATCGTGATCGTTTTCTCCAGGTGGTCGGCATCCACACGGTGGTACGTCTCCACGACCCGCATCGCGTCGCTGTGAGGACGGCCCGCATTGTCGAGCCAGGTTCGATCGTCGAATCCATTCGATTCCGCGACGAACGTATAGTCATCTACCCACCGGCCGACCGAGTATCCCCACCAGCGTGATTCAGGTGGCGGGGCGTCTTTGATGGCCCACGCCGGTTGTTCCGGATCCCTGGGCAGCGCTCGGCCGTCCGTCCAGATGACGCGCCATTTCTTGTTGAACTGATACAGGATCACCACCTGGTTGGGGGTCTGGATAATCTGCTCCGTGTGGGCATTGTGAAGGACGATGCGTGGCAACCCCTGCGGATCGCAGCCGGGCATCGGATCGTTGGTGAGTGCCGAGGGCACCTGCGTGAATCCATAGGTCGGCTTGTGGGCCATGAAGGCCTTCCGCCCTTCGGGAGTGAACGGCAGCTCGTGTTCCGGCTTGCCATCCGACGGCATGGCCTTCGCCCCGTCCGCCTGAATCCCCTCGGCGCCGCCTTTGGCGAATTCCCAGGTGCCGGACACGCTGCGGCGGGGAGCGGGGCCTGACTTCTTGCCTTCGAAATCCACGTCGTACACGGCTCCAAGCTGGCGCCGGAACCCCTGTTGACCGCGCGTCACAGGTGACAGCAGCGTCACGAGTGCAATCGCTGCAATCGCTTGAACGACAACACGCTTTGCCATGGGTCGTCCCTCTTGGTGATTGGGACTATCGTCCGGTTTCCGGCGCGCCGGCCGCTCCAGCGGCCACGGGCGCCGCGCCTGCGACGAGGGTCTTGCCATCCGGAAGCCTGGCTTGAAGGATACGCCCGAGTGGCGAGCCATTCTTGACGGGTTCGAGCGTGATCGTCACTTCATCCCCCGCCGTGAAGGACTGCTTGGTCCAGCCGAAGGGGATCATGTTTGGCGGCGCCTGGGTTTCCGCAATCCAGTGAACCACCTGGCCGTTGTTATCTGTGACGTCGAACCGCAAGAGGCAATGCGGGTTGGCCCAGAACCACTCCGTGACCGTTCCTTTGACCGTGACTCTCTTTCCGACGTCGAAGACGGCGTTGGCGTGGTGGGCCAGCAGCGGAGTGGCAAGTAGTGAAAGAGCGGATGCGATCGTAAACAACGCGACAAGCGTCTTTCTCATGTCATCACCGTCGAATGGGAATCGTAGGTTTCTGCTGCAGGAACCGCTCGCGGAATCGCAGCTCGTCAGAGATCGTGTAGATCGTTTCCGTCATCGTTCCGTCGGGCGAGGGCCTGTACGTCAGCTGCGCCGTCCACGGTTTGGTGAAGGCGCCCGGGTCCTCGAACGTGATGTCGAACACGAGGTTCTCGCCGACCTTATGGATCCGCTCGACCAGGTGCAGGTCCTGCGTGTGCGGAAGACCGCGCGAATCGAGCCACGTCGAATCCTTGTAGCCGATCGAATCGACGACGAGCGTGTCGCCCTCCCACTTGCCGACCGCGTTGCCGTACCACGTGAGCGCGGGATCGGGATCCTGCGGCACGTTCAACGCGATCTGCCGCCAGTTCTGGTTGTATTCCCAGAGCTGGTAGACGTAATCGTTGGTCTGAATCAGCTTGAAGCGCATCGGGTGCATCGAGATGCGCGGGTAGCCGTTCGGATCCGCGTACTTCAGCGACGGATCGGTGGTGTTGGCGAAGTCCTGGTTCTCGCCCGCTGCGGGACGCTCGGCCTTCATCTTGGCGGCGGCCCGCGGCGTCAGCGGAATCTTGTTCGCCGGCGGCAATCCCCCTTCGCCGAGAGGGCGCACCCACGAGCCCGATAAATCGGGGTGCGCAGCTGCTGCGGGAGCGGCCGCGGGCTTGGAACAACCGGCGGCCGCCGCGGTGAGCGCGGCGGCCGTCGCCAGCGCGATCAGACGCCGGATCACGCGTGGAGCTCCTTGCCGTCCGCCGTGATCAGCTTGACGACCACGCCGATCTTCGCGCCGCGTAGGCCGGGATGGAACGTGACAGTCACGACATCGCCGGCTTTCACGGTGCGGCTCGTCCACCCTCTGTTCCTGATGTTCGGTGGCGAGCCGAGCTCGAGCAGCAGCTCCGTCGTGGTGCCGCCACTCGGCGAAATTCCAAGCTCGACGTGCGGGTTGGTCCACACGTACTCGGTGACCGTCGCCTTGATCGTCGTCTCCTTGCTCATGTCATAGATCGACGCCGCTCCATGATGCGCGAGCGCGGAGGTGGAGGCGAGAAGGACGACGACCGTTGCCGCAACGATGGATAACACGTTGCTACGCATACGTACCTCGGCTCTGAGTTACTGCGTGCTCGTCGCCCCGCCGAGGTTGAACGCAGTCAGCAGGTTCTTGTACGGCACGACGCGGCCGTGCACCGGCGCGATCCGCTCCGGATTCAGCTTCAACTGCTGGACCCGCTGCACCAGCTGCGCGGCGAACTCGGGTCCGCGCTCGGGCGTGCGAATCTCGTCACCGGCAGGCGGGTTGTAGCCGTCGCCGTACATCAGGATCCGCTCCTTCGGGAGGTAGGCGATCAGTTGGCCGCTGTGATGCTGGTGGTCCGCCAGGAAATACAGCTCGACGGTGCGGGTGCGGTCGCTCAGCACCCTCTTGTCGGCCACCGTTTCGATCGTTGGCTTGTTCGATGTCGGCGCCGTGTCCTCGACGGTCCGCGGCCTTGCCCACGCCTGCTCGTAGAACGCCTTGTTGCTCTCGTGGGTGATCACCGTGATGCCTTCGGCGACGTACTGGCGCAAGCCGCCAGCGTGATCGTAATGAGCATGCGTGTTCACGACGTACCGGATTGGCTTGTTCGGTACCGTCTTACGCACGAGCTCGTTGGCGACCTTCGATCGCGCGTCGCTCGTCGGTCCTTCGAGCATCACGATGTGATCGGCGAACTCGACGGCGAGGCTGCGCGTGCCGGCGCCGTTCAGCGACCAGAGGCCGTCGGCGACCTTTTCAATGGCCGCCATCGGCACGGCAGGCGGCGCCGGCGCGGAGGCGACGTTGGCCGGCACGGGCAGCGAGACGGCGGCGTTCGGCTGCACGTCGGTGATCGTGATGTCGAGCGTGTCGAAGCCGTCCTGCTTCTCGACGATGTGCCGTGGGAACTGGATGCCTCCGAACTGGGCGTAGTCCGAATATGTGACCTCGACCGGCACGTCGCCCACCACCGAATTCGTCGTCACGTATTCGACGCGCTCGACGAGGTTCTGCTGATTGAGCGTCACCTTGGCGTCTCGGTCCTCGGCCTTGAAAGTAAAGACGTTGCCCGTCGCTGGGGCGCCGCTTGCGATGGCGGCCTTGACGACGCCGTGCGGCGTGAGCCAGATCTGGCGCAGACGGTCGGTGACGGCCCCGGGATTCGGCGCCGGCTGTGCGCCTCCTTCGGTCCACGCGTTTTTCCCGCTCACGACCTGGATGGTCCGCTGGTCGGTCGCGAAAGGCTGGGCGCCGCCGCCCCGCGGCGGATGCTCACCCTGCGCGCGCAGCATGTCCACCCGCATCGCGGGTGCCTGATAGTCGACGGCCGCCGTGTAGGTCTTGACCTCGAAGCGCGGCCACGGCCCGCCGGGGGTGTACGCCTGCCCGTAGGCGTAGTTGGTTCCGCTGCCGGAGAACTGGACGGAGTTCAAATTCGTCGCGCCCATCGCATCGGCTGCGGCAGCGGCGCCGCTCGGCCGGCTGCACCCGGAGACGACGACCGCCATCGCAAGAACGGCTACCAGGGCTTTCATGGTTCGCATGGAGACTCCTTGTCGTGAGACGCGCCAGGCGCGCCGAACAGGGTAACTACGGCGGCGATATTACCGCTTCGGGGCGCGTACGCGCTACCCTACCGCCAGCCCCTCA
>JAHFUJ010000220.1 GCA_023265105.1 Acidobacteriota bacterium
GCTGATAGCTGTAAGCTGACAGCTAGGTGAAGCCCGACCTCCGCCCCATGCTGGCGTCGCTTGGCGACGCGCCTCTCGAGGATCCACGGCTCGTCTACGAACCGAAGTACGACGGCATTCGCGCCATCGCTGAAGTGGATCGGGGCGGGCCCGTGCGACTGTGGTCCCGCCTCGGCAACGAAAAGAGCGGCCAGTTCCCAGCCATCATCGACGCCCTTCGGAGCTGGGCGCGGCGGCTCAAAGCGCCCCTCGTCCTGGACGGCGAGATCGTCGCGCTCGACGAGAAGGGCGAGCCGGCCGGGTTCCAGCAGCTGCAGAGAGGGCGTCGGCTCCAGAAAGGGGGACGGGAGCCCTTTTGTGAAAAGGGCTCCCGTCCCCCTTTCTCGGTCGCATTTATCGCCTTCGATGTGCTGCGCGAAGGACGCACCGATTTTCGCAACCGGCCGCTCCTCGAACGGCGTCAAGCCCTCGAGCGCATCTTCGGTCGGACCGGCTCGCCGCTGCTGCGCGTCAGCGAGATGGTGCGCGCGGACGGCCGCGCGCTCTACCAGCGCGCGCTCGAGCGCGGCTGGGAAGGAGTAATCGCCAAGCACGCCGACTCACGCTACCGATCCGGGAAGCGCACGCCCGACTGGCGCAAGCTGAAGATCCTCCACGAACAGGAATTCGTCGTCGGCGGCTGGACCGAGCCGCGGGACACGCGCTCGCACTTTGGCGCGCTGCTGCTGGGGGTGTATGAAAAGGCGGCCGGGAGTGGGGCCACGACCGCGGTGAAAAATGCCCTCGTCTACGCGGGACACACGGGCACTGGGTTCGACGAGCGCGAGCTCGGGCGCCTGATGAAGCTGCTCGAGCCGCTCGAGACCAAGGAGTGCCCGTTCGGCGAGCGGCCGCGGACCAACGAGAAGGCGCACTGGGTGCGCCCGAAGCTCGTCGCGCAGGTCAAATTCACCGAGTGGACGGCCGACGCGAGGCTTCGCCACCCGGTCTACCTTGGCCTGCGCGACGACAAGAAGCCTGGAGAAGTGGTGCGGGAGCCGGAGATGCGGTTGCATGCGACGACGAAGGTCCGGCTCGACAGGGCGGAGCCTCGTCGGGTTCAGGGTTCAGCGTTCAGGGTTCAGGGTTCGCGGGTGAGGAACCAAAACCGGGAACCTGAAACGCGGAACTTCGAACAACAGGCGCCGATCGACGACCAGTCGGCGCTCATGGACCAGCTTCGCGAGATCGAGAGCAGCCGCCGCGACGGCGTGCTCCTCCTGCCCGACGGCGATCGCCTGAACGTCAGCAACCTCCACAAGGTGTTCTGGCCGAAACAGAAGCTGACCAAGGGCGACCTGATGCGCTACTACGTGCAGGTCGCGCCGTTCATTCTTCCCGCCGTGGACGGCCGGCCGCTCGTGATGAAGCGGTTTCCCAACGGCATCGCAGGCAAAGCGTTCTACCAGCAGCGGGCGCCGGACGAAGCGCCCGAGGGTGTCCGCGTCGAGGTCGCCGGCGATCGCGACCCCGTGAGCCGCATCGTCGGCGGAACTCTCAAGACGCTGCTCTACATGACGCAGCTGGCCGCGATCTCGCAGGATCCGTGGTTTTCGCGCGTGACGTCGCCGGAATCGGCGGATCACGTCGCGCTCGATCTCGATCCAATGCCGGAGGTCTCCTTCGCGCGCGTGCTCGACGTCGCGCGGTGGATTCGCGACGAGCTCGAGTCGATGGGCGCGACAGGCGTTCCGAAAACGTCGGGCGCCGACGGCCTGCACATCTACATCCCGCTGCCGGCGGGCACGCCGTACGACGCCGGGCGGCTTTTCTGCCAAATCATCGCCACGGTCGTCGCCCACAAACACTCCAAGGTTGCGACGATCGAGCGTGCCGTGGACGCGCGCGGCGACCGTGTGTACATCGATTACCTGCAGAACATTCCCGGCAAGACGCTGGCGACGGCCTACAGCGCCCGCGCGAGCGCGTATGCCGGTGCGTCGACGCCGCTCCGTTGGCGAGAGGTCGACCACGGCGTGAAGCGCGAGCAGTTCACGATCGAGACCGTGCCGGCGCGGATCAGCGAGGTGGGAGACCTGTGGGCCGCGCTGCGCAAGGCGAACGGCGTGGACCTTTCACGAGCGGCGCGATACGTCCAGGACGCATGAACGCCAGATTTCGCATAACCCGCCAGCCGTCCACCTTCGCGCCTCGCGCTACGGCGGACAAGTAGCTGCCCGCCAGCCGTCCATCTTCGCGTCTCGCGCCACGGCGGACAAGTAAGCTGGCTTGCCAGCCGTAGCCCGCCGTCGCGCGGAGCGCGTCGTGGGGCTATCGAGGGGCCAGAAGCCTGTCGTTTTCCCGGTCGAGCGCCTTGATCGCGTCCTGAATCACGTCAACCTCGCGGCTCTCGAACAACGGTTCGCCACACTGCGTGCAAACCCAGGCCGGGACGGCATCCCAATGGAGGTGGTAGCCACCGCGATCGACGCTGAACGGCGCGGTGCCTCTCAGCAAGCGACCCCTGCACTGAAGGCATTCCATCAGGGTTTCCTCTCGCGAAAGTCGGCCGACCAGTGAGCCGGCTCCGGCACATAGGCCGTGATGACGGCCAAGTAGTCCGCCTTCGGCGAGCATACCACGTGCACTGCCCGGCCCTCGGGAGTCGCCAACAGCAGGCAGCTGTGGCCTCGAACATCCTCCGGATAGTCCTCGATGACCGCTCCCTGAAAGACGACCGCCTCAACTTCGGATCTGTCCACAATCGGTGTCGGCCGAGCCATCGCCGTGATGGCATGGGGGAGAAAGAGAATCCGCTTGGCCGCTGCCGCTCTGACCTGCTCGCGGATGCCCGAGTCGTGAGCCATGTATGGACCGGGTGAGTATAGCCGACAGGCCCGGGAAGCTCAGCGATGACTCGGACCGCGACCAGCGGGTCAAGACGTCGGGCCGCTCACGCGGGACGTTTGAAGTGCTGTCCTCAGCACCTGGACGCCGGACGGAAAGTGGCTGATCATGACGACAGACCGAGGCCCGCGGAACCTGGTTTCCATCCCGGCCGATGGCGGCGGCGCGCCCACCACGCTGGCGGCCGGATCGGCCAATCTCCCAAGGTCGTCGCTCAGGTAGTCCAGCGTTGACCCGGCTTCTCGCCGACTATCACCGAATACGTGAACACGTCCTTCGGCCCGAAATAGTACTGCAGCAGGGCGAGGCCGCCGCGTCGAGCAGGTCGCTCACATGGCGGCGCGAGCGAACGCGCGTGATCTCGTCCGGGTGGAAATTTCCGATCGGGCCTGCCGGTGGTGGCGAACGCCGGTGGCTGGGTGATCGCGACGACGCTGATCGCCAGTGCGACGAACGGCGCGACGCCCCAGATCCGGAGCCACCGGCAGTACATGTACGCGACGCACGCGATGTTGAGGACGCCGAGGCGCCGCAGGACGTTCATCGACGCCATGCCACCGGGCCACATCAAAACCATCCAGAGGATCATGCCGGTGAGCGGGCGGCCGACCATCGTCATGAAGCGAAAGATCTCCTTCGGCGAGAACCTCGGCATAGCTCGACCAGAAGAGCGCTCGGCAGCGAAACACCTGACCAGCCGGCGGCGCCGGTCTCACCCACCCGGTGGTGGCGGAACGGCGGGTATCCGACGCGCGATCACCACCGTTCGCACCACCAGGTCGTGCACGGTCTGGCGCTTCTTGGTGAACAGAGCGACGAGAAACCCGACCGTGTACCAGGAGAGAATCTTCGCCATGTGGCGACACGCCGCACGCCAGAAAGGCAGCCGCCTGCCGCGCATGTCGGTGACCGCGATCCCCATGAGCCGTTTGCCCACCGTACCCTGCCATCGGGAGCTGGTCAACAGCGCGTCATACAGAAGGTCCGTGCCATAGGCGGCACTGATCAGGAAGGCTTCCCAATCGTGAGGAAGAACGGAAATCGAGAAGCCCCAGAGTGCGACCACCAGCACGAACACGATGAAGTCAATCGTCCAGGCTCCGGCGCGTTTCCAGAACGAAGCGTAGGCCACGTCCGTCGCCGGAGCGACGTCCGCCACGACCTCGACCGGACGGTCGGCGGCGGCCGCCGCTTCAGCCAGCACCCGGTCATAGGCCCAGCGCCGGTGCAGGATGCGGCCCCAGTGGCGCAGTCCCAGATACGTCATCGAGTACGGAAAGAGCAGCACAATCATCGACGCGAAGCTGGCCCAATGCCCATCGCCGTCTCGGTCGGGGAGGAACGAAAAGAAATTCTTGAGGGGGCCGGAATGGCGGTCGAAGTTATACACGAAGGTGGCCAGCAGGACGCACAGAATCAGAATCTCGATCCGCCTCCAACGCGTGGCCAGTTCCCGTTCCGCCCGTTCGCCGTCGCGCGCCAGGCGGCTCTCTTCCAGGAATTCCATCGCGGCATCGAAGCCAGGGAGATACAGGCCTCCCCAAGCGGCGGTGGGGTTTTCCCGGCGGCGCCACTCTAGGGCAAGCTGCAGATCGGGATCGCGCCACAACCCCGCCGTTCCCGCAATGTGCAGCGCGGCGGTCTCAGCCAGCCGGCGGTACGTGCGGGCGGAGCGCGCCTCCACGTCGGTCCATTTCTTCAGCCGCTCCCACACGCGCATCAGGCTCTCGTGGGAAATATCGACGATGGTGGAAGGGTCGAGCGCTTCGGTCCGCGGCGGCATGAGGAACGACCGGCTCGGCTTGCGGAACACGTTGATGACGTCGGCGACCTCAGCGGGGCTGGCGTCCGCAATCGCGCAGAGCGCGGCCATGGTGGTGGGGCGGCGCACGCCGCGCGCGTCCGTCCCCCGGTCCGTCAGCGTGCGGAAGATCTTCTGGCAGATCATCTGCCCGCGTGCGTCCCGCAGTTCGCCGAAGGCCTTCTCGGCGTGCCGGTCGAGCGCCGTGCTCATCGTGCCGATGGCCTCGTAGTGCGGCAGCGAGATCGGGCCGGTGGCGCCGGCGTCGTGATGCCAGTGAGCCCATGTGCGGTTCAATGCGTGCTGGAGAATGGAAAGCTGGTCCGGGTTGTCGCCCACGTCGTTGACCAGGCGAGTCAGCAGCACCGGGTCGAGTGCCCCGCCGGCCACGGCAATGGGGCTGGCGATGACGGCGCGCCGCTCGTCCCGCGTCAGCCGCGGCACCAGGAACTGGCCGTCGTTCATCGCCTCCGGCAGGCTGTGGAACTGGCAGCACTCGCCGAGAAAATCAGAGCGCATCGTCAGCGCCACGTAAATCGGGAAATCAGATTGCACCCGCGCTTGCAGCAACAGGCTGACCAGCGCGATGGCATCTGGCGAGGTGCTGTACGCTCCCGCGTGGCCATCCAGCGTCGTCTGGTGATAACGGAATAACTCCTCGAACTGGTCTGCCACCACCAGCAGATTCGTTGGCTCGCCGGTCGTCGCCTGTTCGTAGACCTGCGCCAACCCCACGCTGCCCATGCGCAGGGTGGCTTCCACAATGTCCTCCAGGTCGACGCCCTCGGGCCGGTAGGAGCCGAACAGGCCGCCGGGCGTTGCGAGCGCCGCCGCCAGCGAGCGCAGCGGGTTCCCCCCGGGGCGGAACTGCGCGACACGCCACGCAGTCCCGGCCCGCGCCATCAGGCCGCGGTGCAGCGCCGGGCGCAATCCGCAATTCACCAGCGATGATTTGCCACTGCCCGAGGTTCCCACCACCGCCAGGAAACGCGTGGCCGCCAGCTTGTCCACCATGGTGTCGACCTGGCGCTCGCGTCCAAAGAAGAGGTGCTCCTCGCCTTTCTGAAAAGGACGCAACCCGGGAAACGGATTCTTGAGTTCGACGGCGGCGATACTCATTTCGCATCCACGGCCTTGAGGAAGGGATCGAGCAGCCCCTCGGTGAAGCCCCTCCGGCCGTCAATGACGTTCCCGGCACTCATGTCGAAAATGTCGACCTTGTCGGCAGTGTCGGGGTCCACCAGGTAGGTCCAGGCGGGCGGCAGTGGTTTGCCTGACCGGTATTCGAGCGCGCGTTCGAGTTCGCGCCCCACCGAGCGCCGCCACAATTCGTCGCCCCCGCCGTAGAACAGTAGAACGGCGTCGCACGCGGCGAGCTCCTGCTGGTTGGCCTGCCGCACGGCGGCGGAATCGCCATCGAAGGCCGGAAGCTTCGCCTCCCATCCGCGGCCGCGCAGCCACTGCCGCAATGGCACGGTCGCCTTACGGTCGCGCGCATCGCAAATGAGATAGACGGTCTTGGTATCAGGCGCGGCGGCGGGCGCCTTGACGGGTTCAGGCTCCGCGATCTTTTTCAGCGTGGCTTGCATCGCCACCTTGAAGGTCTCCAGGTTGGAGATAATCACGTCCGCGCCGAACTGCACATCCCCGCTGGTTTCGAGCGCCAGGAGGAACGGCAACTCGGCGGGGTGCGGCGCCACGGAGGATGGCGGGTTCCAGATCAGGCGCCGCAGCCCGGCCTGTCGGCTGCGCTCGACGGCCAGTTCGTTCTGAATGGCCACGACGGAGCGAGCGCCGTCGAGCGGCTCGTACAGCTTCCCGATCAGGTGGATGGAAAGCCGCGCGCGCTCCAGCAGTCGCCGTACCTCCGGAACGTACTCCGTCTCATTCCACGGCAGCCCGCGATCCGGAAGCACTGTATGGCCGCTCACTTGCAGTTCGGTCAGCAACGCATCGCGGTCGGCGCGCCGGTCCTTGCTACACTCCGCGAGGTAGACGATGGGCTTGTCCGCCGCAGTCTGGTTCGAGGCGGGCCCCGCTTTCACCGACGGATCGATCTGCTTGATGAACTGGGCCAGCTTCCATGCCAGCGTGGCCATCTTGCCGTGGTACTGCTGCGAAATCGGTGGGCCGTACGCCGGGTCCAGTTCAAGCGGCGCCTGCTCCTGGTTGTAGACGAAGAATTCCTCTCCGAGGACGTCCTTGAAGATGGGGACGGCTTCCTGCGAATCCACCGGCGTCTTGATGACCTTGAAAATGCGTACGCCGTTGCCCACGCGCAGCCCGACCGATTGCTCGGCCAGGCGGCAGAATTCAGCCACTTCGCGAGTGCACCACCCCGAACCGAGGTAGCCCGGCGACAGCACGGAAATCAGGACGGCGGATTCCAGCAGTTGGGCGAGGATCTCGTCGGCGAAGATGTCGTTGCCGTTGAGCTTCTCGTCGCGCCAGATCGCAGCCCGGCGCACGCCCAGCCGCATTTCGAGATAGCCCTTGAGGTTGCTGTGAAAGCGGGTGACCCAGCCCTGCTGTTCCGTGGAGAGCGGCTGGTTGTCGATATGGGAGTAACTGATGAAGATGAGGTTCTTGAAGCTCACTCGGCCCTGCCCTGCGTTTCTTTCGGCGTTCCTGTGGGGCTTGACGGGAAACGGTAGCGGGTCTGGCGGGGACGCCCGCCTGGCGGCCCATGCGCGACAGCGCTTCCCTCGACAGAGCGCAGCTTATTGCACCGGCGCCGGACAGAGCAAGAACTGTCGTGGGTGGACTTTCCTGGTCTGTCAAGCTCAGGCGTCGGTTGGTGGGCGGACCGTGCCGGCCGAGGCCGTTGGACGAGGTTGGCCTTCCGGTGTCACGCGGTCTATTGGAGGTGCGCGATGTCTCGATTCAGCTTCCTGGCGCAGTGACTCACCCTGGGACAAGTAATTGGACAACTTTTGCGTAACAGCAGTCTCCTCTTCGGTCAGCAGCCCATATTTAAAGAGTTGCGGGACGATAGGCCGTATTAAATACCGCCTATCGTCTCACGCGTGCCCGAGCACGACGCGCACCTGATGGATGCCACCGTCCTCGATGAACGGAATCGCCGCCGCGTTGACCACCGCGCCATCGAGTTCCGCCCTGGCCACCCCACGGCATCGGCGCTCCGGATTCGAGACCGAAATGTCATAGCGTGTGGTGTGCCAGCGCCACCGAATCTCGTACCCGGGCCACAACGACGGGATGCAGGGATCGATGCTGAACGTGGCGCCCCGGCGCCGCAGGCCGAGCATGCTTTCGAGACCCGCCCGATACATCCAC
>JAHFUJ010000221.1 GCA_023265105.1 Acidobacteriota bacterium
GCGGAGTTTCGCCCAGTCCCTGGCGTTGATCCGGATCCAGATGTCCTGAAGCTGGTTGGGGTCATACAAATCCTCCGCCCCGAGGGTTGCGGTCGGCGCGGCCAACGGGCGCTGCGCCGTCACGGACACCACCGGCAGCCAGATGCAGACCAGCGTCACGACGATCCCGGGACTGAGGCCTACGCGCCGCATGTGGTCTCCGGGAGGCCGGTGGCGCGAGGGTGATTGTCGGTCACTACAGTACCTCTGCCTTCGAGCACCTTGTAGCAGGAAACGACGCCACCGCCAAGAGCGAACAGGATGGACGCTGCTTTGCCTTCCTGAATGGAGACGGCCTTGAACCTGGCGACATCCCGGCCAGTTCGTTGCTACGGCCGGCGGCCGGCGTCCGATCTGAGGAACGAGGTCCTGCCGGGGTCCGTGCGCCTTCGAACATGGAGGAGTCAATAATAGACTAGTCAACGACTGGTTAATTTCGTCAGTGGAGGGGCGCCGATGGCCACAGTAAGTGCATTCAAAGCCAAGACCCACTTCGGAGAACTGCTGGACCGCGTCTCCAAGGGGGAGGAGGTCGTGATCACACGCCATGACAAGCCTGTCGCGCGATTGGTGCCGGAAGGCAGGCAGCGGTTCGCCGACGTCCGCCGGGCGGTGGCGGGGCTCCAGGAGCTGCAGCAACGGATCCGTCGAAGGTCAAGGGTGAAGCTTACGGACCGGGAGGTCCGATCCGCGATCGAAGAAGGCCGGCTGTGACGCAGGGCTTCGTCGCGGACGCGTCCGTGGCCATCGGGTGGGTACATCCTGCTCACGCGACGACGCACACGGGCGCACTGTTGGACGCGATTGCCGAGGGTGCCACCCTCGAAGTGCCCGCGCTGTGGCCGTTGGAAGTGGCCAACGCCCTTACAGTGCTTGTCCGCCGGCGCAAACTGACTGACGCCGAGCGGCAGGCGGGACTCGGCTGGCTCCGCCGGCTCCCGCTCCGCGTCGACCATGAAATGGCGTCGCTGGCCTTTTCGCGGTTATCCGAGCTTGCGTCCGCTCACCAACTCTCGGTCCATGACGCAGCCTACCTCGAGCTGGCACAGAGACAAGGACTCGTGTTGGCCTGCAAGGATGGGCCGCTGCGAAAGGCCGCCAGGCAGTGTGACGTCAGCCTGTGGGGGTGAGGGTGCCAGCCCACTTCCGGCTGGACCCTCAGCGTTCCACGCACACCATCGAATATGGCGTGCCCGAGTGGCGTGCAGGGATGGCGCGGCGGTTACCGCCGTCACTGACAAGGTCGGATGAACGATCCATCGACAACGTCCAACAGGCGTCGAACATCCAACCTGAAATTCAACAGCGGACGGGGCAACCCTGTGACAGAGGGTGATGGTAATGGTATAAGGCAACCTCTAGGCCATTAGCCGTTCCTTTGGTCGAGCGTCGTGGCCGCCTCGCCGACCACGCGACACAAGGGCCGTCGAGATGGGAAGTCGTGAAATAGGAGGAGAGATGAAAGCAAGTTTGGAACACGCATTGCTCGCGGTCGGCGTCCTGCTCCTCGGGGCGGTGACTGCATCGGCGCAGCAGGCAACCGTCACCGGGACTGTCACTGACTCGTCCGGAGGGGTGCTCCCCGGCGTCAGCATCACCGTGGTACACGAGGAGACCGGCAACACCTATGAGGGAGTCACCGACGCCCAGGGTGCGTTCCGTATCCCGGTTCGCGTGGGTGCCCACAGGATTACGGCCAGTCTGTTGGGTTTTCAAACCGCGACCCGCACCGGCCTTCAGCTCCTGCTGAACCAGACCTTGACCGTAGCGCTTCAGCTCGGCCCGGCAACCCTGAATGAAACAGTCACGGTCACCGGCGAAGCGCCGCTGGTCGACACCACGGACTCGACGGTCGGGGCGAACATCGACCCGCGCCAGGTCCAGGACCTGCCCATCAACGGTCGCAACTGGATGGACCTGACGCTGCTTGCACCCGGGGCGCGGCGAAATGAAGGGGGCGGCTACGTGCAGAATCGCCAGGGCTACTCCCAGACCAACGTCGACGGCCAGCAGATCACGACCAACTACCACTCGGGCGGCGACAACGAGCAGCCCCAGATGAGCCGCGATGCGATTGCAGAATTCCAGGTTGTGGCTAATCGCTTCGATGCGACGCAGGGCCGCTCCTCGGGCATGGTGGTCAACGCCATCACCAAGTCGGGCACCAACAGCGCGACCGGAACGTTCGGTGGCTACTTCCGAAGCGACAAGTTCAACGCCGCGGACTTCATTCAACAGCGCGTGTTGACGTATTCGAATCAGCAGCTCAGCACCACCTTCGGCGGCCCCATCGTGCGCGACCGGCTGCACTTCTTCGGCAGCTACGAATTCGAGCACGAGCCGCGCACGTTCAACTCGAACAGCGTGTACGCGTTCCTCAATCGGGACATCACGTATCCCAAGAAGCAGCACACCGCGACCGAGCGCATCGACTGGCAGCTGAAACCCCAGACGCGGCTGATTGCGCGTGCGACCCAGTTCTACACGGACTTCTACAGCGGCGGCAGCCCGACCAGCCCGGTTGGCGGCACCCGTGGACGTATCGCGCCCCAGTACTTCGGCACGTTGACGCAGGTCTTCGGGACGAGGTCGGTCAACGAAATCAAAGGCGGTCGGACGGACTACGAGCGGCGCGATCAGCCGGATGTTCGCTGGAAGGGCAACGACTTCCCGTATCATCCGTCGCTCCACGGCGGCTCGATCGTCACCCAGTTCACGGGCCTGACCATCGGCGCCTCGCCCCTCAACATCTTTCAGGACACCACATCGATTCGCGACGACTATACGACGTCATTCAACCGGGGGGGACGTCACGACATCAAGATGGGCGTCGAGTACATCAAGTTCGGCAACCAGTTCAAGTGGTGCCTGCGGTGCGATGGCGTCATCAATGCCCAGGGCGGCCCCATCCCAAGTGCGGCCCAGCTCCAGCTGATGTTCCCAGATGTGCGTGATGCGTCAACGTGGAACCAGGCGCCGCTCGCCGCGATGCGGACTGCCACCGGTACGCCCCTGGTCCGTTGGGTGGACCACTCGCTGTCGGATACCGAGCACCAATACAAGGTGACGCGCCATGTGTGGGGTGGCTGGTTGCAGGACGACTGGAGTATGGCCGACCGGCTCACGCTGAACCTCGGCCTTCGGTACGACATCGACTTCGGTGGTCACAACGAGAAGCTCGAGTTCAGACCCTGGCTGCCTGGCAACCTGCCGGTTGACAAGAACGACTTCGCCCCGCGCACCGGGTTTGCGTTCAAGCTCGATGACAAGACAGCGGTGCGCGGCGGATACGGCTTGTTCTTCGCGTTTGCGCCAAACGACGGCGTGCAGCAGACCTTGGGATATGTGCACCGGTTCGAAAACCAGATCACGTTCGACGGCCGTGACAATTTCACGACGGTCAGGGACAACTTCTACGGCTGGTTCAACGGAGCGAAACCGAGCTTCCAGGACTCGCTCCAGAACGCGTGCGATGTGGTCAAGCGGACGACCAACTGCGCGTTCCGGGCGCTGACGCAGGAGATCAACTACCCCGGACGCCGGACGTCGTACTCGCACCAGGCGTCGATCGGCGTGCAGCGGCAGATCGGCACGCAGGCGTCGGTCGAGGTCAACTACTCCTATACCGGTGGCCGCCTCGAGGAGCCGACGACCACCGTCAACGCGAACTTGACCTACAACCCGGCGACCGGCGCGAATATTCCCTTCACGAACGTGGCCGCTCGACCGTTCCCGACCTGGGGCACCGTCAACTTCGAGTTACTGGACGGTTGGTCCAACTACCACGGGACGGACTTCACGTTCACGAAGCGGTTCAGTCATCGCTGGCAGGCGAACGCGACCTACACGCTGGCGTTCTTCAAGGACGCGAACCCGGTGCGCGATCAGTGGTACCTCGGCAGCGACGGCATCGTCGCGCGCCGCACGCTCGACTTCGCTCTGGCCAGGGATCTCGGCGGGGAGTACGGCTACGCGGCCGACGATCAGCGCCACCGCGCGAACGTGAACGGCGTGGTCGATCTCGGTTACGGGTTCCAGATGAGCGGCATCTACTTCTACGGCTCCGGCCAGCGGTTCGCCGTCACCGACGGCACCGACCGACGGAGCGAAGGTGGAAGCGGCGAAAACCGTCTGCGAGCGGACGGCTCGATCGTCCCGCGCAACAGTCTGAAGGGCCTACCTCTTCACCGCGTGGACCTGCGGCTCCAGAAGGCGTTCCCAATCGTGGGCAAGGTCAAGGTTGACGGCATGTTGGAGGTGTACAACGTGTTCAACCATGAAAACTATGGCAGCTATACGACCAACATGTCGAACGCCAGGTTTGGACTGCCTTCGGCCAACGCCGCGCTGGCGTATCAGCCGCGCATGATGCAGCTCGGCGTGAAGTTCACCTTCTGACCCAGTTTGCCATTGGCCCTGTCCGGCATCGCCCGGACAGGGCCATCCCGAAATATCGAGGTCACGGCATCGAGCATTCGGGTTGCGGGTAGTGTCTCAGTTAGCGCTGACACTGCCGGATGGTGGCGCGAATTGACAATTCGGAGCACTATACTGGCTGGTCAATCCAGCCATGGCCGAAGGCCGACGGTTGGCCCTGATGCCGCCGAGCAGATGGAGTGAACGATGAATGCCCGGTTGCGGTTTGCCGTCGGAATCTCGCTCATGCTCGCCACGGCGTGGCAGGGGGTCCCCCAGGCACAGGGTACCCGTGCGGCGCTCGAACGCTACGTCGCCTCCCACCAGCGTGCGATCGTCTCCGAACTGGTCGAGCTTGTCACAATTCCGAACATCGCTGCGGATACGGAGAACATCCGACGCAATGCGGTGTTGCTGCGCGACATGCTGCGCCGGCGCGGTTTCAGCACCGAGATCCTCGAGACCGACAGCAACCCCCTCGTCTGGGGAGAGTTGAAGGTTCCCGACGCAAAACGCACGCTGCTGTTCTGGGCGCATTATGACGGCCAGCCGGTAGACCCCAAGGCCTGGAGGCAGGCGAGCCCGTTCCTCCCCGTGCTTCGGAGCGGGCGTCTGGAAGATGGCGCGAGGGAAATACCGGGATTGCGAACGCTCGATAAATTCGATCCGAACTGGCGACTCTATGCGCGGTCCGCCTCCGATGACAAGGCTCCCATTGTTGCCCTGTTGGCGGCCCTTGATGCGTTGAAGGCAAGCGGCCTTGTGCCGTCTTCCAATGTGCGAGTGGTCCTCGATGGCGAGGCGGGCTCGCCAAGCCTCGCGGCGGCCATCCCACGGTACCGTGACAAGTTAACCTCAGATGTCATGCTCCTGCTGGAAGGTCCAGCCCATCCGAGTGGCCGGGCGACTATCGCGTTCGGCGTCCGCGGGTATCTGGCTTTAGATATCACCGCGTACGGCCCGAAGGTGGGCGTCAACAGCGGCAACTATGGCAGCTGGGTGCCGAATCCGGCGCTCCGGCTCGCTCGTCTCCTGGCGTCAATGAAAGGCGACGATGGGCGAGTGCTCGTAGACGGTTTTTACGATGGGATTGGTCCGCTGACGCCGGAGGAGCAGGCGATGCTCGCCGCGGTGCCTGATGACCCCGCCAGCTTGATGAAAGTATTCGGCATCGCGGCGCCGGAACGTTCTGATAGCTCGCTGCAGCAGGCCTTGCAGCTTCCTGCCATGAACATTCGGGGGTTGTCGAGCGGCTTGGTGGGAGCTGATGCCGCGACTGTCATTCCCGATCGCGCCGTGGCCTTTCTCGAGGTCCGTCCTGTGAAGGAGACCCCTGCCAGGGCGATGGCAGATAAGCTCCTGGCGCACATTCGCGCTCAGGGCTTTCACGTCGTGAACTCGGAGCCCGACGATGAGACCCGCAGCCGATACCCGCAGATTGCCAAGGTCGTCCTGCGCGGCGCCGCGGCGGAAGGATGGCGCACCTCTCCGCTGGGGCCGGAGGGGCGACTGGTCACCGAGGCAATCACGCGAATGCTGGGCGAACGCCCCGTCCAGATACGAACCATGGGGCAGCGGATCAATATTGCGCAGTTCATTGAGGTGATGGGCGTTCCCGCCATCGTCTTGCCCACCGTCAATTTCGACAACAATCAGGCGGCCGAGAACGAAAACCTGCACCTCGGCCATCTCTTCACGGGCATCATCACGCTCGCGGCCGTGCTGACGATGTGAAGGCCGCGGGATTCAGAATCGTACGAGCCTGGTCACCTTGACGACGATCGCCTGGTTCTGCAGCCTGGCGAACCGGCTCCCCAGCGTCTCGCGGCCGTCGGAGTAGACGACAAACAAATCGCTGCCGGGCCGGTACTCCCAGCGGAGCCGGACGTTGGAGGAGAGAGTGCTGTTGCTCGAGTTGTATTGCACCAGCGCGCTGGCCGCCATGCGCGTGCTCATCGTGAAGCTCACGCGCGAGCCGATGAGTCGGGTCGTAAACCGGCCTACGGGCAGGTCAACCCGGTTGAGCGTGACACGCGGCTCGATCGAGAACTGGGAGGTCATGTCCACGCGCCCGTTGAAGCCGACCTCGGTGCGCGTCCCATTGTAAAAGCTGCCACGTGACCCGAAGAACCGACCCGAGAGCCGCTGCGGCCCCATGTAGTACTCGCTCCGGACATTCTGGAACTCGTAGCCACCTGCGGGGATGAACACGTCTTTCGAGATTTCAAACGGCACCTTGAGCCGCTCGTAGTTGCGGTTGTAGTCGTTGGACCAGAAGCCGCCCCTGGCGAATTCCAGACGCGCCGAGGCCTGCGCCTCGCGAGTTTCCAGACTGCCCTCGAGGTCGGTGACGTAATCGAGGCTGCTCTCCATCGTCACCTTGCGCAGGGACGGCATCGATCGCGGCCTGGGGCTGAAGCGAGCCTGCGCGAAGTGTCGCCGAAAGCTGTCTCGTCGCAGGAACCCGATCTCGGGATTGAACGCGTCGCCGACGGACAGGTGCTCGAGGGTGACCCCGTACCGATCGGCGGCGTACGCGAACTGCGCCGTATAGCTCGAGTTGTCGCCACCGCGCCGCCCGGGCGTTCGGCTCTTGGCGTAGTAACTGTTGAACGTCACGTTCTCGAAGAACGCGAGCGACGCATCGACGCCGACAAGCTGGTTGGACGAGTCTCCGGTGAGACGTGGCGCCCGCTGCGTCCCGATCAGTCCAATGGCGCTGCGCCGCAGGATGTCACGCCGCAGGCGCACCACGGAAAAGTTCGTGGCCTCGGCGCCCGCCCGCTCGGAGGCCTTGGTTTCAATGTTCAACAGGCCCACCGTGTTGCGGCCTGCGCGCCCCGTCACCCTGCCCCCGGCGAGAATCGGCACCTCCTGACCAGCGCTGAGACCAACCCGGCGGCTGAAGAACATCACCGGTGTCAGGTTCGTCGCGCCGCCAAAGTCCCTGCTCGGAGGACCAAAGCCGAAGATGCCCTGGCCCTCGAGGAAGAACTCGCGCTTCTCGGGGAAGAAGAGGCTGAATCGGGTCAGGTTCACCTGCTGTTCGTCTTCCTCGACCTGCGCAAAATCGGTGTTGTAGGTCACATCGGCGGTCAGGCCCTTGGTCAGGCCGTACTTCACGTCGAATCCGGCATCGCCCGTGAGATCGTTCGAGATGGCGGGTCTGGCCTGGCGGTTCGTCGTCACTGCGGAGATGGCGTACGGCTTGAGCTCGAGATTGCGGCCCTGCGGCGGCACTTCGAGGCCGACGAGCGTGGCGGCGGAGGACAGCTTGTAGATGCCGCGCCCGCCGTACGACGCCGGAACGCCGGAGAGATACGACCGTTCGTTCTTCCAGGGGATGCGACGCGTAATGTTGAAGCCCCAGGTCTGCGGGCCGCTCGTTCGGTACCGGAGCGACTTCAACGGGATGACGAACTCGGCGCTCCAGCCTTCGTCGGTCCGCGCGGCCTTGACGTCCCACACGGTATTCCAGTCCCTGTTGAAGTTGCGTTCGTCGCTCACTTCCTGATCGCTGAGCG
>JAHFUJ010000222.1:0-3094 GCA_023265105.1 Acidobacteriota bacterium
GGATTTAAGGATGTAAGGATTTAAGGATTTGAGGTCCGAATTCGAAATCCTCAAATAAATCCTCAAATCCTCAAATCCTTACATCCTCAAATCCTTACATCCTTAGATTCTCCGGCTCCTGTTTCCACCACTCCGTATCCCGCTCGTATCCGTCGGCGATCCGGAGCAGCGTCGCCTCGTCGAACGGCCGGCCGGTCAGCTGCAGGCCGATCGGCAGCCGATCGGCGGTGAAGCCGCAGGGCACGCTCACGGCTGGAAGCCCCGCCAGGTTCGCGCTCACCGTGAACACGTCGCCGAGGTACATCTGCAAGGGGTCGGCGACGCGCTCGCCAATCTTGAACGCGGCCGTGGGGCTGGTCGGCATCGCGACGACATCGACGCCGCGCTCGAAGGCCTGGTCGTAATCGCGCAGAATGAGCGTGCGCACCCGCTGTGCCTTCAAGTAGTACGCGTCGTAATAGCCGGCGCTCAGCACGTAGGTGCCGAGCATGATCCGGCGCTTCACTTCCGCCCCGAACCCGCGCTCCCTCGTCCTCGAGTACATCGCACGCAGATCATCTTGCGGCACGTCTCGTACCTGTTGAACGTCTCGTACGTGCTGTACGTCTCGCACGTGTTGTACGTAGTGTCCGGCTTTAGCCGGACCGTGATCCGCTTTCGCCGGACCATCTTCTTGTACGTGGCGTCCGGCCTTAGCCGGACCATGCCCGCCCGGCGTCGCGCGGAAACCGTACCGAACGCCGTCATACCGCGCCAGGTTCGAGCTGGCCTCGGCCGTGCAGACCAGATAGTAGACCGGCGTGGCATACTGCGCGTGGGGCAGATCGATGTCGACGAGCGTGGCGCCGCGGCCGCCAAGCGCGCCGAGCGCCGCCTTGAAGGCGCGCGCCACGTCGCCGTCCACGCCCTGATCGAGCATGCGCGAGGGGACGCCGATTCGCGCCCTTCGGAGATCGCCCGTGAGCGCGGCCGTGTAATCGATGACCGGTTCGGGCGCGCTCGTGGCGTCGGCCGGGTCGGCGCCCGCGATGACCGTCAGCGTCAACGCCGCGTCGTGGACCGTCCGGGTGAGCGGTCCGATCTGATCCAGCGACGAGGCAAAGGCGAGCAGGCCGTAGCGCGAGACGCGTCCGTAGGTCGGTTTCAGGCCGACGATGCCGCAGAGCGCGGCCGGCTGGCGAATGGAGCCGCCGGTGTCGGAGCCGAGCGCGAGCGGCGCCATCCCCGCTGCGACCGCCACCGCCGATCCGCCGCTCGATCCGCCTGGCGTCCGATCGAGCGCCCACGGATTGCGCGACGGCCCGAACGCAGAGTTTTCGGTCGACGAACCCATGGCGAACTCGTCGCAATTTGTCTTGCCGATCACCACGGCGCCGGCCGCCTCGAGCCGGGACACTACGGTTGCATCGTACGGCGGCACGAACGACTCGAGTATTCGCGAGGACGCCGTCGTCCGCACGCCGCGCGTGCAGAGATTGTCTTTGAGCGCCACGGGGACACCGGCCAGCGGCGCGTCGCGCCAGACGGTGCGGTTGCGATCGATCTCGGCGGCGCGCGCGAGCGCCCGTTCGGCGGTCACGGTGTTGAACGCGTGCAGCGCCGGGTCGAGGGCGCCGACGCGTCCCAGCGCCTCCCGGCACACCTCGACCGCCGAGCGAGCTCCGGAGCGCACCCCGTCGCGAAGCTCGCGCAGCGTCACCGGCTGGCTCATCCAATAACCCGCGGTACCTTGAAGAATCCCGCGTCGAGGGCCGCGTCGGGCGCGTTGGCGAGCGCGTCGTGCAAATCGAGCGAAGGGACCACCTCGTCCGGCCGATCGGCGCGGTGACGAGTGACGACGTGCGCCGTCGGGGGGACGCCGGCCGTATCGATCTGCTGGACCTGATCGGCGTAGGCGAGGATGTCGCCGAGCTGCCGCGCAAAGAGCTCCACTTCCGAAGGATCGAGCTCGAGGCGGGCGAGCACGGCAATCGCTTCGACCTCGGTGCTGCTGAATTGTCCGGACATGACAAAATGCTAGCACACGACATCTAGGAATCTACGATCTACGATTGTCGATCTACGATTGCCGATTGCCGATCGAAGTCGTAGATTTAGATCGTAGATTCAGATCGTAGATCGTCAATCGTCAATCGTAGATCGTAGATCGTAGATGGACCATGTCATCCATCCGACGCGCGGCCGTGGCGGGCACTTGGTATCCGGGATCGGCGACGGCCCTTGCCGCCGCGGTCGATGGTCATCTCGCTACCGCGGCCGCCGACGCGCCCGCCGAGTGTGTCGACCTCGTGGCGCTCGTCGCGCCCCATGCCGGCCTGATGTATTCGGGGCCGGTCGCCGCCCACGCTTATCGGCTGCTGCGCGACCGCACGTTCGATCTGGCGGTACTCGTCGGGCCGTCTCACTTCGTCGGGTTCGACGGCGTGTCCCTGTATGCGTCCGGTGGATTCGAGACGCCGTTCGGCGTCGCCCCAATCGACGAAGAGTGCGCGGCCGCGCTGCTGCGCGCCACGCCAGTTGTCCGCGAGTACCCGGCGGCACACGCTCGCGAGCACTCGCTCGAGATGCAGCTGCCGTTTCTCCAGCGTCTCGCGAGCGGCGCGAAGATCGTGCCGATGGTCATGGGATTCCAGACCGAGGACACCGCGCGGGCGCTCGGCGACGCGCTCGCCACGGCCGTCGGTGGAAGGAAAGCGCTTCTCATCGCCAGCACCGATCTGTCGCACTATCACGATGCGGCCACTGCCGCGCGACTCGACGCGGTGGTCATCGATCGCGTGTCGCGCTTCGACGCCGACGGTCTGCAAACGGCGCTCGACGCCTGCCCCGAACATGCCTGTGGCGGCGGGCCGACCGTCGCCGTCATGCGCGCGGCGCGCCTGGCCGGCGCCCGCGACGCGGTCGTGTTGCGGTACGCCGACTCGGGCGACGTCTCGGGTGACAAAACGGCTGTCGTCGGCTATCTCGCGGCGGCGTTCGGGACTTTTGCTCCTCCGACGGGTCACCACGGAGGACACGGTTGAGCGCGGCCGGTGACAACGGAGGACACGGAACAACGTTTTACAAAGCCGTGACCTCCGTTCGTCTTCCGTGA
>JAHFUJ010000222.1:3194-6031 GCA_023265105.1 Acidobacteriota bacterium
ACGGAGGACACGGAACAACGTTTTACAAAGCCGTGACCTCCGTTCGTCTTCCGTGATCTCCGTGGTAGAGCTTGTGACACGTCGATGTCGGACGGGTCACCACGGAGGACACGGTTAGGCTTCGCCGGCGAAACGGAGGACCCGGAAAAACCTCCGTGGTAGAGCTCTTGACGCCATGACCTCCGAATCAGACCGCCAGCTTCTACTGCGCATCGCGCGCGAGGCGATTGCCGCGCACCTCAGCGGCCAGCCGGCTCCGCGGTCCGACGAGCAGGCGCTGGCCTCGCGCCGTGGAGGCGCGTTTGTCACGCTTCATCACGCGGGCGAGCTGCGCGGCTGCATCGGCCACATCGAAGCCGGCGATCGGCTCATAGAAGTGGTCGCACGTTGCGCGATCGCCGCCTGCAGTGCCGATCCACGATTTTCGGCCGTCACCGAGGCCGAGCTTCCGCGGCTGGACATCGAGCTTTCGCTCCTCGGCCCGCTCGAGCCGATAGACGCCGCGACCGACGTCGAGGTTGGCCGCCATGGCCTGGTCGTCGAGCGCGACTGGCATCGCGGGCTGCTGCTACCGCAGGTGGCGATCGAATGGAAATGGGACCGCGACACGTTCCTCGCGCAGACGTGTCACAAGGCCGGCCTGCCGCGCGACGCCTGGAAGCACGGCGCGAAGTTGTGGAGGTTCGAGGCGGAGGTGTTCGGGGAACACAAAGGACACTAAGGGCACATCCTTTGTGGTGGATCGGCGATCAAGCCACGCAAGGTGTTCAAATTTTTTTCGTCGAGTGGATCCACCTGAATCACTCCCGGCGGCCTCCCTTCGGTCTTCGGCGTCTCCAGCAGCATCGGCAGCCCTCGAAACCGCGGGTCGTTGACGATGCGCCGGAACGGATCGAGACCAAGACAGCCCTGGCCGATGTGCTCGTGACGATCGACGCGGCTGCCGAGCGGTTTCTTCGAGTCGTTCAAGTGAAACACTTTCAACCGGTCGAAGCCGACGAGCCGGCCGAACTGCGTGAATGTCTCCACGTACCCTTCGGGTGAGCACAAGTCGTAGCCGGAGGCGAGCAGGTGACAGGTATCCAGGCACACGCCCACGCGCCGGTGATGGTGCATCGTGGCGATGATTGACGCGAGCTCGCCGAACGTGGCGCCGAGCGCCGTGCCCTGGCCGGCCGTGTGCTCGAGCAGGATCATCGTCTTGCCGCGCCGCCGCTGTCGGAGCAGTTCGAGGAGGCCGCCGGCGATCAGCCGCAGCCCGTCTGCCTGGTTGCCGCGGGTGTAGCAGCCGGGATGCAACACCACACCAAGCAGACCGAGCGCCTCGGCGCGATCGAGTTCGTCGGCCATCGCGTCCATCGACTGTCGGCGAAGCGCGGGGCTGGTCGTCGCGAGATTGATCAGGTAACTCGCGTGCGACACGATCGGTCCGAGGCCGGCCGCCTCGACCTTCGCGCGAAACTCGCGAATCTCGGCGGGAGGAAGCCGTCGGCCGCGCCATTGATTCGCGTTCTTCGCGAAAATCTGAAACGCGTCGCAGCGGTGGACGACCGCGCGTTCGACCGCGCGCGGCAGGCCACCCGCGACGGACATGTGCGCGCCCAACAGGGGACTCACGGCGCTCAACGCCCGAGGCGTTCATCGAGGATGCGTCCATCGGCGCCGATCCGTACGACGGCGGTGAACGGATCCGGCCGACGGACGGGCTGCTCGAGCGTGAGGATGCCTCCCGCAAATCGCATGTCGGTCCAGCGGACCGTCGCGACGCCCGTCTTGTCGTCGACGACCCATCGCGCGGCGGCGAACCGCGAGAAGCCCAGAAAGACGCGGCCGAGGTGTGTGGTGGCGGCCTGGGCGATCTGCGGCGACGACTGATTCGGGAAACGGACCGTCACGCGCCACAACGCTTCGGTGTCGCCGGCCGGTCTGCGGAATCGTGGGTCCAGCAGATCGATGTCGTGAATCTCGTACGCATTCGAGAGCTGCGCGATGACGCGCCAGCGAAACGGCGAGACGAAAGTGGGGAGTGCCGCGATTTCGACGAGACATCTCTGGCCCGATCCGTCGCGGGGTGTCGCCGTGTTGGCTCGCGGCCAAGAATCGACGAGCGACGCGCTCGTCGGCTCTGCATCGCATCGCTGCGGCAGCAGCGGTCCGAACAGGCGCGGCGCTTCCACCAGCGCCTGATGGTGGGCGACGCCACGGATGCCGTAATTGACGGCCATCAGCGCGAGCGCGATCGCCGCGTTGCGTCGGCTCGAGAGCGCCGACACGCGGCCGAACAGCAGGCCGGCCGCCAGTGCGATCAACAGGTAGATATCCACGATCGGCAGCCAGTCGAGGGCAAACCAGCGCCAGTCGAGCGGACTCAGCAATTTCGTGCCGTACGGAGTTGGGAAATCCATCAAGATGTGAAGCAGCACGCCGATCATGGAGACGGCCACGAGCATGGCGAACGAGGCGTTGTGCTCGTCGTCTGGCGTCGGCGAGACTGTTTCCGCAGCGGTTCGCCGATCGAGCCGGCGCCGTCCCATCCAGACGAGCGCCGCTGTCAACACGCCAAGGCCGACAATCCCAAGTGGACCGTGCGTCGGACCTCGGTGCCAGGCCAGGTACGACACGCCGCCCCGCGCGGCGGTGACGATGTCGATGTCGGGAGCGTTCGAAGCGATGAGGAGCGCGGCTGTCGTGCCGCGGCCGGCGCGTCCGAGCGGCGAGCGCGCGAGCGTCGCGGCGAAGAGCGTGTGGGTAAGGTTATCCATTAATCACTGCTCGCGGGGCCCCACCACCGCTCGCTAAAATGCGCTCGCGCTCGAGCGTAGACTCTCGCGCTCGGC
>JAHFUJ010000222.1:6131-7962 GCA_023265105.1 Acidobacteriota bacterium
AGACTCTCGCGCTCGGCCGAGGCTGATACTATAACGGCATGGTGAAATTGATCATCTCCGCCGTCCTGGCGCTGCTGCTGATTCCCGCGCCGGCGTTCGCGTGGGGCGTGGCGGCGCACCGCTACATCATGCGGCGCGCCATCGAGCTGCTGCCCGCCGACTTGAAGCCGTTCTTCGATGGCCATCGCGACGAACTGGTGCTCCGCGTCCTCGATCCCGATCTCTGGCGCACCGCCGGATGGGACGAAGACCCCGGTCATTTCCTCGATCTGGGCGTCGAGGAGTACGGGCCGTACCCGTTCGTTGCGCTCCCGCGCGAGTACGGCGCGGCGATCGAGAAGTTCGGCGTGGCGACGCTGAAGCGGTACGGCCTGCTGCCGTGGCGAGAGGCCGAAGAGTTCGGCAACCTGCGGCGCGCCTTCCAAGGATTCGCGCGCAACGCGCCCTTCGCGCCGAACGACACGGTGCTGTTTGCGGCCGTCGCCGCGCACTACATTCAGGACGCGCACCAGCCGCTGCATGCGTCGAACAATTTCGACGGCCAGCTGACCGGTCAAAACGGGGTGCACGCCCGGTTCGAGTCGGTGCTGTTCGAGCGGTTCGAATCACGAATGACCATGACCCCGTCGCCGGCCAAGCCGATCGCCAGTGCTCGCGACGCCGCGTTCGACGTCTTGCTCGCGAGCTACCAGCTCGTCCGGCCGCTGCTCGACGCCGACAAAGAGGCGATCGCGGGCAAGGACGCGTACGACGACGAGTACTTCGAGAAGTTCTTCGGGAAGGTGGCGCCCATGCTGCAGAGGCGCCTCGCCGAATCGATTACCGCGACGGCCTCTCTCATCGTCGGCGCGTGGGAACAGGCGGGGAAGCCGCCGCTCAAGGAAATGTCACGGGCGATTGAGAAGGTCCGGCCACCGAGGTAGCGGCAGGTCTCATTTGTCGCTGTTGCGCTCGTACGGCGGATCGGTCGCGCGCCGGCGTGGTCCGCCGGGAGTCATGGCCGCCCGTCGCTCGAGGTACGCCTCGACGGGCCGCAGGAGTGCAAGGGCGGCCAGCGTGATGACGGTCGCCACAATGGCCATCGCGAAGAGCCCCGCGCCCGCCGCCATGCCGACCGCCGCATTCACCCAGATCGTCACCGCCGTCGTCATCCCATGGACGCTGCGGCCGCTGCGGAGAATCGCGCCACCGCCGAGGAACCCGATCCCCGTGACGATCTGCGCCGCCACGCGGCTCGGGTCGACACCCGCCGGCACCATTTCGACCGACACGGTCGTGAAGAGCGCCGATCCGAGCGCGATCAGGATGTTGGTCCGCAGCCCCGCGGCTTTTTGCCGGTATTCGCGCTCGATGCCGATCGCGGCGCCCAACCCGGCCGCGAGGAGCAGCCGGATCATCAGTTGATAGAGGGTCGTCTGGTGCATGGGAAAATTTCAGGATGTCAGGCCAGAATCAAGAAATTTAAGGATGTTAGGATTTTAGGATTTAAGGATTTAAGGATGTTAGGATTTCAATGGCGGATTTGCAATCGGCAAAATTCTCAAATTCTCAAATTCTCAAATCCTTACATCCTTACATCCTTAAATTCCATTGAACCTCCGCGACCTCGCCGAACGGTTACACTGCCGCCTCGAAGGTGATGGCGACATCGAAATTCTGCGCGTGGCGGGCATCGAGCACGCGCAGCCGGGCGATCTGACCTTTGTCGCCAATCGTCGCTATGACGCGCTGTTGGCGTCGACGCGTGCCTCGGCTGTCATTCTGGGACTGGAAGGTCCGGCTGACCTGTCCGCCGGAGCTTCGGCGAAGGCGGAAGCCGGACGCCACGTAC
>JAHFUJ010000223.1 GCA_023265105.1 Acidobacteriota bacterium
ACGGGCTTGAGAGCAGGGACCGCGCCGGCGATCTTCGATCCAATAAGGAGAAGGAGTAGGAATGACAAGCAGATTGTGGATTCTCTTTGTTGTCGTTCTATTGGCGCTGCTGGGTGGGCTAGGCGTGGCCCAGGAGCCAGATGCCCGGACAGTTTTGCAGGCTGCCGTCAAGGCGATGGGCGGCGAGAACCTGAAGTCCATCGAGTATTCCGGGAGCACCGGCTATCTCGCTGCAGTGGGCCAGAATTATTCCCCAGCGAACGATTGGCCGGCTAACCAGTTGACCAGCTACACCCGAACCATCGACTACGAGGGCAGATCCTCGAAAGTGGACCTCACCTTAAAGCAGGGAACCGGCCAGGGCGGACCTGCAGGAGGAGGCAATGCTCCCTTGATTACAACGCCGATCGTGGGGGAGCAACGGCAGATATCGATGGTCAGCGGCAACTACGCCTGGAACATGCAGGGCACCATGGTGGTTCCGGCGCCGGCCGACGGGGAGCAACGGCAGCTCGAGATTTGGCTCACCCCGCACGGCTGTCTCAAAGCCGCTCTGGCTCCAGGGGCCAACCCGATCGTTATCACGCGTAATGAACAGGGAAAGGGTCAGATCAGGGCCGTCTCGTTCATGACGCTCGGAAAGTACAGAGTGCAATGCGGGATCAACGACAAGAACCTGGTCGAACGGATCCAGACGTATTTCCCCAATCCCGTCGTCGGTGACCTGTATTACGAATTGGTCCTCACCAACTACAAGGATTTCGGTGGGGTGATGTTCCCCACCACGTTCCATCAGCACCATGATCTTGATGACGATCTGGAAGGCGAGGGGGTGAACGTGAGCGGCGGGCACAATTCGTTTGGTCTCACCGTCAGCAGCGTCCAGGTGAACGTGAGTGGCGCCACCCTGACCGTTCCCGACACGGTGCGCCAGGCCACCGTTCCACCGGTCCGCGTGGAGTCGCTGAAAGCGGCGGATGGCGTGTGGTACGTGGGCGGTGGAACGCACGCCAGCGTGGCCGTCGAGTTCCGGGATTTCATCACGGTCATCGAGGCGCCGCTCAATGAGGATCGGTCACTGGCGGTGATCGCGGAAGTGAAGAAATTGATTCCCAACAAGCCGATTCGGTACCTGGTGAGCACGCACCACCACTGGGACCACCTGGGCGGAGTCCGCGCCTACGTCCAACAGGAGGGCGTGACGATCGTCCTGCAGGAAAACAATCACGCCTACTACGCGGAGGTGTTGACGGTAAAGCCGTGGACCTTGAAGCCTGACAGGCTGGCGCTCGCTCCGCCGGAAGAGGTCGCGGAAGGCTACACGTTTGAGAAGGTCGGCCAGAAATACGTGTTAACGGATGGGACGAAAGTCATGGAGATCTACAACGTCCAGGGCCTCGCTCACGCGCAAGGTATGTTGATGGCGTATCTCCCGAAGGAGAAGATCGTGGTCGAAGCGGACCTGTTCACTCCGCCGGCTCCAAACGCGCCGCTCCCGACCACTCTTTCTGCCGCCAGCAGAACTTTCTACAATAACGTGCAGCGATTGAAGCTCGACGTCTCCACCATTGCACCCGTCCACGGAGGTCGCGTGTTTCCGTGGGCAGATTTCTTGAAGATCGTCAGCAGCAGCCCGACAAACTAGAAGCGGTTTCAAAACCCCCTGGTGGTGTTCGGCTTCAGCCGGATTTCGCGGGTTTTGAAGCCATCTGTGACCTGGCTCCAGAGGTTTACACGACCTGCGAAGTAGCCCTCAGCTTTCAGCTCTCAGCCTTCAGCTCTCAGCAGCACGCATTGGCTGAACGCTGACAGCTGACAGCTGACGGCTGACAGGGTCCACTCGGGGATATCGAGCGCGACTCCCACGACCGCCGGCTTCTGCTGGCCCCTCGCGACATCGGGTGCTGCGTGAATCCACAGCACGCACGATACGACAGCGATCGCAACTTTCACGCTCATGTGACACCTACCACCTTCGTCACTTGCCGGCGGATCGAGGATGCCTCGAACCGCCGGCGCGAACGCACGCGAAAACCGAACCTGTTTACTGCGGCAGCGCGAAGACGTATACGGCGTTGCTCCCGCTCGCCGTGTCGGCCTCGGGAGTCATGCCCACGCCGACCGCCGCGATCGGGCCGCCGCCGGCCGTGATGGCAATATATTGGCGGCCGTTGATCGCATACGTCACGGTGCCGCCGACCGCTTGCGCGGCAAGCCGCGTCTGCCACAAGAGCCGGCCGCTGTCGATATCAAGCGCCCGCAGGTAACGGTCCATCGAGCCGTTGAACAGGAGCCCGCCGCCGGTCGCAAGCAGCGGCGAGTAGTTCGAGACCCGCGTCTCCCAGCTCCACACCGTCTTGCCGGTCTCGACCGAGATCGCGTCGATGCGGCCAACCTTGTCCTTGCCGGTGGGGAACCTGCCGACGTTCGTTGTGTTGTAGACGAACTGCGGCGCGGGACCGCGATCGGTGCGCGCCGTCGTGTCAATGCAGAGATTCGTCAGCGGCATATACATGACGTTGGATTTGGGATTGTAGGCCCCGCTCGGCCAGTCACGGCCACCGTTGTAGGTCGGGCACACGTGATAGGTCTTGCCGACCTCCTTGAGCACGGCGTTCTCGTTCACCGTGACGAGCCCCTTCGGGTCGATCCGGGCGACGAGGTTCTGCTCGGTGGTCGGCTTCGCCCACAGGAACTCGCCGTTGGCCGCATCGAAGCTCCAGGCGATTCCGGTCTTGCAAGGGACGCCGGTCAGCGTCTTGCGCGGCCCGCGGCGCGCGTCCGGATTGACCGACAGCATGTCGGGGGCGCCGGGATTGACCGGCGTATTTATGATCATCATTTCGAAGGTGCATTCCTGATCCCAGTTGTCGCGCGGCAGGACCTGGTGCTTCCACACCACTTCGCCGGTCTTGGGCCGAACCGCGAAGCGCGTGTTCGTGCCGGCCATGGTTGCGCCTGGCATGTTGCGCTGAGCCTCCGAGGCAGGGCCGACGCCGCTTGAGCCGTAGTACACGAGATCGAGTTCGGGATCATAGGTGAGCTGACCCCAGACGCCGGTCATCCAACGGCTCTCGAATGGCGAGCCAGCCCAGGTCTCGTCACCGGGCTGGCCCGGGCGGGGAATCATCTCATTCCGCCAGAGCTCCCGGCCGGTTATGACGTCGTGACCGGTGACATAACAGCCCTGGCCCGAATACTGGCACGTGCTGCCCGCGATGACCACGCCGTTGGCCACGATCGGGCCGGTGGAGTTGCTGATGTACAAGTCGCCGCCGCGATCGGTCTGCCAGACGAGCTCGCCGCTGCGGGCGCCCAGCGAGACGACGAAATTGTCCCAGGTGACAAAATAGATCTGGCTGCCATAGAGCGCGATGCTGCGCTTGCGTTGTCCGAGGGCGTTGTGGAGCGACGTGGCCGGCGGCAGCGGGCGCCGATACTCCCACATGAGGTCGCCACTCGCGGCATCGATCGCCTGGATCACGTCGCCGGGATTGCCGAGATACATGACGCCGTTGTAGATGAGCGGCGTGGCCTGGTTGATGCCGGGCTCCATGGTGCGCGCCCATACCAGTTGCAGGTTCTTCACGTTGCCTTTGTTGATCTGGTCGAGCGCACTGTAGCCCCAGGCCTGATAATTGCCGCGATATGTCAGCCAATCCTCGGGCTTTGCCGCCCGAATCACCTGGTCGGTCACCGGGACGAAGTTCGATACGGTTCGCAACGTGCGCGTGGGCTGTGGCGTGGGCGCAGGCGTGGGCGCCTGGGCATGTCCCGTCGAGCTTAGGGCGCATAGCAGGACGACAATACTTGGTAGTGATTCGTGGATTGAGCATCGCATCGTACCCTCCGCTGATTCAAGGTGAGTTCAGATCATCGTCGCCGCTGTCGTGTCGCTCACACGGCTGATCCGGTCGGGGCCGTGCTGATGGAGAATCAGGGGTAATATCCGAACGGCCTTTTCGCCCCGGGTTTCCATCCAGGCTGTACGGGAAGGAAATTGTCGCGATTCGGCATTTGTACCTTCGGAAGGCTCTTGGCATCGAGGACGTCGGTTTCATTGATGATGTCGTTTCGATAGAGCACATAGGCGGTCGCAGCGTAGACTTCGTTCGCAGTGAGCGATCCCGGCTTCGTTTGGGGCATGGCGCGGTTAATGAAGTCCCACACCGTCGTGGCATACGGGACGAGGCTGAAAGCGAGTTTCACGGGCTTCGCATTCCCGAGTGGTATTACCCCGCGAACCAGACCGCCGCCCGTGCCGTTTGGCCCGTGACACGCCGCGCACTTCTGCGCGAAGATGGTTGCGCCCTCTTTGGCGGTTCCACTTCCCGGCGGCAGTTCTTTCCCGTCAGGGCTGATAGCGATGTCCCTGGCCTTGATGTCCTCTTCGCTTGGAGTGCGTCCCAGCTGATAGGTGGGTCCCTGTGCCAGCGCCGTGACACACGCCAAGAGAGCTATCACTGCCGTGAGAAGACTAGAGGAACAGCGCATTTTGAATGCTCCCATCCCGGTTTACCTTCCAAGGTTGAATGCCGTTGAAGTGATCGGCCTCATAGAAGTAATCCGGGGTCACACGGAGGTTCTTCGCCGCCTCGGCTATTGTCGGTTGAACTTCGCCCCGTTCATCCGTGCAGCGGGACTGCAGCACAACCTCTTCGCCACTCCACTTCCATGGGATGCGAAACCGCGTGTGCGCGTACCGATGCACCGGCTGCTGAAGCTCCGCCTCCTTATAGGTCCGGCCGCCGTCGGTGGATACTTCGACTTTGCGTACCGCTCCGCCACCGGTCCAGGCCAGACCCGTGATCTCGTAAGGTCCGTGGCCGGGCAGTCGCTGGCCGCCGGAAGGTCGGGTAATGACGGATTTGGGCCCCAGCTCGAATCGGAACCATAACCCCTTGCCGTCGGGTCTCGTGTCGGCGTTGTTGCCGCTTTCGTGCCACGCCATGTAAGGCTGATCCACAACCTTGATTCGGCTTAACCACTTCACAGAGCGGATTGCTTCCCAGCCCGGGACCACGAGCCGCACCGGGTAGCCTTGTTGGGGACGCACCGGTTCGCCATTCTGGGCGTAGGCCACCAGAATATCGTCCATGGCTTTTCCCAGCGGAATGCTCATGGTGTACTTGTTAGCGTCCGACCCTTCGGCCACGACCCAACTTGCGCCCTTTTGGACGCCGCACTCCTTGAGCAAGATCGACAGCAACACCCCCGTCCACTCACTGCAGCTCGTTCGTCCATGTACCAGCTGGACCGACTCGCCATTCGGTCCGCGGAGAGGCCGGCTGTTTGCGTTGCATTCCAGGAAATAGATCCGCGAGACGGATGGCAGGCGCTTCAGCTCATCCATCGTGTAAATCAGGGGACGGTCCACCATCCCGTGGATCAGGAGACGATGCTGCTGCGGGTCGATGTCCGGAACACCGTTCACGTGGTCCATCAGGAAATGGAGGCCGGACGGCGTGATGATCCCATCCAGATCCTGAAGCGGAGTCATCAACGCGGTATCGCTGATTGCAGTGGCCCGGCCGGTGGTCTTGCGTATCGTGTCGTCGAACCGGGAAGGCTGCCCGTACGCGAGGTTATCTCTGGGACGCGCTTCGGGTGCGGGTGTCTGGCCCCGCACCGACCGAACAGCTCCCGTCACAACGCCGGCCAAGGCGGCGCCACCCATGAGGAACCGCCTGCGATCGGAGTGGGAATGTGAACCCATAGATCTTTCTCCTTAGTGCGGCATTTCGTAATGACGCTGACGTATTTTATTGGGCCACAGAGGCACGGAGTAACAGAGGCGCTCGACGCGGTTGGCCTGCAAGGCAGGCCGAGAGGTCAGGCGCGCAAGCGGCGAACGAGCGACCGTCCTCACGCTGGCTGGTCGTTCGTTCACCGGTTGCCCGCCTGGCCCGCCGCTCGGCGGCGCCGCGTCGGGCGCGGTGTTTCAAGCGTGTTCTTCTCCGTGTCTTCAGCCTTCACCTCTCAGCCTTTGGCTGTCAGCAGCACGCATTGGCTGAAAGCTGACAGCTGACGGCTGATGTCCAGGGTCCTTTTCTGGATCGCCTCGCACGCTATTTTTGCCGCGTGAGCCACGTGTCCGGGTTCACATTCCCCTCGTAGCACGCCGTTTCCCACACCTCTTCATCCGGTCTGCGGCTGTGAGCCACACGCATGGTCCAGGGACGCGTGAACACGGTTGGATCGTCGACCGTCGCTTCGTAGCTCATGGTGTTGGCGTCGACGAATGTGACGCGTTCGACGATGTGCGCGTTGTCGGTGTAAAAATCTCCGGTGTAGGTGAGACGGGCTCCCCTGACATTGGTCGTATCGATGACCAATGTGTTCCCCTCCCAGTGGCCGCGGGCATCGCCCATCCACAGCTTCACGTTCGGCCCCACATGCGGCCGGCTGTCGAGAGGAATGACTCGATAGGCGTGATATTCATCCCAGATGAACACGACAGATCCAGGAGGCTGGATAATCTTGAACGCCGGCACGATGGTGTACAGCCGTGGGATGCCGGAGATCAGGCACCGGTGTTGCGGGTCGATGTGCTCGGGTTTCGTCGGGCGGTCGTAATCGTAGCCCTGCTGCTTCTGTCTCGCGGCCGCCCACGGCTGATACGGAAGCAGACCATCGGGAGGATCGATAATCCTGCTGGGAACGCGCACCTCCACTCCGGTCACCCGCCGATCGAAATCTGCCCCACCGCTGATCGGGTTGGTCAGAGACGTAGACCCGCCGCTGACGGCAGCCCAGATGCCTTGCACGTCCGGCTGTCCATCTGCCAGGCGCTGGGGCGGCCATGGCCTGGACAGGACAGCCGGATTCCCGGCCCCCTGTCCTTGGCCGACAACAGACACCGTCGTCGAGAACAGCGCCGCGCCGATCCCGAAAGCCACGATCAGTCGTTCGGTTCTCATTTGGGAGCTCCTAGTTCGGGATAGGGATAGAGTTTCTCGAAGTCGAAACCGTAGCATTCGTAGTCCAGAAGCTGAAAATTCTTCTCTTTGTGACGATACAGGATCATGCTCATGTTCCAGGGCCTGGTGAACACTTTGGGATCTTCGACCGTCACGCCGTAGCTGATGTGATCGGCATCGATCAGCGTATAGCGTTCTATGAGATGCAACGCATCGCTGTGGAAATTGCCGGCCCTGTCGAACCAGGTCTGATCGTTGAAGTGGATCACGTCGACGACAAGCGTGTCGCCCTCCCAGCGGCCGCGCGAGTCTCCGAGCCACCACTCGATCCGACCCGGAGGATGTTGCGAGCCATTCGCAAAGATGTAGCGAACGGCATGCACGTACTCGTACAGGAGAGTCAGCTCATTCGGCTTCTGAATGATCTGGAACGGAAAGGGCATGTACGTGATGCGCGGCAGACCCGGCAAGTAACACCTGGTTTCCGGGTCCAGCGTGGCGCGCTGTTGGTAGTTCTCCTTCTTCCTGGCCAGCGCCGACGGCTGATAAGGGATGTCATTGCCTTCGACGACCCCTTGACCGCCGGGCACACCCTTTTGGGCCGAATGATCCTGAATGTCCCATGCCGCCGTGTTCATGACCTGCCAAATCCCCGACAAGTCCGGCTTGCCGTCGGGTGTGCGTGGGATGGCCGTTGCTCCCGGAGCTTGAGCGGCTCTACCAGCGGCCTTGGCGCCGAACGCCTGAATCAGCGATAACAGCGCCGCTAGGATGAGGAAGGAAGGGAACCGGAGCCGCATAGATCTCCCCTTAATCCCGGAGGTCGGTTAACTTGGCGTCGCTATCAGCCGTCAGCTGTCAGCTTTCAGCCTTGAGGTAGCTATCAGCTGTCAGCTGTCAGCTCTCAGCTTTCAGTACTGGAGGTGTTAGCTGAAAGCTGAGAGCTGAAGGCTGAGAGCTGAAAGCTACGCCAACACAAGAGCTTTTCAGAGTAAGTGCGTTCCCGGATCGCATGTGAAGCTAAC
>JAHFUJ010000021.1:0-11299 GCA_023265105.1 Acidobacteriota bacterium
CGCTCGATCGGCGAAGTGATTGAAATAGCGGGATTTGCTGGGAAAATCGAGGATGGTCGAGAGGCGGACTTCCGTTTAGCAAACCGCCGCCTTCAGCCTCTCGGCCACCTCACCGCAGACGCTAAGTGTACGTGAAATCAGCACTTGGCTGATCGATCTTTTTCGCGCGCCGAGGCGGCGGTTTTTCAAACCGTCGCGTTCGCTGAATTCTCGCGAGAAATTCGCGATCTCTTGCAATGACTCTGGGCACACTCGCAGATAAGCATCGAGAATCCGGCGCGCACCGGATGGCGCGCCTTGTGCGTCTTTGCGATTTCGCACGTGTCTATTTGGTAGGGACGACGGCTGAAGATGGCCCCTACGATTAGGCGATTCACTCGGTCGGGGACACGCCAAGACTCTCCATCGCACGCATCAACTCTTGCGTGAAGGCGGGGCGACGTGAGTACGTTTGCCGCAGGCCCATCAGCCATGCGGAGAGGTCCTTGCGGCGGGCGACGGGCTGGCATGTGATCGTTCGCTTGGATAGAGCTGTCCGGCAGATCTGGCTAGTTCACAGCCAGTGCCATCCTTCAGGCGCGCCGTCTGCACGAATTTGCGGCAGTTTTTGCGCACCTGGGCATCGGCGGAGGACAAGATCGGGTATCAGATGCCCAGAACGTAATCATCGGGAAGCCAGTGCCTGTCGCGGGAAGCTCGAATGAACCGTCGTGATGACATCGGCGTTACACCTCATCTTCTCCGTCGCGTGGCTTCTGCGGCCTATGATTAACATATTTGCGATGGGGAAGCGGCGCCAATGGCCCGGAGGACCAGCGTTGAAGCGAGCAGAACCGGAAATGGAAACATCGTTCCCTCCTCATGGCGCAGGGCAACCGAATACCCGGCTCAGCACAGCGCCTTCACTGACTACAATCAGCACCGACCAGGCTGCGATGGCGCGTCAGCCTCCTGACAGGACCTCGTCAACCAGCCGCAACATTCGCTTATGCCAGGGACCGAGGGCGGCCTCGCGGGTCTCCCGCAGGATGGCCAGCCGTGCGTCGAGGTCCCGAGCGGTCCCGTCGAGCGGGTCGCGGCTCTGCCCGTTGAAGAAGCCGTCAAGCTCGACGCACTGGTGACACACACCCTGCTTCGTCACGAGCGCGCAGGTGTGTGCGTACCGATCCTCCAGCGTCCGCCGAGCCTGCTGGAGCCAGTTCTTCACCTGGATTGCGGTGGCCTCGAGCGCTTCCGCTGTCTCGGCTGTCGAGAAGCTGTAGACCTCCTTGAGCAGCAGCGCCGCCGCTTGCTGAGGCGGTAGATTACGTAGCGTGCAGGCGAAACAGACGGCGAGGTGCTCGCGCGCGATCGCCGTGAGTTCCGGCGAACCGCGCATCTGGCGGGACTCCGCGACGAATGCGGGGTCGGCCACGGCCCGCTCGCGGGTGTCCACGAGCACGAGCTCCTTCCAGGTACTGTGCCGGCGCAAATGGTCGATCGCCAGGTTCGTCACGACACGGAACAGCCACGCCCGGATTTGGCTCTCGTCTGGCGGCAACTGCTTGTCCTGCAGCAGGCGGAGCGCCGCCTCCTGCACGAGCTCTTCCGCGATCGCCTCACGGACGACCAGCCGGGTCGCGTAGGTCACCAGCTCCCGGTGATGTCTCTCGTACACATCGGCACGCGTCTCAGCCTGCGACATCGTGGTCCTCGGGTGAGGCGCGTTCATCTTGACACGATTGCCCCGGCGCAGACGTTGACGACCTGGCCGGCCACGCCGCTCGCCAGGTCCGACGCGACCCACGCGACGGTCGCTGCGGTTTCCTCGACACGGAGCGGGCGCCGTAGCACGTTGGCGGCCGTTGGGCGGCCTGCCTCGTCCGCGTTGGCGCCCATCGTTCTGGCCATGTTCGCCGTGGTCTCGGCAATGGTGCGCGTCTCGGGCATGCCCCCTGCGCGTACGCAATTGACGCGGACGCCGGCGGGACCGAACTCGGTGGCCAGGGTGCGGGCCAACGCCTCCACTGCGCCACACGCGGCGGTGATCCCGGACATGAACGGGATGAACTGTCCGGTCAGGCTGGCTGACAGGAACACTATCGCGCCCCGGCCGCGGGGCACCATGTGCCGAGCGGCGGCTCGCGCCGTGAGGAACTGCGAACCTGGAATGAGCGTGAGCGGCAGCAGGAAGCGATCGTAGGGAATCGTGGTGGACGGCGTGGCGTAGTCGGCGTCCATCGGTCGGGGGCCAATCGCGTTGAACACGATGTCGATTCCGTCCACCTGTCGTGCGATGCGGTCGACCCAGGCGGTGACCGCTGCGTCATTGGTCGCGTCCACGCGTTCCCACGGGGCGTCGAGCTCCCGGGCGATGCCCTCAGCGCTGGCCTCGCTTCGACCGGAAAGAAACACGCGCGCGCCCTCCGCAGCCAGCCTCTGGGCCACGGCGGAGCCGATCGCGCCGCCCGCGGCAAAGATTAGCGCGTTCTTGTTCTCGAGCAGCATCGTCCACCTCCTCGTGTCCCCGCTTCTTTCAACAACGGCCGAGCAAGCAGAAACGGATATGAACGACCAGCCAGCGAGGTCGACGATCCAATCTGGCCATGCCGATCCGCACAAATGTGCACGGACGCGCTCAGCAAGAGGCGCTACCGCGTCTGTGAACCAGCTCGGCGGAATCGATTCGAATGCTCACAAGCCGCGGCCACGGCCACACAGTTCCGCCAGGCCCCCGAGGCAGTACCCATCGCCTCGTCGCCATGCGTAAACCGAGAAACTCCCGATAGTCGGCGCAGAAATGCGCGGCATGCGCCCAGCGCCCGATGGGCTCGGCCACATAGTCGAGTCGCCGAATCAACGCGCGGCTGTCCAAGTAATACAGTTGCGTGCGGCAATGGGTGGGCTCGTCTGGCGGAAACGTCACGCGCAGCCTCTGCCACCGATCGCCATTCAACGTGATGGTGCCCGCTGTTTCGACGAGGAATCCTTCCTGAGCAAAGAGGAAGGGTGCGCGAAGGTAGGTGGACAGCGCGTAGCCGACGAAGTACAGCGCGTCCAGGCAATCCCACCACAACGCGCGTCGGCCACGTCCCATATGGGCTCGCGCGTGCATTCGTTCGGCGAGTACGCTGCCGCGGACGTCTTCGATGAACACGCGATCGCGCTCAAACACCGCACGAGGCCATTGCCGGTACGGAGACAGCGCAACCCGGGGCTCACGGGTCGACACCACCGCGTGGGTTCTGATCTCTCGCTGGCCATGTGCAGCCAAGGCCAATCCACCGGTCACCAGGTCAACACCAATTTTCTCAAGTTGCTGCCAGCGTTCGAGGCTGCCGTGCGCGTCGAGGCTGCACGCGAGGAGTTCGTCACCCGACATCGGTTGCCCTGTTGCTACACACGGCCGGCGCCTCTGAACACTTCACGACCCGTTGTCGCGCCGACGAGTGTCTCGACAGCCTGGGCGAACGCCGCGGGATCCTCCTCGGGGAGAAAATGGCCGCAGCCCGGAATTCGCACGAGCGTCGCCCCGGGGATCCCGGCGGTCGTTCGCTCACCGATCGCGATGGGAAAGAAGGGATCGCGGTCGCCCCAGATCACCGTGCAGGGCACCTGAATCGTGCGCAGCGTTGCCTGCACTGGGGCATACAGCTCGGGCAGGTGCCGCAGACTGGATTGGAACACTCGCCGCGTCCAGACGACACCCCGCGGAAAGCGCAGCATCTCCCGGTACTGAGCAAAACGAAACACATCCCGTCTTGCGACGGCCGCGAACCACATCATGGCGAGTCCGACACGACTAAACAGCACTCGGGCGACAAGATCGCCGACAAGAGGCGGTCGGACCAGTTGGAGTGGGCCAGGGATGGGGGTATCCGTGAAGACGTTTGTCGCCGCCAACACGAGGGAGGCCACAAGTTCCGGCGCCCGACGATAGACGAGCGCCGCGATTGGACCGCCAAAGTCGAATCCCACAAGATGCACCGGACCACACGCGAGTTGCCGAATCAACCGCACCACCATATCGGCCTGCCCTGACGCGTGAAACTCCCCGGAAGGTTCACTCGATTCGCCGAAGCCCAGAAGATCCGGGGCAATGACCCGACAGTCTTTCGCGAGGTGCCGAGCCACGTTCCGCCACATCCCGCGCCAACCGGGAATGCCGTGGAGCAGAACGACAGGCGGCCCGCTCTCGCCGAGAATGTCGAACGCAACAACATGTTCTCCGGCAGACAGTCGGCGGGTCTCAAAGCGCTGCCCTCCTGAGCTCGCCCGAGTGGGCGGGGCAACCAGCAGTGGAGATTCCATGGCCGTTCCTCCTGTACCCCACCTATAACGGGTGAGCGACACCAACCGGATGTTGCATCCAATTACCTCGGCGTCATAAGGACGGGTGATGAACCGATGGACTGCCGAAATCAGACGTCCTTGAGGCGCCCGGACGCGTACTTGTGCAGCAGGCTGGAGATCAGCGTCTGATACGGCAAACCCTCGGCGAGCGCCCGTTTCTGGATCGCCTCCAAGTCCTTGCTCGACAGGCGAATATTCAACCGGCGGTTCTTGCGGAACGTGGCCTTCGCGTAGCGAGCGTAGCGCGTTCGCTCGCGCTTGCCACCGCCGGCGGACTTCCATTCACCGTGCTCGACGGACTCGAGCAGCTCCTTCTCGTCAGCGTCAATCTTCATGGTCGTCGGACTCCTCACCGAGGTACTGCTTCGTGGCCTTCCGACTCGGAATGATCGTCTTCAGGAAGACCGTGTGCTCGTCCTCGACGAACGGCACCAAGTACACGTAGTCCTCGCGTTGGACGACGAAGATGCGCTGGCCGGCGTAACGCTCGGGGTTCGGGTGCTCGAGGATGTCGAGCAGGTCGCCACGCTCGATGTGAAAGACGATGTCCTCAAACCCAATGCCACGGTCCGTCCTGAGCTTCGCGTTCTTCGCGTCATCCCAGGCGAAGTACTTCACTGCCCTCAGCGTAGCACAACGTGTGCCCATAAGGCACACATTGGCATCGTCCGGAGTGTGCCCAAGAGTGTGCCCAAACGCGGTCCTATGACCATCATCCGGCAGCCAACGCCAACCAAGTTCCGAATAAAAAACGGGCCGAAATCTTGAAGATTCCGGCCCGTTTTGTGATCCTTGGCAGCCTTAGCAAACCGCCGCCTTCAGCCTCTCGGCCACCTCACCGCGGCGAGAAATTTAAGTATACGACAGCCTTGGACTTACGTGGCACCCGGTTGTCCCCACGATTGTCCCTGAAATTATCCCTAGGTGGCGGTTACTTGCTTGGAGCCGTCGAGGTGAATCACAACGATGGCCCGTGGGTGCGCCCTGACGACTACCGCAAGCTCAATGGGATCCTGCGGTACAGCCGGGGGGACAATCGCAATGGCTTTTCCGTGGCGGGTATGGGCTACCGGGCCGACTGGGACTCCACCGACCAGGTCGCCGAACGCGCCATCACGAGGGGTCTGATTTCTCGCTTCGGATTCCTCGATCCCAGCGACGGTGGGAAAGCGAATCGACAGAGTGTGGCCGCCGAGTTCCAGCGGTCGAGCGGGCCGTCGTCCATCCGCGCGACGGGATTCCTGCTGCGCAACAGCCTCAATCTGTTTTCCAACTTTACTTACTACCTCGACGATCCCGAACGCGGCGACCAATTCGAGCAGGTGGAGCGACGCACGGCGGCCGGCGGGCGGCTGACGTACCGGCGCTTGGGTCATCTCTTCGAGCGACACACGGAGAGCGCCGTCGGCGTGCAGCTGCGTCGCGATTGGCTCGATCCAGTCGGGCTGTATCACACCGAGGCTCGGCAACGGCTCTCGACCACGCGCGAGGATCAAGTCGGGCAGACGATGGGCGGCCTGTATGCGCAGACGGAGATCGAATGGACGCGGACGGTTCGGACCACTTTGGGGCTGCGCGCGGATCTGTATCAGTTCGCCGTCACGTCGGACAATCCTCTGAACTCGGGTGAGGGGTCCGACGGTCTCGTGAGTCCAAAGTTCGGGGCGGCGTTTGGACCGTGGGTAGGCACTGAGGTGTATGCGAACGCCGGCATGGGCTTTCACAGCAACGACGCGCGCGGTGCGGTGATTCGCGTAGACCCCGCGAGTGGTGACCCTGTCGATCGGGTTACGCCGCTCGTTCGTGCGCGGGGCGCAGAAATCGGACTTCGCACGGTGCGGATTCACGGGCTGCAGTCGACCGTCGCCTTGTGGTACCTGGGTCTCGACTCGGAGCTGCTCTTCGTCGGCGATGCCGGCACCACCGAGGCAGGCCGTCCGAGCCGTCGCGTCGGCCTGGAGTGGGCCAACTACGCCCGCGTGACGCCGTGGCTCACGGTGGATGGAGATCTCGCGCTGTCGCGTGCGCGGTTCCGAGACGACGAGCCAGTGGGCAACGACATCCCGGGAGCGCTCGACCGCGTCATTTCAGGCGGTCTGACCGTAGGACCGCGAAGGCCGCTATTCGGCAGTATCCGCGTCCGTCATTTTGGTCCCCGTCCGCTCATCGAAGACGCGAGCGTGAATTCAAAGAGCACCACGCTGTGGAATGGAGAAATCGGGTATCGCGCCTCCAACAAGGCTCGTGTGGTGCTCGAACTGTTCAATATCTTCAACACCGACGTGTCGGATATCGACTACTTCTACACCTCCCGATTGCCTGGAGAACCGTCAGCGGGCATCGAGGACGTCCATCCGCATCCGGCACTTCCGCGGTCGGTTCGAGTGGGCCTGCAGCTGTCGTTCTGACGCGCGGCTTCGATAAGATGGACTTGTAGGAGTCGAAGCATGGCCGATCTGCCCATTGTCTGCACGCTGACGCCCGCCGCCCTCCAAGCTCGCCGCGAGGGACTGCTTTCCGACCTGCTGAGGCGCGCCGAAGGCCACGAGGAGTTACCACAGGGGTATCGCCTCCGTTTTGCGGCGACCGGCGAGACGCTCTCAGCTATCGCGCGCACAGTCGATAGTGAGCGCCGGTGCTGTCGATTCCTTCGCTTCGGGATCACTGTTGAACCTGACGAGGGGCCAATCCTTCTCGAGCTCAGCGGCCCTCCGGGCACGCGTGAATTCGTCGCAGCCTTGCTTGGGGACTGACACCTCGTGGGCGTCCTCCAAGGGCACCGAGTGGCGGATCAGATTCAGGAACGCCCGGTCGTGGCCGGGCCGCTGGCCTGCCTGCCAGATCTGCGCGAGGAACCCTGTTGACAGGGCGGCCGCTTCAGCGATGCGCAGCGGTGTGGCTGTCTTCGTAGATTTTGCCTCCCGCCCACGTGAACGGTATCGCGGTCACCACGAGCATGATTGGAAACCATGCCGGACCGAACTCTGGCCCTCGGTTCCACGTCGCCACCGCGCCGGTCGTGCTCACCACGAGGCCGACAGCGCCGAGCGTAAGAGCGTGCGCCATGGGCCGGTCGGGCGCCAGGCGCGCCGTGAGGTACCCACCGAGAATGGTGTAGACAAGACGGTAGACCGTCGCCAGCATGAAGCGCGTGTCGGACATGGGCTCGCCCCATGGTGGGAAGACGCCGGTCCCATGCAGCACCGCATCGGTGCCAAGGGAGACCGCAGCCGTCACGGCGAACCCGGCGAGCACGGCACCGATGCTGCGACCGAGGCGACGGCGTGTCTGCGCTTCGCTCACGGCCTCGCCCCTGACGACGCATACGCCTGCTTCAACCGATGGATGTCGATCTTGTCCATCTGAAGCATGGCGTCCATGACTTTTGTCGACTTCCCGGGATCCTTATCGTGCAACATCTCCCCCAACACCGAAGGGATGATCTGCCAAGACAACCCGTACTTGTCCTTCAGCCAGCCACAGCGTTGCTTCGTTCCACCTGCGGCAAGCCTCTCCCACAAGTCATCCACTTCGTCCTGCGTCTCGCAGTTCACAAACAGCGAGATCGCTTCTGTGAACTTGAACTGTGGGCCTCCGTTCAGCGCCATGAAGTCCTGCCGCCGCCAGCTTGCCGAGTTCGCTCTCCCAGCCCATGACCGCCCTCTGCGTCCACTATTCATCGTGCATCGCGTCGAAGGTCAGGCACCATGCGCGCGCCGCTGCGCGGTTGGATGCACAATGGTGCATATGTATATGGATCCCCGTCAAGGCGTGAACCCGGGGACGAGCCATACTCTCGCTTGAGTCAACGCCTCAAAGGCGCCACTCATCAACTCGTCCCAGTGCGCCAGGATGTACCCGAACATCGTCGGTCCCGCGACGATGGGGTCGCTGACGTCCTCGTGGGCGGTGGAGACGCGGCCACCCTCGGTCAGCGTGAAAGTGAGCTGGCGACCCGACACCTCAACGGAGCCCGACGCACCCGTCTGGCCGAATAAGGTGGCGATGGGCTCGGCTTGAGGTTGACGCGAGGTCTGCCATATGGCATCATTTGTTCGCCACTTGACATGGAGGCACCATGACGGCAGCGCTCGCGCACCCGGCCGCGGCTTCGTCCGCCCCGGCGACTTCCGATGGCCCATCGTCTGTGCAGTTCGCCATGGAGCTGCTGGGAGGGCGTCGCGTGCTGCGCCGTCAAGTGGCCACCGAGAAGGACGCGCACGACTTGGTCTTGCGCGGTATTCCTGCAGAGGCGATGGCAAAGCTCTTTGCAGGCGTCTTGAGCCTCTCGTCGGACGTCCTCCTCGCCGCAATTGGTGTCAGCGAGCGCTCGTTCGCACGACGCAAGGCCGCACCCAAGACGCGCTTGCCGGTGAACGAAAGCGAGCGCCTGTGGCGCTTCGCCGAAGTCCTCGCCCACGCCACACGCGTGTTCGGGTCACAGGCCGAGGCGGAGCAATGGCTGGACCGCCCGGCGATCGGTCTGGATCACCGCAAGCCCATTGATCTATTGCGAACACATCCCGGAACTCGCCTGGTCAGCGAGTACTTGACGCGCATCGAGCACGGCGTCTACGCATGATGCCACTGCCGTGGGCCGCTGGGCCTCCGCCGCAAGCCTGGCGACTTGACTCGCAGCGGCACAGCTCGACGTGGGACAGTGGCATCGGCGCCACCAAAGTGGGTGGCCGTTGGAATCCGGTTGGTTACCCAGTCGTCTACTGCTCGGCCGATCCGGCGACGGCCATCTTAGAGGTGGCGGTCCATAAGGGATTCGCGGTCCTCGACATCGTGCCTCACGTGCTGACGCGTGCACGGATCGTCGATGTCAATGAGGTGCACGTGGTAATGCCAGAGGAGGTGCCCAATGCCGGGTGGCTGCGACCAGGATCGCCGAGCAAGGGGCAGCAGGTGTTCGGACGCGCGCTGCTCGAACAGCACCTGTTCGTCGTGATTCCGAGTGCGGTGTCCGACGAAAGTTGGAACCTCCTGTTCAACCCGAACCGCGCCGCGGGGCGGTACGAACTCGAAACACAGAAACGATTTGCGATGGATACCCGCCTTGATCCTCCCGCCCGCTAGACCGAACCGGGTCTCGGCGACGTTGGCTGGCGAGAGATAGACAGGTTCTTGCCGAGGGTCTGCGCTATTCGATGACCACATAACGCCACAGGCGCTTCACTTCCTTGGCGTCGACGTACTTGCCAATCTCCTTCTCGAACTGCGCCATCGTCTTCCACGGGCGATATTCCTTGAACTCGCGCACCATGCGCGGGCCGGCGCCCGGGATGCTGAGAATGTCCGCATCGCTCGCGGTGTTGAGGTTGACCGGGATGAAGCCGTACTGCGCCAGCCGGGCCGTTTCCTCCGCTCCGACGTACTTGCCGATTTCCTTGTCGAACTGCGCCCACGCCTTCCACGGGCGGTACTCCGCAAACTCGCGAGCCATCCGGTTGCCGGCGCCCGGCACGAGCAGGATTTCTTCGCGCGTCGCGGTGTTCAGATTGATATGGATGAAGGCCTTCGGATAAAAAGCGTTGACCTGCTCCTGCGTGAGTTTCTGCCCGAGCAGGAAGGCGTTCAGCTCCGTAATGCTCCCGAACGGCCGGGCGCTCACGAGCGCCTTGACGATGGCCGGCGTCATGTTCGGCATCGCGAGCAGCGCCTGTTCGGTTGCCGTGTTGGCGTCGACGACGCCGAGCGATTTTCCCACCTGAGCGGGCGCGGAGGATACCGTCGCGACGACGAGGATCAGCGCTGCCGCAAGAACTACTGTCAACTGCCTGGCGTTCATCATGTCCTCCCTGTGCACTGTGCGTACGCGAGGCCGATGAGTCCCAATCCGACCATCGTGCCAGGCGCGAGAGCCGGCGGCGCCTTCGCCCGCATCACTTTCCAGAAGAGATGCATGCCCGCAAGGGACGGATCGACCTCCACCTGGAATGCCTTCGCGCCATCATAGTGCAACGCGATGCCGATCGCACCGGTCACCACGAAGAGCGCCATCGCCACCTGCAGGACCCGTGTCGCGCGCCGGCTTGGCCACGCCGCCTGCCACCCGAGCACGACGAGCGTCAGTGCCATGAGCACAAGCGGAATCCACTGCTTGACGTCCTCGTAGTGAGCGATCAGCAGCAACTCGACCAAGGTCCCAACGATCCCCAGCCACAGCAGCGCGAAGAGCAGCCGTCGGACTGCGGCCAGAGTGTCACCGCTGTCAGTTTTGACAATCGGCACGTCAGTACCGAATACGACGAGCGTCACCGATCTCGCTTACCTCGACCCGCGCCGCCGCAGACGACGTAGGCAGGCCATCCCGACGCGCGTCGTCTCCTGACTGTTCTCCTGCGGAACAGGTGTATCGTTAGGGGCCTGACCCTCCCGTGCCCGCACGGCCTGCGGGCCGTGGCATGGCTCGTTGACAGCTTCATCCTTCGGCTAGAATCCCACCAGGAATGGCCGACGAGTTTCTGGTCACGTGTCCGTATTGCGGCGAACAGGTCGAGATTTACGTCGAGCCAGATGTCAGGGGCAGCTTCGTCCAGGATTGCGAAGTCTGTTGCAATCCCTGGCGAGTTCGGATTTCAGGCCGTGGCGATGCCCGCGTCGTCGATGTCAAGCGCGCGGACGGCTCGGAATAGGCTAGAGCTAGACCGACCTCCATTATTTCCAGCCGCACGATGTCGTCGATGAATATCTCCTGCGCAAGTTCTGATCGAATCGCCTCAAACTCTTTCTCGTGATCGCCCCAGATAGCGCGTCGTCTGACGCGCTCCAGTTGAACCACGAGCCAGCTCGCGACGTGTCTTTTGTTGAGTGATAATACTAGTGCATAATACCCATCAGGAATGGGCGAAACGCGCAAGAATCATCAACTCAAGACACTCGGCCCACAGGCGGCCAGGCTCATCACCGCGCTCCACGAGAAGCGACGGACGATCTTTTCGGTCCGCGACGTGAAAGAGAT
>JAHFUJ010000021.1:11399-32703 GCA_023265105.1 Acidobacteriota bacterium
GAATGGGCGAAACGCGCAAGAATCATCAACTCAAGACACTCGGCCCACAGGCGGCCAGGCTCATCACCGCGCTCCACGAGAAGCGACGGACGATCTTTTCGGTCCGCGACGTGAAAGAGATCACCGGCCTTGCGGCCAAATCCGCTCGGAACTTCGCGGCCACTCTCGTTCAGCGCGGGATCGCCACGCGCCTGAAAGCCGGGCTCTTCATCCTGGTGCCGTTCGAGCTCGGCCGTGAGCGCGAGTACCTCGGCAACCCGTACCTGGTCGCCAAGGAGCTCGCGGACGGACGTCACTATTTCCTCTCGCACGCCTCGGCAATGGACCTGCACGGCATGGTCACGCAGCCGCAGCTCGTCGTCTGCGTCACGACCCCTCGCGCCGTTCGCGGTCGGACGATCCTCGGCACCGAGTTCCGCTTCGTCCGATGCAAACCCGAGCACCTCTTTGGCACCGAGGACCGCTGGATCGACAAGACCGAGAAAGTCGTCGTGAGCGACCTCGAGCGGACCGTGATCGACGGCCTCAAGCAGCCCGAGTACTGCGGCGGGTTTTCCGAGGTGGCCAAGGGCTTCTGGATGCGGCGTCGCGACGTGGACGTCGGGCGTCTTGTCAACTATGCGCTGCGCCTCGACGTTGGCGCGGTGATCCGGCGGCTCGGCTTCCTGCTCGAGGTCTTCGGCATCGACGCTCCCGCTGATCTGGAACGGCTGCGCGCGCAGCTGACCGCCACGTACCACTTGCTCGACCCGACACTTCCTGCCGAGGGCAGGCGCCGCGCGCGCTGGCGCATCCGGGTCAACGTGACCCCGGAAGAGATCGAAACCCTTCGGAGCACGTGACCGGATGATCCCCCAGCGAAACCTCTCGCTGCTCTCCAACCGATTGGCGCGTGAGGGCGGACGCAGGATTCCCGAGGCGGTGCTCGAGCGGGATTACTGCCTGGCATGGCTCCTCGTGGGTCTCTCGCGCTCGCCACTCCGGGAGAGGCTGGCGTTCAAGGGCGGCACCGCCATCAAGCGCTGCTACTTCGGCGACTACCGCTTCTCGGAGGACCTCGACTTCACGTTGATCGAGGAGGTCCCGTTCGAGACGATCCGAGCGGAACTCGAACCCGTGTTCGAGGACGTCCGGCGCGCCTCGGGCATCGTGATGCGCTACGAGCGGGAGGATCGTCAGAGCCATGCGAACAACCACACGTTCTACCTGGCGTACGAAGGGCCCATGCCTGCCCGATCCCCCAACGAGGTGAAGGTGGACATCACGATCCGAGAGCGGCTCGTCCTGCCGCTCGCGGAGCGTGTGGTCGTCCGCGGCTACGATGAGTACGAGGACTTGCCCCAGGGCGCGGCCGTGCGTGTGTACTCACTGGATGAGATCGCGGTGGAGAAGATCGTCGCCCTCGGCGACCGCGCACGCAGCGAGCCTCGGGATCTCTACGACGCCTGGTACTTGGCGAGCGAAGGCCATGTCAACGTCGGCAGCCTGACGGCGAAGGTTGAGAGCAAGCTCGAATTCCGCGGCCGAGCGCTCGCCACGCTCGGCGAGGAGTTCCGCAAGAAGGAGGCACGACTCAAGAAGCTCTGGAGCGTGCGGCTCGCCGCGCAGATGGTGCGGCTTCCCGAGTTCGAGGGTGTGTTCCGCGCCCTGCAGCGCAGCCTTCGTCAGGCGGGGCTGTTGGGTTGAACGGCGTTGACGAGTGCCGCCGTAGCCGCGACAGCGTCGAGCAAGAAGATGTGGGTGGCAGTATGCTGAGGAGAACCTGGAGCGTGCCGCGCATGGTCCGTCCACTCGCGCTCTCGCTTTCGATCGTGCTGGTCGCCGTCGCGGCCCGGGCCGAAGACTGGCCGCAGTTTCGCGGTCCGACAGGTCAGGGACACTCAGCCGAACGCGGCGTGCCGTTCGAGTGGAGCGAGACCCGGAACATCATCTGGAAAACCCCCGTGACCGGGTCGGGGTGGTCGTCGCCCGTCGTCGCTGACGGGCGCGTCTGGGTGACGACGGCGACCCTAGGCGGCAACGAGTCACGCGGTTCGGGCGCCGTGTCGCTTCGCGCGCTCGCCTTCGATGTCGACACGGGACGCGAGCTCCTGAACGTCGAGGTCTTTCGGATCAACCGGGCCGGTGACATCAACCCCAAGAACAGTCGCGCCTCCCCGACGCCAATCATCGACGGCGAGCGCGTGTACGTGCACTACGGCGCCGACGGGACCGCCGCGCTCACCACTTCGGGTCAGATCGTCTGGAAGGCGCGGTTCGCATACGAGGCGATGCACGGCAACGGCGGGTCGCCGGTGTTGTACGGCGACCTGCTGATTTTCAGCTGCGACGGCGCCGACACGGCGTTCGTTGTCGCGCTCGACAAGCAGACTGGGAAGGTCCGCTGGAAGACTTCACGCCGCCGTCCGTTCGATCAAGCCTATTCGACGCCGCTCGTTATTCGCGTGGGCGATCGCGACGAGCTGGTCTCGGTGGGCGCCTATCGCGCGGCCGCGTACGATCCACTAACGGGGCGGGAGATCTGGCGGGTGGGCTATCCGGTCAGCTTCCCGGAAGGCTTCTCGAATGTCATGCGTCCGGTGTACGGCCACGGGCTCGTCTTCATTTCCGGCGGGTTCAACGAACCGTCGTTCCTCGCAGTCGGTGCAGACGGCACGGGCGACGTCACCAAGACGCACGTCGCCTGGACGCTCAAGCGTGGCGCGCCGCTCACGCCTTCTCCCCTCTTCGTCGGCGACGAGCTCTACATCGTCAACGATACGGGCATTGCCTCGTGCCTGGACGCAAAGACGGGCACGGCGCACTGGCAGCAGCGACTCGCCGGGAACTATTCCGCGTCGCCGATCTTGGCCGACGGACGGATCTACTTCTTGAGCGAAGAGGGGGTGGCGACTGTGATCGCGCCGGGGACGGAGTTTCGCAAACTGGCGACCAACGAGCTCGATGACTCGACGCTCGCCTCGATGGCGGTGTCGGGCGGGTCGATCTTCATTCGCGGTGGAACGCACTTGTACCGAATCGGCACGCAGAGATAACCGATGAAGGCGACGCCGGCGGTCCTTCTGATGTGCGCGAGCTCGGCAATCGCCGTCGCCGCCTATGCGCAGTCGCCCGCGGAACGTGCGCGCGCGATCTTCGATCGCGCCGTTGTCGATTTCGACAATGGCCGCATCGTCGAGTCCGTCGCCGGATTTGACGCGGTGGCGAGGCTCATCCCGGCCGAGGCCCCGCAGCTTTGGCAACGGGGCATCGCGCTCTATTACGTGGGACGCTACCAGGACTGTCGCGCCCAGTTCGAATCGCACCGCACCGTGAACCCGGACGATGTGGAAAACGCCGCGTGGCATTTCCTCTGTGTCGCCCGCGCCGAATCGGCGGAGAAGGCCCGGGCCGCGTTGTTGCCTGTCGGTCCCGACGCGCGGGTTCCGATGCGTCAGATCTATCAGATGTTCCGCGGCACGCTCACGCCCGAGAACGTGTTGGCGGCCGCGGGCCCGCGGCCGGTGTCGCAGTTTTACGCCCACCTCTACGTCGGTTTGTATTTCGACGCGCTTGGAAACAGGGACCGCGCGCTCGAGCACATCACAGCCGCCGCCGCCGATCGGTTTGCCCCGGTCGGTGGCTCCATGCACACGGTCGCACGAATTCACCTCGGCAGGCTCGGAGGCGCTGGAGCACAGAAGTAGTCTGGAAGCGGATCCGCTTTTGGCGCGAAGAAGCGGTTTCGATGCGCGAACTCAGACCGCCACGGCGCCGCTGGTCGTCCCGGCGTCGTCAATCCGCGCCACGTCAGCGGGCGGATTGTTGTGCGGCCGGCCGGGAAGGCCCGGCTCGATTCGTACACTCACGTGCACCAGGTCCGTGGCGAAGATTTTGCGCGGCGGTCCCACCTCCACTTTGTGATCGCTGATCTGCTGAGGCTCGTCACGATGCGACAGGTTGGCGGCGACCGCCGCCGGATTCGGAGGCAGCTCCTCGCGCCTGGCGTTCTCGAACATCCAGTTCAGCGAGACCCAGTTCAGGCCGCTGTTGCCATTGCCACCGCCGACATCGGAATGAACGCCACGGAACCACACTTCGGCCAGGCGCTTCCCCTCGGGGCGACCGGCGCTCGCCAGGCGTGTGAGCGGGAACAACAAGCGCCGCTCGTCCAGGGCCATCGCGTGATAACAGCGCCTGACGTTCGGCGGCATGTGCAGGTCGTGGCCGGCGTTCAGGTGTTTTCCTGGCACTCCGAATTCGCCGACGATATCCCAGACGCCGATGAAGCGGATGACCATGTCTCGGTGCTTCTTGGCGATCTCGTTGGCGAACGAGATGGCCAGCGCAGCCCCGCGGCTGAAGCCCACGACGTCGATCGTGGTGTCGCGGACCTCGACATTGTTCTTGAGTCGTCCGAGCGCTTCGTGAATTCGTTTGTGGCCTCCGATGCCGAACGCTTCGCTGATCGCCTCGCCGACCGGAGTCCTTGCACGGGTTCCGATTCCCTTCAAGTAGAGACTCCCCGTTTTCCGATCGGGATCCTGATTCTTGTCCGGGTCCTCGTAGGCGTTGAAGAACTCCAGCACGTTGCTGTCGAATCTATCGTCGTCTTTGTCTTCGTTGCCGGTACCGTCAAACGCGTAAAGGGCCATGGCTCACGCTCCCCTTCCGGAAGTGGTCAGATCGTCAACTCGGATCAAGTGCGACCCGGCGTTTCTCCTGTGAATCAAACACCAGCGTTCGCCAGAGCCTCAAGATCGAGCGCGTTGATCTGGGATCCGATGTGCTCGCCAAGCTTTCGGTAGCTCTCCCACTGCGCCTCGTCAAAAAACTGGTCGGCGGTCGCCTCTTGCGGAAACGTGGGATGGGCCGCCGCGTACTGCAGCACGTCGAGCGGCTCGTCCCCCGTGAGGGACGGCTTGACGACGACCAGCAGCGATTCGGCTCGGCCCGTTTGCGGCTCGTCGCCGGCGAATCCGTTCGCCGCGGCGTACACCACGCGCCCGAGGAGCAGGTGACGCCGTGACAGCGGAATGCCCAGGTTGATCGACGGTGCCGGGTCGGCAGTCGCTGCACCCTTCTCAGGCTTCTCGGGCCGCAGGTCGGCGATCGACCCGAAGAGCGGCCGCTCTGGACGTGGTTCGAGAAAGCGAATCTCGGCGCCAAAATCCAGTCGCGCTTTGCGGACCAGGCTCGCGAGATCTTCGAGCCCGTAGTCGGGATCGGCGCCGTCGTCACACACGACAATGACGGGAATCTGGCGCCGCAGCAACTCGTAGCACCCCGTGTTTTCGAAGTGGCCGCCGTCGCTCAGGAACCAGTATCTCTGGTGCGGTCCGTGGAACTGCGCGAGCAACTCTTGCGTGAGCGCGCTCTGGACGGGGAAGGCTTTCGTGAACAGACGCTGAAGCCAGACACTCGGCTTTGGCACCGCGCCACCCTGGCGCGCCGGATTGACTTTGCTGTCCCACCAGTACCCGAGCCTCACGTTCCCGATCGCCAGAAGAAGGCTCAGGCCGATGCTGGTCCGCGCCCCCATGCCGGGGGCGACCGCGGCGCCCGAAATGGCCGTCCACTGCGACAGCGACAGAGGCTTGGGCGCCAGACGCGCGTCTCGACTCCAGACGCGATACTGACCCGGGCCGTCTTCGAGCGAGACCAAGTGCGTGGTCGATCCCGCCTGGCCGTTCCAGAGCGCGTGGTGCGTCGCCCCGACGCTGATGCCGGCGGGGCCGACGGCCATCGCCATGCCTTTGCGATCGCGGTACTCGATCTGCGACTTCCCACCGACCGTTTCGTTCAGCGTCACGTTGATGAGATGAAGAGGACCGCCATGCTCATGCGGCCGATAATCCGCCATGGCCAGATCGTCGCCCGGCACCTCCGCCGTCAGGTTGGCCCCCGGACCCTTTTGGCGTTCCTGGTTCGACGCACCGATGTAAGTGCGCGAGAGCCGGGCGGAATAGAACTGGCTGAGTGACGAGAGGTTGACGAAGGGCAGGGAGCGACCTAAGAAGAACGAGATCACCAGCAGGACGATCGTCGCATAGGTGGTCGTCGAAGCATCGAGACCGGGGAGCCTCGGCAGTCCACTCAAGGGCTTCTGGGACACGACGATGTGTTGCTCGAGACTCAACGTCACGTCGATCTCTGTCTTGTCGTCGCCTTGCGAGACTGGCGCGACCCAGTTTCTCGCGATCCCATGACTCAGCGCCGAGAGACCAACCAGCAGGGTGACGGAGACGGCCAGCGCCGTCACGCCGGAGAGCAAGCCGACAGAGAGATCGATACGTCGGTTTGGCTTGCCAGTGTCGAGCCGCCTGGTGAGTTGCTGGACGCCAGCCAGCAGCGACATGAGTGCGGCAACGATTCCGCTGCTGGTCTTGTACGGAAACGCTCCATTTGCCCAGGCGTACACGGACTGTCCGAGCGTGTCGACCACCCCAAGGGCGAGCAGGGCGGCCGTGGCAACGAGACATGCCGTCATCAACCGCGACGCGCGGTTGCGAAACACGCGATTCCCCGTCGGATCATCGCCGCTGACATCGGCGTTCGCGCTCAGCAGGACGCTCCACAGAAGCGTCTGACCCGCGAGAATGGCGAGGAGCAACGGCCCGTAGTGGTAGGCGGACCTGCCAACGACGACGACAGCCGTCAGAGCACCGGTGAAAACGATCGCGGTGGTTGCCCACACCCACAGGTAATCGCGTTTCGTCCACGACCACCGGCCCAGCCAGTATGCCCAGCCAAAGGGCACGGCGAGCACCAAAAGGACACCGCCAGCAAGCGGCAGAGCGGGGCTCCAGTACAGGCCGCGCCAGGGCACGAGAAGGCCCCCGAGTCGATCGTCGACCGACCCGATCGCGCGGGCCATGTGAGCGCCCATCAGCAACGTCAGTACCGCCGTCCCCATGACGACGGCCACGGCCGCCCAGTTTCTCAGGACGATCGCGCCGGCGAGCCACCGATCGCCTGCGCCATTCGGTGCCAGGTAGCGGCCGTTGTCGCGCAGCCACTGAATCGGCGGCGAAAATCCGTCGCGCAGGGCGTCCTCGACTTCCGCGATCCCGGCGCCCTGCCGGCTGAACAATGCGCCGAGAAACGCCCCAAAGTAGCCGCCGCCTGAGACGGTCGAAAGGACGTCGATGCGCCGCAGCAAGCCCGGTCGCGCGCCAGATGTCTTCTGAGCGAGCCCTTGAAAAAATCCGAGAACGAACGTGGCGCTGCGGATGCCGCCGCCCGAAAGCGCGACGCCACACAGAGGCTCCGCATCGGACACGCCAGCGACCTTACGCCGATCGGCAACGAGTGTCTTCTCTCGGCTGCGCAGCGATTGTGGATAGGCGGTCTCAAAGCTCACGGGTGACCTCCTCGCTCAGCTCTTCGATTCGCCTTCGCGGGTCAGTTCCGCTCATGGAGCGCGTCACCAAAGGTCTTCTCGATCTCCTGCCGGCTGGTTGGGTTCGTGACCGTCCACGCCGCCAGATGGGCCAGAAGGTTCACCTGCGCCGGCTTGAGCCGAATCACGTACGGGATGTTCTGCCCGAAGGTCGAGAACCACGGAAAGCGCTTGAAGCCCTTCGACGCGACGAGCTCCTGCGTCTGTTGGGGAAGTCTCCTCACCCACGAAGGAATCAGCTGGTTGTAGACCCAGCAGATGTTCAAGCCCTCATAGGGTGCGATGTTGTAGAGCTCGTTCGCCAGGACCTTCCAGTCACGGTCGCAGTACACGGCGGCGCCGCCCTTGTCGACGGCATCCGCGAGGCCGCTCTTCAGTTTCCAATAGTTGTCCCGTTCGAATACGGCGTTCATCGATCGGTCGCCGCCCGTGTCGTCCTGCTTGTCGAGCTTCCAGAACATCGACTCGACGGACTCGTTCTGTTCCAGCGGCTCTTTCGCGTTGACGAAGACGAGGATGTTGTGCACGTGCCTGGCGAGCAGCGGCATGATTCCCAGGTTGTCCGAGAAGCCGCCGTCGCCGTGCAGTAAATCTTCGACAATCGGTTCCGCCTCCGGGCGGTCGTCGGGGCCTCGAACGGTGAAATGGTTGAAGGACGGAAAGATTGCAGTCGCCTGCCGCACGGCCTGCAGCGGTTGGGCGCGGAGGAGCGCCAACAGCGGCGCGGCGCCGCTCGAGGCGATGACGTCTGCCAGCGTGAAGGGCCGATCCGCCGGCCTGACCCGCACGCGCAGCCGCCCATCGCGGGGCTGATCCGCTCCAGCGACGTCGTACGCGTAGGGGGACACGTAGATGCCGCCCAAGCGCGTCCCAAACTGCTGTCTCACGCCCGTGTACAGAGGCGTGTACTCGACTGGAATCAACCGGGGATAGTCGTAGGCGGGATGCATGTAGATCATCGTGCCAGTCACGATCAGGAAAGGACGATCGACCGTCGCCTGGACGAAGTCGCTCACGCTGAGGCTGGGATTCAGCTCTTTGATCGTGTTGATCGAAGGCGTATTCCACGTGTACCGCCGCTCGGTGCCGTCGGGCACGTACGGCTCGATGAAGATCTTTCCGAGGATGTTTGCGTACGTTTCGTCGGCCGCACCGCGCACGAATCGATTCAGAAACGACTGCACCTGTGGTGTGATGTCCCGCTTGAGCAGCTCCGACTGGGCCCACAGCTTGGCGGCCTCCGCGGCGCCGGGCGCCAGGAGCTTCGAGTCGACGATCGAGCGAGCCAGCGACTGTTTCGGCGGAAGCGCCTCGACCAGCGCCTTCTCGAGCTGCTCGGGCGCCATCATGGGGCCCAGAAGCGTGGCGGGATCGGCCGGCGCGTATGTGAAGGGAACGCTCGCCCACGATCCGCCCGATACCGCGGCGATGTAGCGCACGCGCCGGAGCCAGCCGTTGCTCAGCAGTCCCCGGAGCGCCCCGACAGTTGCGGCCGCGGACCGCGTGCCGCCGCCGGAGAACGCGACGCCCAGATCGCTTCGATTCGTGAGCTGCTCCTGCTCGGGCGGCATGAACGACGATTGGCCCGTCCACACGTCGGGCGGGACGCTCCAATAGGACGTCCAGAGGAACCGGGCGACAGCCGGCTCCTGCGCAGACGCGAAGGCGACGGCCGACGCCGCGAACAGGAGCGCGAGAACCGCTCGAAAGGAGCCAGGCCTCATTTGAATTTGAAGAACTCCCCCACGTCGAAGTCCAGGCCGAAAAACGTCTGAATACTGTCGGCGGACTCACCGGACGGATCGAAGTCCGAGTAGAGCTGGGCGAATCCCCTCATCGGGCCCGCGAGCGCAAACGAGAGGTGGGCGTCGATTTTCAGCCGGCGCCAATGATTCGTGACGCTGGGATGGTCGAACAGCTGGGTCCTGCCCCATCCCACCTCGAGGTAACTGCCCGCGAAGGCGCTCTTGGGCATCAGGAGCCCGACACTGACGTGATCCGCACGGTACGCGTGGTTCACATCGAGGTGCGGTCCGTCGAGCTTGACCTCTCCGTTCAGCATCATCACGCCGAACCGGCCGTTCACATAGAACTTGGCAGGAAAGTTGGTATCGCTTTGCAGCGTCAGCAGCTCGACGCGCAACCCTGCGAACGCCTCCATGCTTGTGGCGTTTTCAAGGACGTACTGCAGTTTGCCGGAGGGATTGCCTTCGGTGAGCTTGCCGCACACGGCCGGCTTGTCAGTGTTTTCCGGAGCGCAGTTCACGTCGGCCGTCCGCACGCCATGCAGGGTCTCGCCATAGATCCAGACCTGCCGCTTGCTTTGCGCCCTTCCGGCGACACGGAACTCGAAGTCGAAGCCACCGACGAACCGGTTCTGTTTGCCCCCCGCTTCGGGGTTGGCGTAGCCCCCGACGCTGGCCGGGGCAAAATTGTCGATGGCTTCACCCGCGTACGCCGAAGCCACCCATGGCTCACGGCCATCGCCGACCCGCTCCGGGGCCGGCCGTGCCTGACACTCAGGCGGCCCTTCGCCCTTTTCGACCGTGACCTCGGTGCCGTCGCCGTCAAGCACGGTAGACCCGTCCTTGCGTCGTGCACGAAGGACGTCGCCCTCCGTCAGGGGCGCTTTCAGGACAAGGGTCACCAGCGCCTGTCCGTTCGTCGGCAGCGCGGGCAACGCCTTCTTGTTGAGCTCGAGCACGACTTCAGTGTCCGCTCCGACCGGCGCCGCGAGCTTCACAGTCACCGTGCATGCACCGGCTTTGACCGGACGCTCAATCTCCTGTGCACGGCCGGCTGCGGTCGAGAGGGCGGCGAACACCAAGCTGAGAGTGATGGCACGGAGCCATGTTTGGAGCGACTTCACGTTCCTCCCTTGGCTGATTTTTGGGGAACGGATCCTACCATGAGCCGTCTTTGGGTATCGAAAGGCGAGACAAATGGCTCTGGGTGTCGCGTCTCCAAAATAAATAGGCGGAGGAGGCCGAGGCGGGCAAAGCGTCGTGCGCCGCGTCCAGTGCGTTTGCGATCTGGCGGGAAATGCTCAACGCCTCGGCGATCGGAAGCCCGCCGCGCGGTGGATCCGAAAGGACCCGCCCTACAGTACGCTCATGTAGGCTGGGTCCCTCCGCCTTCGCGTCGCTTCTGCGGACCGCCGTAACCGGGCGGAGGCGGCTGGACCCGGCTGCCTGTGCCAGCCGCTCGCCCGACCGCCTTACTTCTTGCCGCGACCGGCCTTCCTCGAACGTTTGCGCGCCGCTTTGCGCGCGCCGCCCTTCTTGCCGCCGCCCCTTTTCTTGGCGCCTTTCCGCGCGCCGCCCCGCTTGGCCGCGCGCTTACGGGCGCCAGACGCCTTACGGGCGCCGGAAGACTTGCGGCCACCCGACGATTTCCGAGCGCGCGCGCCGCCGCTCGATCGGCGGCCGCCGCCGCCTTCGCCGCCCTCCGATTCCATCCCGGTGCCGCCGGCCCCGATGTCGCCGAGGTCCGCGGTCCCCCCGCCGATCATCTCGTCGTCGGGAATTCCCAAGCCGCTGTTGTCGAAGTCGTCCTGCATGATGCGCCTCGTAGTGCGGGGCTTGCGGCCCCGCGTCCGGCGGACCTGACGGTCCGCACAAGCTCTCCAAGAATGGTGGTCGCCGGGCGCCTAGTCTGTTCGATGCCTCACGCCCACGTCAAGAGCAGCACTTCCGGCAGATCGCCACCAAGGACTGGATTAGTGTCCCTCGCGTCCTTTCTGGTTTGTGTACAGATCGAGAATCTGATCGATCGCGCGGCGGCAGACCGCGCAAAACGGCACCTGGTCGCGGGTGAACATGATGCAGTCTTCCTGAGGGCGGAAGTAGCCATGCGCCTCATAATTCGCCCCCTCGAACGCCCCAACTTTCCCACCGTATGGTCCACTGTTGAGCAGGGGAGTGTCGCGGGCCTGCTCTTCGCGCATCAGCACGTCCATCTCGCGTTCGGGACGGTTCGCCGCGCGGATGTCACGGCGCCGTTGCTGCACGTCTTTCGTGTACCGTTCGAACTCCTCTCTCGGCCACGGTGTCGGCAGCGACGTACCGGGGGCGACGAGATCTTTCCACTTGAGCGCCGCCGGATCGAGCAATGCCGTCACATTCGGCTCCCACGGCTCGACGCGATCGGCCGCCGGCAGATAGGCCACGTCCGACGTGTAGTACTCGTCGGCCAGTCCGGCAATGTGATGGCCGAATTCGTGTACGAAGACGTACGGCGCCCACACGCTGTCGGCGGCGACCGTGCCGTACAGGCCGAAAATGCCGCCGCCACCGTAGGTCACGCTGTTCACCAGAATTTCCACGGCCTCGTACGGCGCATTCGCGGCGATGTCGCGAAACGCGCGGTTCTCGAATGTGAGGATATAGCGCTCGGTGTTGAACGCGTCGTACGTCGCGCCGAGCGGAGTGCGCTTGTAGATACGCTGCGACGGCCGCGTGACGCCCGAAACAGCCGACGGAGGCACGAGGCCCCACACGTTGATGTCGCGCTGCCGCTCTTTGAACGGGCTCGTCGCCAACAGAACGCCCGCGAGCCGGCGCGCGTCTCGCTCGAACTTCCCTCGCTCGGCCGCCGTGTAACCGTCGCCGAGGATCAGCAGATCGAGCTTGTCCGCCGGATCGCCGCTCTCGTGAAGTTTGATCAGCGGCCCCGCGCTGGCCGCTGTTCCGGATCGGTCGATGAACTTGTCGGCGGGATCGAGGGCAAGGGTCCAGATATCGCGAAACGCGTTCTTCGCGTCGCGCTTCTTCACGACGATCCGGGCGGGCCGGTCGATGGCAGGAAACCGCAGCGACTCCGAAAACGTGCGCGTCGCGGTCTTGGCTTCGGCGGTCGTCTCCCATTCGCCGTAGATCGAGTTGAAGCCTCGCGAGAACAACGTCCGTCCGCCCGCCGCATCGACGACCTCGAACAAGTACTTGCCGCGATCGGTGGCATCGATCGCCTGTGATAGATTCCCCGGCCACGGCAGCGGCTCGATGACGACGCGATCGAGACTGAAGTGTTCCTCCGTTGCCGTGCCCGTGTGGTAGTAATCGACGCGCATGGTTGGCGGCGCCGCCGCGGCGGCGCGGATCGTCGACAGACTCAACAGCGCGACGAATAACTTCGTCCGGTTCATGCGTCAGACCCCTTGGTTCGGCTGAAAGTGGATGGCCTTAGCCCTAGCCCTTAGGCTACCCGAATCGGTACCTGCTGGATCGCGTTATTGCCGTAGCCCAGGCGGTTCCATTCCGGGCGCTCGGGCTGACCACGGCCAGCCAGGTCCGTGGCGCGGGCACGCAGAGTGAGCGCGCCTGGCTCCTCGACGCGCGTGATCAACTCCCACCACTGCCAGCTGTGGCGGCCGCGTTCGCCGACGAGGCGCGCGTCCTGCCAGCCGCCGCCGACGGTCACTTCCACGCGCGCAATCGAGGCCGCGCCCGACCAGGCCACTCCGCGGATGGTCAATTCACCGCGTCGAACCTCTTTGTTCGGCCCCGGCTCGGTGATGAGAGCCCGCACTCGCTGGAGCGTGACCGGCTCGCGGACGATTCGGCCGTCGCGATCCCATTCATACTGATATTTGTCGGCCTGGTAGTGTCCCGCGAACGGCCGATCGATCAGCTCGATCTCGTTCAGCCATTTCACCGACGCCACGGCGTACCAGCCCGGAACGATGAGGCGCAGGGGAAAGCCGTGCTCGATGGGCAATGGCTCGCCGTTCATGGCATAGGCCAGCAGCACGTCGGCGTCGCGCGCGCGATCGAGCTGGAGACTGCGCTCGAAACGGATGGGCGTCGAGTGGCCTTCTACTGTTCCGCCATCGATGCCGCGGAACAGGACCTCGCGCGCGCCCATCCGCACGCCCGCGCGGTCCAGGACTTCCACGAGCGGCACGCCGGTCCATTCCGCGGTGCTGACGGCGCCCAGATCCCATTTCTCGCCCTCGATCGGCGGATTGAACAACACACGGCCGTTGCCGGCGCACTCCAGCGTGACGATCGCGGTTTGCGATCGCATGTTCTGAAGGTCCCTCATGCTGAGACCGAGCGGCCGATCGACCAGGCCGCCGACCGCGAGCTGGAAGATTGCCGGGTCGAGGTTGGGAATCTGAAAGTGATTGCGCACGTAGAAGCGCGCATTCGGCATCACCACGCCGCCAAGCAGCGCCGGGATCGAGGTTTCGCAGTTGAGCGGATGCGCGCGATGGACCACCAGGCCGGCTTCAATCGCTTGCTGGCAGGCATCTTCGGGATCGAGCGCCGGCACACGCTCGCTCACAGGCATCGGCGCGGCGCAGCCGCCGCTGGCAACGACGCGCGCGCAGGTCGAGGCTGGGTAGATGTCCAGGCTGCCCGCCAGTTGGAACGGCTGCATGAACGCGCGCAGGTCGATCTCGTTCGCAGCGTCCACGATGAAATACAAGGTGTGCTCACCCTGCACGACGGCCTCGCCCTGAATCTGGACCCCGTGCTGCTTGACGTTTGGCCGGCTCAGGTAATTGAGGAGCATCGCCCCCATATACGGGTCCTGAGCCGGGCAGCGCTCGGCTGCATGCTGATGCCGTACCACGAACAACGCCATTGTGGCCTCCCGGGACGTTAGCAAGAGCTTGGACAAATAGTATCCTGCCCAGGGGAATAAAATACGCCAATGGGTACGCCGCCGATGAGCGGACCGCCGTCCGACGGACGAGACGAATCCGGTGAGTGTCAGCAGTTTTTCGACGCGTTGGCCGAGTTCTCTGTCGTCCTCACCATCAAGCTCTATCGCCTCAGGCTCGATCCGGCGCCGGCCGTGCCAGTGCTCCCCTGTCTAGATCACGAAGCGATGCTGCACGAAAAGATCGCGCGGCATGCGGCCGCCTACATCCAGGATCGAGCCTCGGGCGATCTCCACGAGCTCGTCTTCATGCCGGCGCACCATCGCGTGGAGGTCGACGTCGTTTCCACGTTGGGTGAGTGCTCGCCTGAATCGCACGACCGCTTGCTGGCCACCCTGAAGCGCCGCTTCCCGGGTTACGTCGTGAAAGCCAAAGGGCCCTCGCGGGTCCGAGGCGAACGCCGGGTGGCCAAGGCCTGTCGGGCGCAAGTGACGCTTCGCGACGTGCTCGTCGGCGCCGACCTCGATCGAACGAGCGCGGCGGTCAAACGGCTGCAGACGATCGGCACCCTGATGGAGAAGGAGTCGCGAGTGGCGTCCTGGGGCGCGCGGACGGTGACCACGCCGCTACTGGCGTTGGCCGGGTTCATTTCCTACCAGGCGTTGGGCACGCTCGGTTCCAGACTGGGCGCCGATTGGGTGGTGGGGCTCCGGTACGCGGCCGTGGGTGTGGTCGGCGCGTTCTTCCTTTACTACGGTCTCAAGGCTGTGCAGCTCACGGAAATGGCCAATCGCGTGTGGAAACGGGCGTCCGAGTACGAGCTGATTCTCGCCGAACGTCGCCGCTTGGGCTAGTGCTTCCAGTTTGACGGGGGCGCGTCGGCGCTCGCATACGCAATGACGGATGGCGCGCTCGCGCTCACCGAGGTTCCGCTTGACACGGACACCGCGCGTGCCACATTCTCCGGACTCGGACTCAACACCCACATTCCGATGCTGGCGACCCTCTCCGGCTCGTCGATGAAACCATGAGGTCCTCACGATGGCAGGATCCAAGAAGTCTCTCGATCGCGCGCGTCGACATTTCCTGAAGCGGGGAGCGTTCGCGGGCGCTGCCGCACTTGCGACCACGAGCGGAATCGCCAAGGCTCAGGCGCCGGCACAGCCGGCCGCGGCGCCTCGCGGGGCGACGCCGGTCATGACGATGACCGCCGAAGTGACGCCGCCGGCTGACGTCGACGTCTTGACGACAGACAGCAGCGGCTCGGACTTCATGGTCGACGTCATCAAGTCGCTCGGGTTCGAATACGTCTGCGCGAACCCAGGTTCGAGCTTCCGCGGACTTCACGAGTCGGTCATCAACTACGGCGGTAATCAAGCGCCCGAGCTCCTCACGTGTTGCCACGAAGAATCGGCCGTGGCCATGGGTCATGGCTACTTCAAGGCCGAGGGCAAGCCGATGGCGGTGCTCGCGCACGGGACCGTCGGGCTGCAGCACGCAGCGATGGCGATTTACAACGCCTGGTGCGATCGCGTGCCCGTCTACGTCATCATCGGCAACTACGGTGACGCGGCGATCCGCCGGCCGGCGGAGTGGTACCACGGCGTCCAGGACGCTGCCGCTCTGGTTCGCGACTTCACGAAATGGGACGACGCGCCGTTGTCGCTCACTCACTTCGCGGAATCGGCCGTGCGTGCCTACAAGGTCGCGCTGACACCGCCGATGGCGCCGGTCGTGCTCGTCGCCGACGGCGTCCTCCAGGAAGATCCGATCGCCGACCGGGGCAAGCTCTCGATCCCCAAGCTCGCGATCCCCGTGCCGCCGCAAGGCGATTCGGGAGCCGTCGCCGAGGTGGCGCGGCTGCTCGTCGCCGCGGCCAATCCGGTGCTGATCGTCGACCGGCTGGCACGCACGCCCGCGGCCATGCCGCTTCTCATCGAGCTTGCCGAGGCACTGCAAGCGGCCGTGATCGACAAGGGTGGCCGGATGAATTTCCCGTCGCGCCATCCTCTCAATCAGTCCGACCGGGCCGGCGCGGTTGTCGCTTCGGCCGACGTGATCCTGGGGCTCGAGGTCACCGACTTCTGGACCGCCGTCAATGCGTTCCGCGACCAGCAGCACCGCTCGACCCGTCCGCTGACGAAGCCAGGCACGCGACTCGTCACGATCACGACCGGCGATCTGTACATCAGGTCGAACTACCAGGATTTCCGCCGTCTGACGGATGTCGATCTCGCCATCGCGGCGGACGGCGAGGCGACGCTGCCCGCGCTTATCGAAGCGGTGAAGCGGCTGACGACCGGCGATCGCCGGCGAGTGTTCGAGGAGCGCGGCGCGAGGCTTGGCGAAGCGAGCCGCGCTGCGCACGAGAACGCGCGTCTTGCGGCCAGTTACGCATGGGAGGCGAGTCCCGTGAGCACGGGACGGTTGTGCGCCGAACTCTGGGCGCAGATCAGGAACGAAGACTGGTCGCTGGTGTCAAGCTATTACAGCGACGGCGGCGGCTGGCCAAGGCGGCTCTGGGATTTCAACAAGCCGTATCATTGGCTCGGCGACGCCGGCGGAGGCGGCATCGGCTATGGCGCACCAGCGTCGGTCGGGGCCGCCCTTGCGAATCGGCGACACGGTCGGTTTTCAGTCGCCATTCAAACCGACGGCGACCTCATGTACGCGCCCGGCGTGCTCTGGACCGCGGCTCACCACCGCATCCCGCTCTTGAGTGTCATGAACAACAACCGTGCGTACCACATGGAGACGATGCACGTGCAGCGCATGTGCAATCGTCGCAATCGCGGGATCGACCGGAGTCGCATCGGGAGCACGCTCACCGACCCCAACCTGGACTATGCCCAGCTCGCCCGTAGCATGGGCGTGCACGCAGAGGGCCCGATTACCAATCCGAGCGATCTGGGTCCCGCGCTGACACGCGCCGTGGCCGCCGTCAAGCGCGGCGAGCCTGCGCTGGTCGACGTCGTCACGCAGGTTCGTTGAGGATCAAGATGTTGATGCGGGCACGACATATCGCTGTCGCCGTGGTCGCGGCGGCGCTCTCGGTGGCGCCAGCTTCTGACCACGCGGCGAGTCAGACGCCCACGCCTGCGCCGGCGCCAGGTCAGCTACCGGCAACCCCGCGTGGCGACGGGGAACGAGGCAAGGCGCTCTACTCGAAAAACGCCTGCTATCAGTGCCACAACAACGAAGCGCAAGGGGGCGCGGCCGGGCCACGACTCGGCCCGGACCCCATCCCGTTTCAGAGGTTCGTGGCGTATGTCCGCGCCCCACGGGGAGAGATGCCGCCGTACACGGTGAGAGTGATGTCCGATCCGGAGCTGGCCGACGTCTACGCCTTCGTCCAGGCGCGGCCCCGTCCGCCGGCGCTCGGCAGTATTCCACTGCTTCTGTCGGACGTTCTGGAGGTCGATAACGCGTGGGTCCGCGCGCGGCGCGTCCAGCAAGCCTCCCACGAAATTTCGCCGCTGCACGAACATCCGGACAGCGTCATCGTTTACCTGACCGATGCCCGCCAGCGGATCACCGGCGCCGACGGGAAGGCGCGCGAAGTCTCGCACAGAGCCGGCGATGTCGCATGGAACGACGCGGCCGCATATGCCGAGGAGAACTTCTCCGATCAGCCAATCGAGATGATCGTCACCGAGCTCAAGACAGGCGTGAAGCCGCCCACCTCATCGGCTGTGGCGCTCGATCCTGTCAGGCTGGACCCGGAGCATCATCTCGTCCCTATCGAAAACACGCGTGTACGCGTGCTGCGCACGATTCTCGAGCCGCATCTGAAGAGCCCCCTGCACGATCACCCGCACTACGTCGTCGTGTATCTGACCGCACTGCACACGACGATGAAACTCGCGGATGGACGGCTGATCGACAATCCTCGAAGAGCGGGCGAAGTCGCGTGGCGCGACGCGCTCAGGCACGAGACCGAACAAACGGGCGACACCACGGCCGTCGAGATCCAGATCGAAGTGAAATGAACGGGTGCGCGATTGGACGACTACGCCGCGTAGTTGGCGCCAGGTGGCGTAGCACCGCGCCAAACCTTCCCGAACACAGCACCGTACGCACCGCCGATGTAACCTTTGCCGCTCGTATCTGCCTTCGCGCACTCGACGTCACCTCGCCGATAAGGTCAGCGACCATTGGAAGGGTCAGCCGCTTTGATCGCTGTCGACGCGCCTGCGATGGGAGGACGGACGCGAGAGACACGATCAGCGAGCGCTCGGGGGTAGGTGAAGCGCTGCTGTGGAATTCGCGCGCTTAGGAGGTTCAGCTCCACCAACGCAGTTACCGATCATCGCTCACGTGGATCTGAGCTCGGATCTCTGATCAGATGCTTGCTCATGTGACCTTCCTTTCGTTATCTAAACTTGAGGTTCCGTCCGCGGGTTTCCGGTTCGAGCACCACTTTCTCGCCCACGCTCGGCACGCCGTTCCGGTCGACGACGAAGAGCATGTAGATCCCGGGTACCGCCTGTGCGGGCACCTTCGGCGCGATCACCCGCAGCTCGCCCTCGTCGTCCCTGTCTCGCTTGTTGCCCTTGTCGCCGCGTTCTCCTTTGCCCCCGTGATCCTTCACGCGGAAGGCGAGCTTCACGTACCGGTCGCCTGTCGTGAGACTATGGGTGTTGTGGTCGCTCCGGAGGAGCGCCACCGATGCGATTTGATCCGCGCGGCCGGCGATCTCGATATCGAAGTGGCCACGGTAGGAGATCTCCTCCGGGGCCTCCTTGATGATCGGCCGCCTCGCCAAGCCGCCGCCTTCCGTGAAGAGATACGGCGGAGAGAAGAGCTGGCCCACTGGTACCCCCTGATCCGGATCGCCGCGCGGCAGCAGCCCGGCGTACGAGCTCATGAGGGGAAACGACGGGTCGTTGGGTTGAACCAGCGCTTCGCGGTTCTCCCCCGCGAAGAACACCGACGCATTTGGCAGCAGCGTGGCGGTTCCATGAAGACCTCGTGACACGGTCGTCCTGGCCAGCGGAGTGACGGCGCCGGTGGCGGGATCGTACATGTGGAAGCGAAGACCCTCGCGGCGCTCGAAGTCGAGGACGGAATCGCCAACGCTCGCAAGACCACGGTTCAGCCCCTGGCCGAGCAACACCTTCCCATCAGGCAGCACCACGGCCTTCCTGGTGGTCAGTGGGTAAGCCAGCTGGCCAGCCGGCCTCCAACGAGGACTCGGCTCGGCGAAATCGATCGCCTCGATAGTCGCCGTCGGACTACCGGTCGGGCTCTGGCCCGAAATCATGAACCACTTGTGTGAGACCGTGTGCCCGTTGCCGTCGATCTCGATCTGGCTCGCGGTCGGGCAGCAGTAGGCCCTGACTTCGGAAGCGGTGTCGACCAGCGTCCAGTGGTTCTGCGCGGACAAGTTGCGGTTGGGATCCTTCAACGCCCCCAGCACGTCCAGGCACCAGGTGTTCCCCTTGAACGGGCCGAAGAACTTCGCCCCACCAGGGATGGCCTCCGGGCCGAAGTTCTCCTCGCCGTTCATCGTGCAGACCTTCCAGTCGTCCCGTTTCGGTCCGGTCTGGACCACTTCCATCTGCGGGTAGAGCGGGAACGCCATCCGCGCGTTCTCCAGCGCGATGTTTCGATCCGTTTTCGGGTCGTACACCTCCGGGACGACCTGATTGACCCTGCTCGCCGTGAAGGCTGTATCGCTCTGGCTCTGGTTCAGCCTGCCCTTGGCAGCCCGGTTCGGATCGGGCGGCACGGTGTTGTCCTGATCGAAGCCGCCGAGGACGAGCACCATGTCGTTCGGCAGCGGAGCCGCCGATGGGTACCAGCGCGCGTACTTCTGATCGGACGGTTCCGAGGGCTGCGTGCTCTGCTGGTCCCGCGGGTCGCAGTTGTCAAAGAACGGGGCGTTCGGGTCGCGGGCGAACAACTCCCGGCCGAGGGGATCCCTCTTCCAGCTCGCCCGGTCGCAGGGCTCCAGTCGCTTTCGCCAGGTTTCTGTCTCGGGGTCGAACACCTGCACTTTGTACAGCCCGTTGTCGCTCTGCATGTCGTGGCCGCCAAACACGCAAATGCGTCCATCGGCCAGCGTCACGCGCGCATTGCAATAGGTGTTGTAGAACATGTTCTTCGAGTACCCGTTTTCCGCGAACGCCGCGCGATTCATGGCGAAGTCGGCCTCGTCCAGCAGGGCCGTATGGAACTTGCCGCTGTTCTTGAACGCGTCGGGGTGGCTGATGTCGAACAGGAGTTGCCGTTCCATCGTGCGATTCGCCCTGATGCGCGTCGGCACGCTTTGGCTCAGCCCCTGCCGCATCAGATACCCGCCGTACGTGAGCCTCTGGAACGAATCGTCCGCGGAACGAGCAGTCCCGAGACCGAGGAATGGATCGAAGCCGTGGAGGACGTCCCTCAACGAGCTGTTGAACTGGTTTCCGGCGGTCGTGAACGCGCCGCGGGCGATGGCCAGGTCGATCAGCGCGGGATCGGCCATGTCGTTGGGAACGTATTGGGGGAATTTCGCATGATACAGGATCTTCGGGTTGCGCGAATCCTTCTTCCACACCAGGCCCATGTGTACGCCTTCCGCGCTTTGCATCGGAATGAACGGCGACACCTGGCCGCACGCCGCGGGCGGGCAATTGGCGTTGGGGTCGGGGAACGAGGATTGTGCAGAGGTGCCCGACCAGAGACCGAGAGCGAGCCACGACAGCGCGCAAATGCCTCCCGCCGCCCACGTGACGATCTGTCTTTTCATCGCAGGCCCTCCTGTTTGCGAGCGTTCGTCGGCCGTCCGCAGATGATGCGCACAGGCCCAGCGAACGCCCTGGAACCGAGAACTTCGTTTCGCGAACGCCTCCTTTCTTCAGAAACCTGGATCTCCGATGAGCCTCTTGATGGATGCTGACGCGGCCTTGAGATGGGAACCCTTGGGTCGACGTGCGCGACTCGCAAACCGCGTGCCGGCCGATCGCGCATTCGGGGCGAACGCCTTCGCATCACAACCTGACTGAGCCCCGCAAGAGAGATCGGCCGCCGTGATTGTCGATGCCGCGGACCGCGGCGTTACCGAGGCCGTAAGGATTTTCCGGGCAAGTAATCGTGGCTGGCGCGCGTACGCCGCAACAGGCAGCACTTTCGGCGCGACGCAGGCACGGCTCCAGGAAACCTCTCAACTCCGGCACGAGTGAGCATCACGCGGGAGGTCGCGTGGCGCGACGCGCTCCGGCACGAGACCGAACAAACGGGCGACACCACGGCCGTCGAGATCCAGATCGAAGTGAAATGAACGCGGGCTCGCGCGTTGATTCAGTGCTCCGCCGGTGAGCGACCCGACAGCT
>JAHFUJ010000224.1 GCA_023265105.1 Acidobacteriota bacterium
GACCGACCTTGGTCCAGAATTCCGAAAGGAAGCAGAATTGCGGTCCAACTTTGCGGATCGCGTCCATGCGCCCGCCCTCGAGCGTATTTCTGAAGTCGAACTCGATAAATGCTCCGAGCTTCGCCGCTTCCTGCATCTGCTCCACGGTCATCTTTCCGACCAAATCGAAGGCATGCGTGGCGATCATGTGCTGCACGCCCTGACGTTTCGCCTCGCGGAAGACCATCAAGGCCTCCTCGGGGACGATGTGGCCCGATGCAATCACCAATCCGTGCTTGGCGACGATCGAGAGGACTTGCTTCACGTCGGGCAGCAGCTCGCCGTTGCGCGACACGGCCACGAAGGGCCCGTTCGGATTCTTCGACTCGCGCACCTCTTTTGCCGTATCGCCGGCCGGCATCCAGACGATGCGTCCCGGTTCTCCCTTGATTTGGGTCGCCATGAACTCCACTCCCGCCACATTGATCCCGCCATTGGGCCGGTTCATGACAAAACCGCCGAACAGCTCGAAGCCGGGCATCTCGGGGCGAAGGTGGTACGCCAGCGGCGCGGTCGGTTCGTTATGGTCTTTGATCACCAGTCCGCGCAAACCGCGCGAGCGCGCCACTCGCACTTCCGCGATGCTGGCCTGCCCGGTGAGCGCAGTACCAGAAGTCCACGGGTCCATGTGAAAGTGCAGGTCGAGCGCTCCCCTGAGCAGTCGGGCGCCGTCAGCTTCCCGACTTGACTGAGCGGCTCCAACTATTCGCAGGGGTTTCGCGAGCAGCGCGAGGACGGTCAACGCCGCCACGAAAGCGATACCCAGGGTGCGACGGCTCCATGTGGTGCTCATTGCAAAATCCTCCTGAGTCTTGCGGCTGTGTCCTATTCCGAAGTTCACTGAGCTGCCGTAGCTATCAGCCGTCAGCTCTCAGTTTCAGCCAATGCATTTTGCTGAGAGCTGAAAGCTGATAGCTGAAAGCTGCTCTCAGAGCTGAAGGCTGAGAGCTGAAAGCTACGTCAACACCGGTGAATATCTGTTTAAGCCGTTTGCCTCGTTTCCTTGATGAACGCCAGGACGTTGGTGACACATTCGTCGGCGTTGGCGGCGGCGATATGGTAGGCATCACTGTGCAGGACCACGAGCCTGGACTTGGGAATCAACAGCTGGTATTGCCGGACCTTTTCCACTGATTGCAGCGCGCTTCGGTCTGCGGTGATCACCAACGTGGGTGCGGTGATGCGCTGCAACACACCATCCCTCGCGAGATCGAACTTCGAGAGCGCTGTGCCCAGGCCTTTGACACCCTCCTGAGGCGCTGTCGCAAACATGTTGTTCCAATACTCGACCATCTCTTTCGAAGCCGCCGAACCCAGTCTGTCCCGCTGGGGAATGTTCGAGGGGTTGGAAATGGCGATCACGGAAGCAGGACCGCTGGCGACCGCGAGTGTGCGGGTGCGACGCGGATAATCCGCCGCGAACTGCATCGCAATCGCGCCGCCGGTCTTGGCGCCGATGATGTGCGCCGACTCGACGCCGGCCTTGTCGAGCACGTGCGCGATGAACGTTGCCAGGCTCGGCAGCGACCATTCAAAGCCCGCTGGAATTTTGGAACGTCCAAATCCAGGCAAGTCCGGTCGGAGCAGGCGAAACTCTTGCGCCATCCGCGGTACCCATCCGTACCAGACGATGCTCGATTCGTCGTTGCCGTGGATGAGCACGGCAGGCTCGGGCTTGCGCCATGGCTCGCCAAACCAATCCTCTCTGTAGAACAACTCTTCCTTGGAAGCAGTGCTCGCAGGCGCCCCCTGCGCGAGAGCGCTCACCGGCGCGAGCTCGCCAGTCATCGCCGAAATCCCGAGCGTCGCCGCTGTTCCACAGCCGATGTGCAGCAAATCTCGACGCGAAATTGTGATCGCCATCGATACCACCTCTCTATGGATCCTTGCGCCGTTTGCGGGTGACGAACGTGCGACTCATGGCGTAGCCGGCGCGTCGATCGGCTTGCCACCCGGCCCTCTCCGCCGAGCAGCGTCCGGGCTGAGCACCGAGCCATCGGCCTTGGCCACACTGACGAGACCGGCAGCCGGGCGGCCGTCTCTCAGCGGGTGCCCCTTCACGACAACCTGCTCGCCTGGTTTCAACGAGCTTATCTTGATGCCCGCACGCAGGAGCGAGCTGGGGCCTTCCGACTCGAAACCCCAGTCAACCGTCGTGCCGTCCTTGCCCACCACCGTGACGATGAGCCAGGAATGAGGATTGGTGTACTGGAATTGCTTGATGGTACCGGCCAGCTCGACCTCCTTATCCCGATCGTACATGGAAGAGGAATGGTGGGCCGACACCTGAACTGTCCCCATGCCCAAAATACCTGCGGCAACGCAGGCAGCTAATACCGCTTTCTTCACTGGGTCCTCCACAAGGTCGTGACGGTTCGCTGTGCGAAGCGTCATCTCTACTGCTTCGGCGTCTGCGCCTGCTCCGGTCCCGTGATCAACTTATCCGGGTCTCTGTATCCCTTCTCGCCTTTGAGGATGAATTGCGTGGCGCCGTCCGGGGCCTTGACGACGTTGTTGTTTTCCTCGCATGACCACATGTTGATGCGGAGGTTCGGTGTGGAAACCCGCACGAAGCGTTGAGCGACATGCCAGGGTTCCACCAATGACAGCGGGTCGTACACGGTGATGTCGTCCTCAATGGTGACGGCGTCGACTTTCCGGATCTTCTCCACGACGCTGACCTTGTCGCTATAGTCCGGTTGACCGCGGTTGTATTGGCCTTCCTTGTTGTTGATCGTGTGGACCACCAGCGTATCGCCGTCCCAGAAACCGATGGAGTCGCCCGTCCACAGGGGATAGGCCTCGTCTTCGGGCACATGGCCCCTGCCGTCGGTGTAGATGCGGCGGACCTCGCTCTGCTGTTCGTTGATCCACCACACTTCTTCCGGACGGACGACAAATTCCCGAAGGAAGGGTTCGGTCAGCCAGCGCGGAAACCCTGCCGGCAGGCAATAGCTCAGCGAATCCCACTCGAGCCCTTTGTTGTGGTCCGCGAGCTTCTTCTCGAACTTGGCCTTGTATTCCGGAGTGAGTTTTGCCGTCGTTGGATCGTAGTTGGGAACCTTAGGATCGAACCTGGTACCGCCTTGGCGGGTCCAAATACCGGTCCAATCCGGGAGCTTGTCCCAGGTCAGCTTGGTTCCGCCGCCTGCCTTTTGCTTCAGCTCCAGAAAATGCTGTTCCGACTGCTTGTACCACTTCGCATATTCCTGAGCCGACGCCATCGTCGCAACAAACGTCCAAACCACAACGATCGCGGCCGCCCACGTATTGGCGCGAACAGTGTTCATTCGATCCCTCCCCTCGCCATCATGCCAACTATGGTCGAACTCTACTACATGATCGACGTCCCGGCGGTGTGCGACAACCGATTGTTTGTGCGTACCTCAGCGCGTTGTCTGACCGAGCGAAAGGGCTGGAGAATAGAGACCCAACCGCTCGCGCGTCCACCACACGCCTTCCCGCGCGCGCGTGGCCGCGTCGGCGAAGTGATATTGGTAGAACACGCCACGCACCCATCGCGGCGGACGCCCCTGAAAGGGATCGTACGCGAGCAGCCCTCGGACTGACGGCGAGCCGTCGAGCAACCGCGCGCAGAAGCTCTGGAACCAAAACTCGGAATCGTAGCGGCCGAGCGCGGCAAACCACATCTGCCAATCGAGACGAGGCTGATGCGGCGCCACCCACGACAGCCCTCGCCGCACGTCACCCGCCTTGTACTTGAACTCGTAGGGTCGCCAGGTGACGCCGTCATCGGAACCCTCGACGATGATCTCGGGCCGCGTCGTCGTCATCACCGCAAACAGTCCGTAGCGGTTCACACTCCGAAATGGATCGACGAAACTCGCGAGCGGCGCGACGATCGCGGCGCCAGGAAAACTCACCCCAAGCTGGCTCGTCACCATCACGATCGAAACGGGCACGGTGACGAGGGTGACGGCGGCCAACGTCCACGCCGGCCAACGCGCACCACGGACCGTTTCACGCTGCTCCGCCGGCGAGTATCTCCGCAGCACTGGCGCGATCCGTTGAAGCGTCGCGTCGTCCAACAGCAGGAGACACAGCGCGATCGTCAGCAGGTTGAAGAACGCGTAGTTCCCGCTGAGCGCGATCAGTGTCTGGAGGCCGACGAGCACCGCGCAGGCGAGCGTCCGGAGGCGCCGCGGCGCGAACATGCACCACGGCAGGGCGAGTTCGAAGCCGAGCACGACCGCCGTCGATCCCTTCTGAAACCACAACGGCAGGTGGTGCGCAAACCACGCCACAGGCGTCGGAATCGGCTGCGTCTCGTAGTGATACGCCAGCGCGTCCAGCCCCCGCCAGGTGGGATCGCCGCTCGCGAGCTTCACGATGCCGGAGCCGAACATCAATCGGAACAGCAGCCACCAGAGCAGCCATCGAGCGATTCGCGGTGGATCGGCCGCACGGCGCAGACGGTCCCAGCGCGAGAGCGGCGCGGCGAAGATCGCGAGCAGCCCGGTCTCGAGCAGCAGCGTGTCCCACTGGTACGACAGGAAGTCCTGGAAGACGACCGTCGCCGAGAGATAGCCGAGCCAGAGCAGCGGCAGCAGCAGTGCCGGCGCGACGCCAACCACCAGAAGCGCTGCCAGCGCGGCGCCGCCGACCGAGAGCCCTTCGAGAAACCGGTCGCTCGTCCCGAACCAGAAGAGTGTAGGCAACACGCGGAAGCGATCGAGTCCGACGTGCTGCGCGTCCGCCCACCGAGTGACTGCGGCGATGTACTCACCGGCCGGCAGAATGCCGTCGTGGCCAATCAGCCCGCGCGTCTGGACCGCCAGCGACCAAAACGCGACGAGGTACACGATGCCGAGTAATCGGAGGAACAGCCAGCCGGCGAGGGCGTAGCTGGGCACTCGCGCGTCCCGTCCCCACAAGAACGCCGTGAGTCGTGACGCCGGCGCTCGATGGTCGGCCACAAACCGATAAGAACGCTCGCTGACGGCGGCGGCGCCCGGCACGTGCTGATACGTCCACAAGGGCAGCCGCCTCCCGGAAAACGCCATTGCTTCGAAGACGGCGAGGGCGCCCTCGACGACTCGCCCGTCCGGCTGGACGAGCTGAACGGCGCGCCGACAGCGTTCGCGCGGCACTTCGGGGAAGCGCTGGGCGAGGGCGGGATCCTGGAACGGCACGTACTCCACGGCGTCGCCGCTCCGGAGGCGCCATCGCGCGATCCAATAGCGGCAGAACCCGCAGTCGCCGTCGAAAATGAGGACGGGCGTGGCGGGAGGCGAACCGACGCGCGTCGAATCAGCCACGTCTCACCGATCCCCTAGGTCTGGCGAGAGGTTCTGAGACTCCCTAGCAGTTTGAAGCTGATTGCCCAACATTCCGTCAAGTTCACGCGATGGGTAAAGCCGCTCAGTAGACTTGCCGGATCAGCCACAACGCGGTGTTGTTCCACGCCTTTATCGCCAACTTGACGAACGGTCAAAGGATAACCGACGATCACCACGCTTCGGGCGACACGCTGTAATTCACTCGAGAAGGGCCCAACCAAATCCGGCTCGAAATGCTCGATGATGTCGTTTGCAACAACGGCATCGTACGACGCTGTCGGCATGGATCCGAGAACTTGAAGCGCCTCCCCAACGTGGACTGTGTTGTAAAAGAGCCATGCTGGGGACCTGGAATAATCGATGACGTCAATGCCGTCGAGGATTCCCACCCACTTCTCCCGCTCCATCAGGTCTGAGTGACTGAACCATTGATCTTTGTCGACCAATGCACCCGTTCTGAGTTGGACAGCCCGGTACGCCATACCGAAAGACCCAAATCCAACGCCCACGTCCAAAACCTTTTCAGGAACGGCTTCAAAGACGGACATGATGAAGCGCGCTTCTTCCGTGAGATCGACGCATCCCCAGGGCATGATGTCTCCTGCACTTGGCACCAGGTCTCCGTTCTTGTGCGCGACATCGTCATCACGCCCAATCCTGATGCAGCCCGCAGAATTACGCGCTGTATCGGTCTTTGTGATTTTATGCAGGTTGCGTCGAGTGACGCACCGCTAACCGCCGTCGTTCATCATCGGCGAGCCGGAGTCGCCGTCCACGAAGCTGCCCCCGCAGGATTCGATTCTCGTCGATCAGATAGGCCATCGTTCGCCTCGCCCGAAAGTCGAGATGGCCTGCGAGGCACAGAGGAGTTGGGCCACGGGCTGCTAGCACTTCGGCGCAAGCACCTTCAACGTCATTACGTCGATGCGCGGAAGCTCCGGAGGCGGGCCGCCCGGCTCCGAAGCCTCGGCCGAGCTCTTGGAGGTGACCCAATCGGATGCGCCAACCACTTGCACCTTTTCCCCGACATGCTGGCCAACAACGCCGGCGTTATCGAGCACCCACTTCGGTGGCGTCTTTGACGCCTCTGCAGGCGCTTCGGTGCTCGCCGCCACGGTCGCGGCCCTATCGCCGGTCGCATCGACACGCGCGTCGGCGACGATGAGCGTCGCGTACCCCTGGCGCATCAGACATCCCGACACGGCGATGTTCGGCTTCTTGTCGCTCGACGTTGTGGACGCGGGCGTTCCGACCTGCAAGGCGCCCGATGTGGTGGCGCCCGCCACGCATCCCACCGCCAAAACAACTCCTGCGGCGATGGATTTCATGAGCGATCGCTCCTGCGGGATCACATTGAGGAAATTCTTCTTAGTCGCCGCCTTCCACGGCCTGGGCCGTGCGCCGTTTGAAAATCGTCGCCGGATCGGTCTTCGCGTCCACGAGGATGGCCAGGAACGGCGACATCATTTCTTCCCACGTCATGTTGCCCTGGTAGATCGTTCGATTCGGATTAGGGTTGTACTTGTTGGACGTCGAATTATTGTAGTGTGCCTGGACGTGCAGCTTGGTGCCCTTCGGGAGCCGAAGCGGATTGGCCAACATGTACTGGAGCTGCCAGTTGAAGTCGTACTTCGACACGCTCAGGACGACCTGCTGTCTCCCATCCGGGTACTCCACCGTGTAGGTCATATCCTTCCCGCGCACGTGCATGTGCGGCTGAAACATGACCAGCTCCACGTCGGCTGCCAACTCCGATTCCGCCGGCGGGGCGGCATAGTTCGGCTCGTTCGGGGGAATCACGAACGCTGGACTGTTCTGCCCACCTGATCCAGCTGCCCCACCCGCGCTGGTCGAAATCCAGTGCTTCTCGGGCGGTGTATCGGGCACGGTAAACCCGAGGAGCGGCACGTCGATGGCGTCTTTGCCGCTGGGCGTGTAGTGCACCTGGAACACGATATCGGTGCCGGCCGGAATCAGTTTGCCCGCGTGATACGGACGATAGTCCGCGGCCTGATCGCCGGGCAGATAGCAGATCTCCAGGTTGCTGTTCTGCCCGTTCTGCTGATTCCGCGAATTCTGCCCGTCGCCGGTCGGCGTGGACTCCCCCGGTTTCTTGATTTCGATGCCCTCCTCATCGCGCGGCTTATCGTTCCACGCCGGCGTGTAGTACTGCACGTCGGGCGTGTGCGGCCTGAAGTTGATACAGATGTGATGCGTCACCGAGATGTCGCTCGGCTTGAGTTCCATCGACGTGATCCAGGTGTCCTTCGTGAAGCCGCTCGGGACGACAATCGATGTCCACTCGATCACGTTCTGGGGCGGATGCGCGGGAATCTGGAACGCGGGCCCTCGCACGATGACATCGGGCTTGATCTGCCAGCCGTCCGCCGGCCACGCGATAGGGGCCGGCGCGTCCTTGGGATCCCCAGCCGGCGCGCCGCTGTCGGCCCACTTCACGATGGTGTCGATGTCGGCCTGCGTCAGCGACCGATCGTTGGCGAAGTGCCCGTACTGCGGATCCGCGAACCAGGGCGGCATCTGACGGGACGCGACCTTGATCTTCATGCTCTTCGCCCAGGGGCGCGCCTCCTCGTAGGTCAA
>JAHFUJ010000022.1:0-2896 GCA_023265105.1 Acidobacteriota bacterium
CTCGCGTTCGAGCACGGCCGGCGTCCCATCGGTCGATCCGTCGTCGACGACGATGAGTTCGATGGGCAGCTTGGTCGCTCGAATCCGGTCGATGACCGCGGACACGGTCTTCGATTCGTTATAGACCGGCACGACCACCGACAACAGCCGGAGGCCGACTGGCGCCGCGCTCGGCGCCTTCGTCATTCGCCGACGGCCGCGAGCGATCGTGCTGGCCGGCCGGCGACATCGGCGAGCTCTTCGGCCACGAACCTCGCCACCCGCTCCGCCGCCCGGCCGTCAAGAAACTGGCACTGCTCCAACACGACACGCCTTCGTCCCTCGCGATCGAGCGATGGATCGTCCAGGTAGGCTCCCACGTGCTCGACCAGTTCGTCGGGACGCTCTGCCACGCGAACGGCGCCATGTCTGGTGATATTCACGTAATGCGTGAACCGGTAATAGCGGCGGGCAGACCGGACCCAGTCCGACGGCTGCTCGCCGTCAAACGAGATGTTGACGACGGGCGTATCGAAGATCGCGGCTTCAATGGCAATCGTCGACGCGACGTTCACGACGATGTCGCTGTGGCGCATCGTATCGGCGAGGTGCTGCTGGTTTTCGGCGGTAATGTCGATCGCGAGGCCGTCGCCCGTCGTCACGGTCGAACGAAACGGCTTCTCGATCATGACGCCAGGCAGATGCTGAAATTCCGCGTACATCTCGATCTCGTCGCGAGGATGCAGGCGGACCAGTACCTGGGCGTGCTGGCGCCACGCGCCGTCTCGCATGGCGCGGATGAGCACCCGCAGCACGTGGTCGTGATGCGAATACAGCTCGCGCGGGGTCGTCGTCAGCGTGATCAGCTTTCGCGAGGGATCGGCGCCGATGCGCCGGAAGAACGCCTCACGAGACGTGACCGGACCCGGTTTGAAGTAGAGATCCCACTGCGGCGTACCGGTCACGCGGACCTCGTCCGGCTGGTAGCCGTGCAGATCGGTCGCCTGCCGCTTCATCAGGTCGTTCCAGACGATCAGACGATCGACCCGCCGAACCGGCAGCAGCTTGTTCGTGAAGTTGTCCCAGCTCGGATCGACCGCCATCGACCGAATGCCTCTCTTCGCCGCGGTTCGAAGCAATGGAATTTCCGAGAAGATCAATCCCGGGCTCGAGGCCACGAGCAGCGCCGGCTGGTACCGATCGAACAATTGCTCCGCCCACGAATGCGTGACGGCGCGATCGATGACCGTGTACCGACTTTCCTTGCGCACCATCGACGGCGCCAGAAGCGACGCCATCATACTTTTCGCGCGAATCCAGCGGATGCTCTTCTTCGCGATCGCCTCCCGCCCGCGGATGCGCACCGATTCGGTGACGCCCGAATCGATGTACGCCGCCTGCACCAACGCCATCAGTCGGCCCTCGAGACCGTCCGGGCGATGCGGCGGGAGATCGTCGAATCGGACCCGAGAGTGCTCGAACTCGCGCACGAACGCCGGATCGTTCGACAGCGGCGAGACGAGCACGATCTCGCACGCGGCACGCGCGTCCAGCAGTCGGCCGACCAGGCCGGTGCGCAGCACGTTCCCGGCGGCGGCGCCGTGTGGCACCGAGACGAGCACGACCGGCGCGGCCGACGTCATGCGCGAGTCGTCGCCGCGACCGCGTCGCCGTGATGCGCGAATTCGTACGGCAGCGAGACGAGACCGTCCTCGTCTTCGCTGATTGGGAGGAGGCCGTCCAGGCCCCGGCCTCGTCCGGTGACCGCGAACCGCGGCCCGGCCGTCACGACGTCGTAGGACGCGAGTTGGTGACTGTCGGTGATTGACAGCCGCAGCACGTACTGGCGCGGCCGGAGAGGGAGCGCCAGGAAGCGGCACTCGATCGCGCCCTCGCCGGTGAGTTGGCCGGGCACAGCGGCCGGCGTCGACGACGCCGTGGTGATCGCCATCCCCGTGTCGACGTCGATGATGGCGATCTGAAACACCGGCCGTTCGACCGCTCGATCGGCCCGATACCTCGCGCGAACCACCAGCGTGTCTCCAGGAGCGATTGTCGTCGCTGGCTGGTCCGAGGCATCGACGAGCTCGACGGACATGTACCGAACCTCGCCCGTGCCGCCGCGGTGGCTCTGGAGCGCGACCGACTGGTTCGCGAGCGCGTCGAGGTTCACCTCGTTCATGTACTGTTCAGCGATGTCGGCGGCCGGTCCGTACGCGCGGACGCGGCCATCATCCAGCCACAGGATCTCGCTGCACAGCCGCCGCACGCTCCACAAGTCGTGCGAGATGAAGAGCACCGTCTTGCCTTCGGCGATCAGCCGGCGCAGCGCCTCGAGCGCGCGGCGGCGGAACGCTGCGTCGCCGACCGCCAGCACTTCGTCGACCAGCACGATGTCCGGATTGCTGTAGAGAGCGACCGCAAACCCGAGACGCGCGTACAGCCCCGACGAGTACCGCTTCATCGGCGTGTCGATCAGGCGCTCGACGTCGGCGAACTGAACGATCGCATCGAACTGCCGATCGATGTGGCGGCGCGTCAGGCCGAAGAGGCCCGCGCCAAGATACACGTTCTCGCGTCCGGTCAGCTCGGGGTGAAATCCCGCGCCCAGCTCGATGAGCGACACCACATGGCCGCCGACGCGCACCGTGCCGCTCGTCGGCCACGTCACCCGCGAGACAAGCTTGAGCAGCGTCGTCTTGCCGGCGCCGTTCCTGCCGATGACGCCGAGGCCCGCGCCCCGTGGCACATCGATCGACACGTCCCGCAGCGCGTAGATTGTCGCGTCGACGCGGCCACGCGCGGCGCTGTAGATCTCGTCCTCCCTGCCGAGAAGGCGATCGGCGTTCGACGCCACGAGATCGACAATCGTGCGCGAGCGGCCGGTGCGATACCGCTTCGTCACGCGATCCAGTTG
>JAHFUJ010000022.1:2996-32346 GCA_023265105.1 Acidobacteriota bacterium
ACATCCGCGAAGTACTTATCCATCCGCTTGAACGTCGCGAAGGCGACGACGAACAGGCTCGCAATGAGCGCGGCCGACACCAGCGTCAACTGCAGATCCGGCGGCCGGTTGAACACGAGCGCCGCGCGGAACCCTTCGATGATCGCGCTCAGCGGATTGAGCATGAACAACCACTTGAAGCGATCCGGCACGGTCGCAAGCGGATACGCCACCGGCGTGAGATACAGCCAGAGCTGCAGCGCAATCTGCACGACCGGGTTGACGTCGCGATAGAACACGTTGGCTCCCGACGTCGCGAACGTGAAGCCGATCGTAAAGAGCAGGAGGAGCGCGAAGAAGAACGGGGCCAGCATGGCCCAGCCGCCGAGCCCGACGCCGTAGTACGCCATCAGCACGCCGTACAGCCCCGCGGCCGCGGCAAAGTCAATCAACCGGGAACAAATCTGCGCGAGCGGAATAATCTCCCGCGGGAAGTACGTCTTCGTCACGATGTTCCGGTAGGTGATCAGGCTCATCGTCCCGGACGACACCGAGTTCATAAAGAAGAACCAGGGCACGAGCGCCGCGAACGCAAAGATCGGATAGGGCGCGCCTTCCGACGGCACCTTCGCGAGCCGTGAGAACACAATCGTGAACACCGCCATGGTCGCGAGCGGCTGCGCGATGGCCCACGCCACGCCGAAGAACGACTGGCTGTAGCGCCCCTTCACCTCGCGCTTGGTGAGGTTCATCAGCAGTTCCCAGTACGCGGCAGGGCTGACGCGTTCTGCTCGATCCGTCAGTTCGGAAACGGCGGTCATTCCAATAACAATTGTCGTACGTGCCCGACGAGCGCCTCGGCAACCCGTCGGTTTGCCGCAGCGGACAAATGGAGACCGTCAAACGCAACGTCGCGATCGCGCATGTCGAGCAACTGTCCGAGGTTCACGTAGCCGACTCGCTTCCCTGAGGAGAACCGCTCTTGCAGCATGCTCCGCAGCGCGTTCTGCTGGTCCACGTGCCTGTCCGATACGTAGGGTTGCGTGACCACGAGCACCTTCTTGCCATTGGCGAGCGCGAAGGAGACGGCGTCGTAGATCGAGCCGCAGTACTGCTTCCACCGGTCGCTGCACCCCACCGAGCTGACTTCCGCAGCAGCAGCTTCGGGCGTGAGCCGGCCGAGCTGCTCCTCGAGCCTGGTCGCGATGTCGGCCGCGGTCTTCAAGGCGACGGCGGTCCCGCTGGCGAGGTCGGGCGTGAATCTGATGGCATCGGTGGTGTGCGTGGCGCTCAGGTCGCCGAAGGCCAGGGATAACGCCTTCTCGCGGAACACCAACGGGAAGATGGGGAAATAGCCGGTCAGGCGATACACGGCGGTCTCGTGGCGCCACACGTGGTAGTTCGGCGATCCACGGACGGGGAACGGCGCGCCTCCGAGCCCGAGATCGTTGTACCCCTCGTATAAAATCGCGGCGTCGTAGTTCAGCCAACGGTAATCCTCGAGGGTGAACTTCATCGCGTACGCCCCATCCATTGGGGCGCCAAGGTTGACGACTGAAAACCTCCGACCACCGAGCGCGCGGTCATTCAGCCGGCGTTCCAAGTCGTACGGAAACGACTCGTCCCACCTCAGGCCGTAGCCCCACGCGGTGCTGCCGCCCACCACGACGATGCGGGCCTCGTCGCGCTGCTTGGGGCCGACCACCGGGCCGCGATAACCCCAGATGTTGACGCCGGAAAGATTCTGGGTCCGCTTGTGCGCATAGAAATCGACACCCAAGACGACCGCGCCCGCCATCGTGAAAGAACCGAGCAGGAGAAGCACGCGCGAGAGCAAGCGTCCGATCCGCATGTCAATCGAGGACGAACTCCTTCTTCCACGACTCGTCTTCGGCGACGGCTTTCTGCTCGGTTTTCGTCAGGAGGAAGTGCTCGAGCACGAGCACGTCCATGTCGGTGCGCATGAAGCAGCGGAACGCGTCTTCAGGCGTGCAGACAATCGGCTCGCCGCGCACGTTGAACGACGTGTTGACGATGACGGGGCAGCCGGTCCGGCGGTAGAAAGCCTCGATGATGTCGTAGTACAGGGGGCTGGTCTCGCGCCGGACGGTCTGAATCCGCGCGGAGTAGTCGACGTGCGTGATGGCGGGAACCGTCGAGCGCGGCACGTTCAGCCGGTCGATGCCCCACAGCGCGCGCGACGCGTCGGGCACCGGCAAGCGCTTCGACGGCTGCACGTCGGCGACGAGCAGCATGTAGGGGCTGTCGCCGTCGAGCTCGAACCACTCGCCCACATGCTCACGCAGTACCGCGGGCGCGAACGGCCGGAACGATTCGCGGAACTTGATCTTGACGTTCATGACCGACTGCATCTTCGGCGATCGGGCGTCGCCGATGATCGAGCGTCCGCCGAGCGCGCGCGGGCCGAACTCCATCCGGCCCTGCAGCAGCCCGATCACCTTCTCGTCGGCCATCAGCGCCGCGATCTCGTCCGCGAGCGCCGACCCTTCCAGGCGGCGCGCCGGATAGCCGTGGGTGTCCAGGAATCGCTGAATCTCCGCGTCGGTGAATCGCGGGCCCAGAAACGCGCCGCTCATGCCGTCCGCGTACGCGCATGTGTCGCGCGCGTGCTCTTGAACTCGCCGCCCCGGGGCCGTTGGATCCGAAACGACCCGGCCGGCGCGTGGGTGAGCCGGTCGCTGCCACGTGCCCGCGGCTTCGCAACTGATCCGCGGTTTCTCGAGGTAGCGATGCCACAGGTTCATCGCCACACCGAGCGCGCCGCCGGCGTCGCCGGCCGCCGGCTGAATCCAGATCTGCGCGAACGGCCCTTCCCGCAGGATGCGTCCGTTGCCGACGCAGTTGAGCGCGACGCCGCCCGCCAGGCACAAGTCGCGCAAGCCCGTCTCGCGGTGCGCGAACCCCGCCATCTTCAGCATCACTTCCTCGGTGATGTCCTGAATCGACCGCGCGAGATCCATTTCGCGCTGTGTGAGCTTGCTCTCTGGCCGCCTGGCGGGGCCATCGAAGAGTTGCTCGAACGCGCGGCCGGTCATCGTCAGGCCTTGCGGGTACGTGAAGTACTCCATGTTCATCCACAGGCCGCCGTCGTCTCGGATCTCGAGCAGATGATCCTTGATGGCCTTGACGTACTTCGGCGCGCCGTACGGCGCGAGGCCCATCACTTTGTACTCTCCGGAGTTGACGCGGAAGCCGGTGAAGTACGTGAACGCGGAGTACAGCAGTCCGAGCGAGTGCGGAAAACGCAGCTCGCGCAGCATCTCGATCTCGTTGCCCCGCCCAACGCCAATCGACGAGGTGGCCCACTCGCCGACGCCGTCCAGCGTCACGATCGCCGCCTGCTCGAAGGGCGACGGATAGAAGGCGGAGGCCGCATGCGATTCGTGGTGCTCGCCGAACAGGATCTCGCCTTCGTAGCCGTCGAGGCGCGCGTGAAGATCATCGGACATCCAGAGCTTCTCGCCCAGCCAGAGCGGCATGGCCATCAGGTACGACGTCCACCCGCGCGGCGCGCATGCGGCATACGTCTCGAGCAACCGATCGAACTTCACCAGCGGCTTCTCGTAGAACCCAACCAGATCCAGCTCACGGACGGTGATGCCGGCCTCGCGCAGGCAGTAGTCGACCGCGTGCGACGGGAAGTTTGCATCGTGCTTCTTCCGCGTGAAGCGCTCCTCTTGTGCCGCCGCGACGATGCGGCCCTCGTCGACCAGGCAGGCGGCCGAGTCGTGGTAATACGCCGAGATGCCGAGGATCTTCACGGCCGCTCGAGAATCACGAAAAACGGATCGCGATCCATCTCGGGGATCGCGACGACGCGCCTGAGTTCGCCGTTGCTAACCCAAGCGTCGGCATTGCGATCGCCGATATTGGCGAGCACCAGGCTGTGGGCGGGAAGCGTGCGCACGTCGGTCGAGTCGAGCCGCGCGGAGCGGTCGAGCAGATCCTCGCGGCCGTGCTTGGCGAGATAGAACCGCCAGTACGCATCCATCCAGCGGTTCCGCGTGTCCATCAGGCCCGCGGTCGATTGCAGCGTCGCGAAGTACACCCGCGTCGCGCGATCGCGTCCGGCCCGATCGATCACCTGCTCGAGCGCACCGCGCAGATTCCCTCCGAGCCAGTAGTTGGAGCGCACGCGGTAGTCGGTGAAATAGTCCGCGCAGAAAGCGCCGAACTGCACCGGAATGAACACGATCATCGCGGACGCCGCGAGTCGGCCCACGTTCCACGGCCTCGCCAGGAACGCCGAGGCAAGCGCGGTCGAACTCGCCGCGGTCAGCAGCACCGTGGACGTCCCGACCCGACCGCGCGTCGCGAACATCCACACGCCGTACGCAAGACCGAGCGCCAAGCCTCCTCCGCCAGCCGCCACGAGGAAACCCTTCGAGGGACTGACGCTCGAGGTGGACCACAGGCATTCGACACCCAGGGCCGCGAGCAACGCCGCGAATGGCAACAACGCAGTGGCGCGGATGATCGCGGCGGGCTCGGGCACCAGGACGGCGGCGACCGGCGCCGTGACGAATCCGGTCAGTACCAGGGTGGTGGAAATCGTGGGCCGCCGTACGATCGCTTGATAGATTCCGAATGGCAGGAGGACGGCGAGCGGCATCAGGAGCACGCCGACCGAGCGGGTGGAAAACGTCATCTGTGGATCGCCAGAGAAAAACAGAAAGCTCGGATTGAAGTAGCTCCAATACAGCCCAGACAGCCGATCGAGATTCGGGTAGCCGAGAAAGTCTCGGACGCCCTGGAAAAAGTTCAGCGTCCTGACGTCGTACACCGCGTAGCGAGCGGCCGTGTCTGACAGCGCGGTGGGATGCTCGAAAAACCAGACGGCGAACGGCAGCAGTGGCAGCACGAATCCAGCGGCCGCGACGGCGTACGCGCGCGCCGGCTGCCTGGTCTGCAGCAGGGCGAGGCCGGTGAGCGCGAGGTACATCGGCATCATCAAGACCGACGCGATGTAGCTGTAGAAGCCGACCCCAAGAAGCGCGGTGGCAGCGAACAGCCAGGGCAACCGGCCCCGCTCGACAAACGCGAGAAGACAGAACAGCCACGCGAGGACGAACGGCAGCGGGTAGACGTAATCCAACGCGTAGCGGCTGAGCATGAAATGCGCGGGCGCCAGCGCCAACATGCCGGCCGCGAAGAGCGCGTAGGCGGCGCTCGGAAGGATCTTTCGTCCCACCCAATACACCAGAATCACGTCGATGACGCCGATGCACACGGTGGGCAGCCGAACCGCCCACTCCGACAACGGCAGAACTTTCAGGAACAGCGCGGAGACATAGAAGATGGCCGGCGTGAACCACCCCCAGCGTGTTTCCCCCGGCATCTGAATCTTGAAATAGAGCGGCAGATGCTCGCCCTGAACGTCGTCACCGGTGGTGGCGAGGGTGTACGCGTCGACCGCGATGATCGCCTCGTCCGGCGAGAGATACACCGGCGCCTCGCCCAGCCGCCACGAGTACAGCCCGAACGCCGCCAGGCCGACGAGGACACTCACGAGGAGCGGCGCTCGGAGCAGCAGACCGGTGTTCATCACTGCGTAACGACGGATTGCTGCTGCAGGCTGCTGAACGGCATCGGCCGCTGCCAACCGGGTCGGGCGCCGGAACGCGCGTCTCCGGTTCGTACCCGTCGCTTCTTGCTCGCGGGGCCCCACCCCCGCTCGCTCGCGCTGCGCTGCTCGCAGACTCGCTTGCTCGCGCGGGCCGCAGGCGCTCCGCTCCCGCGGCGATCATCGGCTGGTTTCAACATGGGCCATGCACGGCAAGCGCCGCCGGTGGTGGCGCGCGCGCCACGGATCGCGGGGTGCAGGATCGCCGCGCTGAGAACCTTTTTCACTCTCGCGGGGCCCCACCCCCGCTCGCGGTGGCCGCAGGCGCTCGCCGCGCGTTGGTGAATCGAGGCCGGCCGCCCTCCCACGGTTGGCCGCGCCCGATGCCGCCCAGCAGCCAGGCCCGACGCAGCGGTCGTGCCGGGCGGCAGCGGCCGTCTGAGCGCGCCGACGCGAGCCCGTTCCGGAAGTCGGGCGAAGCGATGCCTCGCGCCGACTCCGGTCCGCGTGATCCGTGGCGTTTTGATAAGCAACGCCGGTGCATGCCGCGACGTGGATGTCCTCGACATCAGCTGATAGTCGGCGCGGGAGCGCACGAGCACGAGCGAAGGCCGACTTCCCGGCGCGCGAAGCGATCGCAGCCGGCCGGTACGACCGCTGCGCTCGGCGAGGCAGGCTGTGGCGGCGCACAAAAACCGCAAAGTCTAGAAGAGGGTGTAGATGAACGGCGCGACCGCGCTCGATTGCGAGAAGACGATCAGCAGTCCAAAGAGCACGAAGACGACGACGATCGGCACGAGCCAGTACTTCTTTTCGTGCTTCAGAAACTCCACGAACTCCGACAGCACGCGACCTTTACTCATGTGATCCCCACTCCTTCAGCGATGCCCCGCGAGCGCCGCCGACATTTCCACTTCAACCCTGGGGCAAGTGCGGGCGCAGCACGCTCATCACGTGCTCGACGAAGGTGACGGATCCCTCGATCGTCAAATGGAAAGGATCGTCGAAGTTGCGGGCCGATCCCTCCATCAGGGCCGCCTGGTCCACAAACAACACGTTCCTGCGCTTGGAGGCCAGGCGGCGTACCGCGTCGTTGTGGGCGGCCACCGCCGCCAGCACGTCCTCGCGGCGTCCCCAGGTCTCGACGGGCATCCGGTGCAACCGGTAGTCCAGGCGAGCCTCTTCAAACGCTTTGCGCGAGTAGTTCGCGGGAATGTAGCTGGCGAACGTCATGAGCATCACGGGATCGCCTCGCTCGGACGCGAGATCGAGGATCGCCGCCACGTTCTGTTCGAATGACGCGACGCTGCGCACGTTCCGCCCGTATTCCACCCACTCGGCCCGCGGCTCGTTTGTGGGCACGAACCGGTCGGGTGCCCAGCGCTGCCGCGCGCGCGCAGCGGCATAGCGCAGGGTATACGGCAGCGCGAAGACGGCCGTGCCGTGATACGGCGCCAGGGTATTGACGACGGTGTACCAAGAATAGTGCGAGTAATCTTCGCGAAACATCTCCGGCGGCGCATTGTTGGTACGGGTTTCGTTGGCCCCGTGATAGAGAATCACCAGATCGAAGCGCGCCTCGCCCAGCGCCGCGTACTTCAACCAACTGTCCCTCGTGGTCTGGGCGGGCACTGCAAAATTGAAGATGCGGATATTGCGCTGGCCGGCGAGGGCAAGCTGCTCCTGCAGCGCCGGCTCGATTTCGCCCCAATTGTGGTGGAGGACCGATTCGCCCAACATGAGGACGTTGTAGAACCCGTCATCGTGCCTGGGTCGCGCGATGTCCGCAGCCTTCAGCTCAGGGTAGAACGCATAGAGGACGTGATTGGGCCTGCGGAACGACAGCTGAAACTCGATGCGCCAGAAGCTGCGGGCCGCCACCTCGAGCGCGGCGACCGACAGCAGGGCCAAGCCCAGGAACGAGACAAGCGCGCGCCACCGCTGGCGGGTCATTAGTACATCCGCTCGTAATGCTTGCGATCCCGGTAGCGAGCGGGATAGGCGGACCAGCCGCTCCACCGTTCGCGACGGCGCGACAGCGGATCTGTCCCGGTGACGCGCCACACCAAGCCCAGCGGCGTCAACACGAGGCCGAACAGTACTGTCAGCAGGATTCGCGCGTTGACGTAGCCGAGCGCCTTCGCGAAGCGCCACCAAGCCGCACTCGGCCACTTCAAGAGCGACGGCCGCGCGAGGCCGAGCACCAGGAGAACGGCGCCCACGCCACCAACCATCTCCGCGCGCGCGACTCGCCCGCGCCACACGAGTGCGAGCGCGATCAGGCACAACACGCCGCCGACCGATACGCCGAACGATCGCTCCGGATTGCTGGGTCCCTTCTGCGTGTGCATCTCAGGCTGTCGTGTTTCGGTCCTGGCCTCGCGCCGTGCCACGAATCCGCAGAGGCCAGAGGAATGTCGTCACGACGAGAGTCAGCGCGACGCCCGCAAGACTGGCTCGCAGGCCCTGCCGCGCGCTCTCGGGCGCAAACGTGAACGCGACGCGGTGGTGGCCGGGTTCCACGATGCATCCAAGATAATCGCCGTACACCCGCATCGTCTCCCGACCGCGCTCGTCCTCGGTGGCACGCCATCCGCCGTGAAACCGTTCCGTCAGGACGAGCAATTGTCTGCCGGCGGCGGTCGTCTCGAGAACGATCGAGCCGGGGCGGTCTGAGACGATGCGAACCGAACCTCGCTCAGCGGAAGAGTCGGAAAGGCCGGCGATTGGCCGATCGACCAGCGCCACGCGCGAAATGTCGATGGCGTGAACGTCGGCCTTGATGTTGCCGCTGCTCTGAGCCATCGACACCAGTCGCGCTCGGGGCATGCTGTCCGCGACGGGCACCCAGGTCGTTCCATTGGGACGCCAGGCGATTCCCGCGATTCGGTGGGTCATCGGGTCGGCCGGGTCGAGGACGGAAGAGGTCTCCAGGCCGAAATATCCGGTTGCGAGCCGCAGCCCTCTCAGGAGAGGAAGATTCACCGCTCCTCCCCCGGTCATCGGCGAGATCAAGTCGCCTCGGTGCGCGTTGGGCGGCACCTCGGCGCTTGCTGCAAGAGCAGCGACAGTCTGAAGCGGCCCCCAACGATACGCGTAGGAATAGCCCCACAAGCCCTGATCGCACGCGGCAAAGACGATCAACACAGGCACGGACCAGCGGACGGCTCGCGCGGCCATCGCGACAAGAACGGCCATTCCAACGATCAGGCCCGACCACGGTGCGGCTCGCAAGACGCCTGACAGCGGCACGTCGCGAACCGCGGCCCAGGAGGACTGCGCGAACGCCGCGGCCACGGCAGTGATCGTCACGCTCAGCGCGACGGGAATCGCGAGGGGCCAAAGGCGGCGTATCTCGGTCTTCTCGCCACGTCGAACCAGCCCGACGAGATCCTCGAACACGACGGCGGCGATTCCGCTCAGCGCCAATTGGAACAACACGAGGTGACGGGCCGGCGCGCGGAAGTTGCGCAGCCCGGGCAGCTGCGCCAACCAGACGTAGAGCCCCCCGTGGCGTCCAAACGCCAGCACCAGGCTGACGGCCGCAAACAGGAGCAGCGCCGTCAACAAGCCCCGGCGAGTCTGCTGGCGCCATCGCATGGCGAGCCACGCCAGCGCGACCGTGCAGAACGCGCCGTTATACACAATGAACTCGTGCACGATGAACGCTTCGGAAGGCGGAGCGTAGACACGGAATCGAAACGCGAAGGGCGACCACAATTGGACGAGGTTGAGCGGCGCCAGCGAAAACGACAGCGACTGGTCCGGCGACCACGTGATGCGAGTCGATTCCTGCACGAAATCCAGCGTCGGCAGAAGCTGGACCGCGCCGATGAGCGCACCCAGCATCAGGGCGCCAAGAAGAAGTGGCACACGTGAAGACGCGGCTCCCGTGTAAAGCAGGCAGAGCGTCATGTACCCCAGCGCCACAAGCGTGAACCACATGTACTGAGGATTGCCGACAAGAAGCTGCGATCCGACGACCAGCGCCACGCCTGCGAACGCCCAGGCGCGACCTCGCCGCTCCGTCGAGGTCAGCAGAACGTACGCACCGAGCAGCACCCATGGCACGTGTGCCACGGTCGCAATGTGGTTGACGTGCATCAGATTGAACAGATTGAACCCGCTGAAGGCAAACACCATCGCTCCGAACCACGCCGCCTCACTGGCCAGTCCGAGCCGCAGCAGGAGCAGGCCCGTGCCGGCCAGCATCGCGATGTAGCTGCTGATGATCTCCAGGTTGAACGCCGGACCGAGCGGGAGCCATCGATAGAGCAGGAGATGAAGCGGGTGCGCGAACCCGGCTTCACCCTCTCCGTGCAGATAGAGTCCCGAGCGAAGTGCGGGTGTCCAGAGAAAGGAGTCGCCCCCGTGCAACGCCTCGCGATACAGATACCGGAACGGCAGGTGCATGGCCGCAAGGTCGTCCTTCGTGAACACGCGGCCGATGCAGAGCGGGAAGAGAAGCGGGATGAACAATGCCGCGGAACAGAGGGCGATCAGCCGTAGGTGCGAACGCATCACAGCCCCACGTGTGCGGGCGCGTCCTCACCGGAGGCGCCGCTCGGCTGGGTGATGGCGTCGCCCGTCAGTCCTCCGCGAACCGCGCGCAGCGCCGTCCATGCGCTGGCCGCGGCGAGCGCCATCGAGACCGCGAGCGCCGCGCGGCCCAGGAACGCGATCGGCAGCTGCGCTCCCACGCGGAGATTTCCGAGGGCGAACGCCGCCAGCGTCGCGCCGGCGAGCGCCACCGGAGCGCCGTCGAGCACCTTCGCCGCCAACGGCGCGGCGAGGAAGTGAAAGTTCCAGAGCGCGCGGTCCGGCTGCTGCACGTACGCGAGCACGACCGCAACCGGTACCGACGCGATTGTCAGGACCCGCAGGTGGCGCGGCGCCAGGAAAAAGCCGATCGGGGCGAGCACGTACAAGGCGCCGAATTCGTTGAACATAGCCGCCGCGATGCCGCGCGGGCTCATGCGGCGCAGCCACGGTCCAATGCCGGCGCCCGCCGCGACGTTCGACGAGTCGGTGCCGCCCCAGCCGTAGTTGAACGCCAACATCAGTGTCAGCGTCAGCAGCAGCCAGGCGAGGACCGCGAGATTGCCCGCCGCCAACGATCGCAGCGCGGGTCCCCACCGTCGCTCGACGCCGTGGTACGCCGCGAGGATGTAGAAGGGCGCGGCCGCAAACTCTTTGGCAAACACGCCGATCGCACCGGCCAGTGCCGCAAAGACAAATCGCCCTTGAAGCAACTCGTTCGTGATGAACGGCCCGGCAAAAAACATCAGCGGATCGGACGTGTACGGATCGTGGAGCGTATAGAGCGATCCGAACCCAAACGCCGACACGACCGACGCCATCGACGCCGCCCGGCGGCTCATGCCGAACGTGAGACACAAGGTGAACACCGCGCCCGCCGCCGCCGCGTTGGACAGCGCCGCATATGCCTTCCACCGGAGCGTCGACGGACCCGGCAGCCGGCCGAGCACCCAGGGCACGAGCACTCGAAAGCAATGGAGATCCGTACAGTCCGGCACGATGATGCGCGCCGCCGAGCCTTCGTACACGTCACGGTCGGTCACCCGATCGGGTTCCGGCGACGCCCACGCGATGATCGCCAGCGCGACGAACACGGCCGCGAGCTCGGCGGCGACGAACCGGCTGGATGTCATCGGGCCCCGGCCGCGCGCCGCGCCGCCATCTCCATCACCGGCTGCACGAAACCAGCCGCCACACGCACGCTTCCGGCGGCGGTCAGATGCATGCGGTCGAACGACAAGTTGGGATCGCCCAGATCGACGGTGTCGCCCAGGTTCACGTAGCGCACGCGCGGGTCGCCGGGGTACCGGCGGTCGAGCATCGCCGCCATTTCGGCCTGCTGCTCGCCGTGTCGCGCGCGGAAGAACGGACCGAGGCCGTACGGCTGCGTGGCGACGATCACTTGTGCGCCATGCTGGAGCGCAAAGTCGACCGCTTCCATCGTCGACCGGCAGTACTCCTGCCACGGAGAGTTGCAACCGGTCGACGCCGGGGCTTCGATGCGTCGCGGCGGCTCCGCCGTGATGCGACCGAGCTGCTGCTCGAGCGACTGGCCGACCTCGGCCGCGCCGCGCAACACCTCAGCGGCAGCCTTGGTGGCAAGCCCCGGCCGGAACACCGTCTTTGGTGGGTTCAGATACATCGTCGCCATCGTGCCGGTGAGCATGAGCGCGGCTTTCTCCTTGAACACGATCGGGAAAATCGGGAGATAGCCGGTCAACCTGAAGACTGGCGAATCGTGCCGGAACACGGACAGGTTCGGCCCCTGTGGATCGCCCATGAGATCGTTGTACCCCTCGTACAAACAGGCCACGTCGTACTTGAGCCACAGGTAGTCCTGCAACGTGAACTTGAAGGAGTAGGCCCCCTCATTGTTGTAGCCAAGATTGATCACCGTGAACCGGCGGAACGAGCCGGCGGCGCGGCCTTCGAGGTTCCGCTCGAGGACGGCTGGGATCGCTTCGTCCCAGTTCGTGCCGTACCCATAAGCGGCGCTGCCGCCCAGCATGACCACGCGATACTCGTCGGTCTTCTTCCGTCCGACGACCGGCCCACGGTAACCCCACACGTTGAAGCTGGCGGAGCGCTCGAATTTGTGGTGCAGGTAGATGTCGACGCCCAGCAGCAGGAAAAACGGCACGCCGATCGCAATCGTGACGGCGGCGAGGGCGTACACGAGCCGCCGCCGACTTGAGAATCGAACAGTCACGTTCGAGGCCGTCGTCATTCCTTCGTTCACTTCGTGTCTTCGTGATGCAAACGGGCTGGCAGGGCGAACACCATGGCGACCGCCGTCATCGCGACGGCGAACGGCACGAGGTGAATCGACATGCGACCGGGATAGCCGTGCGCGTGCGCGAACAGCGAGCTGACGCCGGCGCCGACGGTCACCACCGCGATCGAGAACGGCAACCGGCTCAAGCGCGGCACTTGCGCAAGCGCGAGGACGGACAGCACCGCGCCGACGGCGACAACCATCGCACGCGGATCGATGTGCGGTGGCTCGTTCATCCACACGAGCGCGCTCAGGCTATGCGCGATCCGCTTCCAGACCCCCAGCGATCCAATCGTTGAGGGTCGCAGCCCGGTATCGTTGTACTTCAGGCTTGTGCCGTAGAAGACGCTGAACACGCCGGTGTACCACCAGGTGCGCACCGCGAACAGCACGACGCCCGTTGCAAACGTCGCGACATACGCGAACACCGCTCGGCGATCGAGACGGCGAACAGCCGACCACACGCGTCGCCATGCGGCAGGCACATCGAGCGGCAGCATGAGCGCCACGAGCATTGGCGCGAACATCAAGTGGTTCAGCCGGGTGTAGAACGTCAAGAGCGCGAGGATGCCGGCTCCAGCAGCGATCGCTCGGCGGCTGGCGCCGGAGAGAAGAGACAGCGCGGCAAAGAACGCGAACCCCGCCGCCGCGATCTCTGACAACCCACGGCCGACGAAGTACCAAATGGTGCCGGCCGTGAACGTCGCGAACGTCACGGCCGCGGCGCCGACCGCCCAACGAAAGCCGGCCATCGGCTTGAGCAGCGCGAAAGTCACGAACGCGCCGGCGAGCAGGCAGACGACGTCCCAGTACACCTCGCCAACGCTCGAGTCGCCGAAGACGAGATGCAGTGCTCCGCTGATCCAGCGATACAGCGGCTGATAGTCGAACCCTTTGCTGCCGCCTTCAAGCCAGAAGCCATTCATGAAAATCCGGTAACCGGCCACCTGATACGCGAGCCAGTCGTCGACGGAGTACGCCGAGATGTGGCCGATCTGCGGGATGGACCGCGCGACGAAGAACGCGAGCGACGGCACACCGAGCAGCAGCAGAGCGCCACGCCACGTCCGATGCGCGGCCGTGACAGGTACGAAAGGACTTGCGACCAGCGCGGCGCCGGCAAGTCGCTCGAGCCGCCCGCTCATGCCGATTGCGATGAGCAGGGCGCTCGCGGCTACGCTCCAGGCCACCAGGAAGGGGCTGCCGCGGTACTGGGCGACCAGCGACGCAGTCCACGCGGCGACGAGCAGCGCCACGACCCCGAACGTGCCGAACCGCACGACCGGCGCGAACCATCGATCCATGGACGTCGGGGGATCGACGGTCATGCTCGCGGCGTCGAATGCGCTCTGCCCGTTCCAGGTCGGCACGAACTTCCACCGCTCGCCGGTGAGCGCCACGTGAAGCGCCACAGAGTGGATGCCGGGACCAAGCGTCACGGCGACAGGAGCGCTTCCGGAAGCCGTCACCGTGTGTGAGCCGATGGCCCCACCAAGCATCATGTCGTGGTCGAGGTCGATGGAGAACAGGCCGGCGTCGGCGACCCTCAGCGCGCCGCGGACATCCATGGTGATGTCGCGTGGCGCCGATCGCTCGCGATTGGTGCCCTCCGATCCGACGACGAAGTCGGTCACGTTGAGAAACCAGACCGGCATCGCGGACAGCGTCGCGTACGGTCGGTCGATGATGGCGGTGCACGACGGAGCGTCCGCCCGCCAGTCGGCGCGCACGTCCCAGCTGCGCAACACGCCGCGCGGCTCGTCGATCGGAATCGTCAGCACGTCGGCATGAAACGGCGCGGCTGTCGAGAAGCGCGCGCACAGACCTTCCTGCGTCAGCAGCAAGGCCCCGGCAATCTTGAGCCCGAGAAGCGCCACGATCGCCACATGCACCCATCGCGCATCGAGGAAGCGACGGTGAACGACCCACAAGAACGGAATGGCGACACCAAGGACGATCGCTTCGGCCGCGCCGTTGAGCGGCAGGCCGTCGAACATCGACAGCGCGCGAGCGGGCCAGAACAGCGCCGCCGCGAGCGCGACGGACCACAGGGCCCGCCTCACCGCGGGCCTCTGATACAGTGAACGGCGCTTCGATCATGCCGACTCCAGGCCCGATCCGGGTCCTGCGCATCATCACGCGCCTGAACATCGGCGGCCCATCGATTCAGGCGATTGCGCTCTCGGATCGTCTGACAGCCTGCGGCTTCGAGACGCTCCTGGTGCACGGCCGACTCGCGGAGGGTGAAGGCGACATGGGCTATCTCTTGTCGCCATCCACCAAGACGCGGCACGTGGCGGCGCTGCGCCGCTCGGTGGCGCCGTTCCACGACATCGTGGCGTTGGCTCAACTGCTCGACATCCTCCGCGCCTGGCGCCCGCGCATCGTCCACACGCACATGGCGAAAGCCGGCACGCTCGGTCGCACGGCGACCGCGATCTATAACGCGACGACCGGCCGGGACGCGCCGGCGCGAGTCGTCCACACGTACCACGGCCACGTGCTCGAGGGATACTTCGGCTCGACGACGACGCGGCTGTTCATCGGCATCGAACGGCAGCTCGCCCGTGTGACCGATCGCATCGTCGCGATCTCGCCGCAGATTCGCCGCGAGCTCGTCGAGCAGTACCGCATCGGACGCGCCGACCAGTACCGCGTCATCCCTCTCGGATTCGATCTCGCCGGCCTGGCGGCGATCGACGATGCCGCGCGGGGCGCGGCGCGCGCGGCGCTCGGCATCCCCGCCGCCGCGCACGTCGTCGTCACGGTCGGCCGGCTGACGGCGATCAAGCAGCACGCGCTGTTTCTCGAGGCGGCGGCACTGGTGGCCGGGCGCGATCCAGCGGCGCTCTTCCTCGTCGTCGGGGACGGCGAGCTTCGGGGCGATCTCGAACGGATCGCACGGGAGCGCGGCCTCGCCGATCGTGCGCGGTTTCTGGGATGGCGCCGCGATCTGGCGACCCTCTACGGCGCCGCCGACGTGTTGCTGCTCACATCGCGCAACGAGGGCACGCCTGTCGCGCTCATCGAGAGTCTGGCCGCGGGGGTGCCCGGCGTCAGCACTGAGGTGGGCGGCGTCGGCGACGTGATCGACAGCGACGAAGTCGGCTTGCTGGCATCCGTTGGCGATGCGGCGGGGCTCGCCGACGCCGTCTGCGCGCTCCTCGCCGACCCGGCGCGGCGCCGCCGCATGGGCGAGGCGGGACGGCGATCGGTCGTCGCCCGGTACGGGCTCGAGCGTCTCGTCAACGACATCGCGGCGTGTTACCGCGAGCTGGTGCATTAGAATTTCCGCGATGACGCTCCGCCGATCGCTGTGGCTCGTGTGCCTCGTCGCCACGCTCCACGGTCTGTTCTTCATCTGGTATCAACGCCCCGATTGGTCGACCCAGTGGTCCGATCAGGACGGCTACCGCCGGCTCGGCCAGGTGCTCGCGGCCACGGGCCAGTTCACGAGGTTCCCTGAAGCGCCACGTTTTGTCCCCGAAGTGATTCGCACGCCGGCCTACCCACTCTTTGTCGCCGCGATTTATCGCGTCTTCGGCGTCCACCAGCTCGCGGTCGCGCTGGTCCAGACCGGACTCTTTGCGGCGATCTGCGCGCTCGTCTTCGCCATCGGCCGTCGAGTGGCGTCCGATCGGATCGCACTCGGCGCGGCGGTGCTCACCGCGTTGTACTCGCCCCTTCCATACTTCGGAGCGCTGGTGCTGACCGAAGTGTGGACGACGTTCCTGTTCAGCGTCGCGATGTGGTTGACCGTCGGCGCGTTCTTCAAACGGCGTACAACGGGGCTCGCGCTCGCCGGCGTTGTGCTCGCGTTGACCGCCTTGAGCCGCCCGGTGTTCGTGTTGTTCCCGATCGCGCTCGCCGCCGTCGGCCTCATCGTCTTGCCACTCGCACGGGTTCGCGCGCGCCCTTCGCTACTCCAGTGGACCGTCATGCTCGCGATGTTCGGCATCACGATGCTGCCGTGGTTCGCCTACAACTACCGGACGCTCGGCGTGGTGACGATGTCGCCGGCGGGCGGCATCGGCCGCGCCATCTGGGAGGGATCGTGGCAGGCGGCCTGGTCGGGCCGCCTCCAAAACGAGCTGACGCATCTGGCCGACGACATCGACGATCGCGCCGAGCTCGACCGGCGTGTCGCCGAGGTGGCCGACCGCGAGCGGCTTTCCGCCGGGCCCATGCTCGAATACGTCCACCAGTGGGAAGACATCCGATTGATTTGGACCGAGCCGGTCGATTCGTCCGAACGCGCGCGCGCCCGCGTCATTGCCGACCGCGAGTATCTGCGCGTCGGCCTCGACAACATCCGGCACGACCCACTCGGCCATCTGGTCTGGCGGTTGGCGCGCGGCGTCTTCGTGTTGTGGGCGGGCGAGATTCCGTTCCGTTATAGCGAGATCAACCGACTGCCGCCCGTTGTCATTCGCGTGTGCTGGGCGATCCAGGCGCTTCTCCTGGCTCTGGCCCTCGCCGGCGCCGTGTCGTTGCTGAAGGCCGGCCGGGTCGCCGCGGCCGTGCTGTTGACCGCACCGATCGCCTACGTCACGGCGGTTCATTTCGTGCTGCTCACCGAAGCGCGCCAATCGCTCCCCGCGATGCCCCTCGTCCTGCTGCTCGCCGCGGCAGGCATCGCACAGCGCACTCGAGGTCCCCGTTCACTTGCCCTGGAACCGCAGGTTCATGAACGCGAGCATCTGTGACAGCCAGTCGCGACTGTTGAAGCCGCCGCTCGCGATCTGATCGGCGACCTTCATCCCGAGCAGGACGTTGTCGTCCATGCTGTTGTTGAGAAACAGCCCGTGGCGGCCGAGCGTCTGCAAATTGCCGATGGCGTGCACGCCCTCGAGCACCGGGATGAGATGGTCTTCGAAATTGAGCTCGTACACCGGATAGGCCGTGGCGATGTCGGTAACGTGGTAGTCCTCCACTTCGTCTTCCGTCACGCCGTAGCTCATCTTCATCAGATCCTTGAGGGCGATGCGATAGATCTCCTCGTCGCTCGCCCGCCAGAGCGGCTCGTCACACCAGCACGACAGCTCGATGCAAAGAATGGTTCGATCGGGCGGGACCATGTCGGGGCTGACGTTCTTCTGCTCCGACATGCGATTGACGCGGTAGTGCCCGTCCAGCAGATAGACCCAGTGGTAATCGGTCAGCCGCGGGCGCTTGAGCGCGATGTAAATCAGTTTCAGGCTGCGGTACCGGAGCTTGGAAGCATGCTCGGCGATTGATGCCGGCAGCGCGGGCGTCATCATGCCGACCAGCTGCGGCAGCGGCAGCGTCGAGAGCACGCCGGCGCATGCGATCGACTCCTCTCGTCCGTTGCGCGCGCACACCACGCGGGCGATTCGCTCCCCTTCGCGCTCCAGCCGCACGACCGGCGACTCGAGCCACACCGAGTTGCCGGCCTTCCGCACTTCGTGCGCCATCCCCTCGTACAACCGGCTGATGCCCTTGCGCGGATACATGTACTTGGTGAAGTACGTCGCCGGATCCGCCTTGATGCCGAGCGTGCGCAGGACGATGTTTTTCAGATTCAGCTTGGCGACGCGCTGCGCCTGCTTCGAGGAGATCTGAGAGGTCGGCAGCCCCCAGACCCGCGCGGAGTAAATGCCGAAGCAGAGGTCGTAGAGCGTCCGTCCGAGGTTCCGGACGCCCCACTCCTCGAAGGAATCCTCGTGCGTGGGCGGCGAGAGCGTCGACTTCACGGTGGCCAGCGCATAGTCGAAGACGATACGCGCCGACAACCACGGGCTGACGCCGGTCAGCACCTGGAGCATCTCCAGCGGATAGACGTATTCCTTGCCGCGCAGGAGCACGCGCGTGCCGCGCGTCAGGACCAGCCGGTCTTCGCCGAAGAACCGCGCGACCTGGTCGTGAATCGCGCGGCTCTCGTCCGTTTCGCGGATGTGGAAGGTGTGCGGACCGTAATCGACCGCGTACTTCCCAATCGCGATCGTTTTGCCCATCCCGCCGACGGCCGTGTCTTTCTCGAGCACGGTCACCCGGCATCCGAGCTCCGACAGACGCCACGCCGCCGCCATCCCGGCCGGTCCGGCACCCAAGACGACAATCGGAGCGTTCGACACGCGCTAGACCCACGTCCCTGCACCGGTCTTTCGGGCAACGACGAAGTAATACAAATTCGCGGCAAAGGGCAGCCATCGGAACGGCAGCGTGAAGCCCTCAACCACCTGAAACCCGTGACTGAGCCACCGGCGCATCCGCCCGGGCGTCGTGATCGTGAGGTGGTCGGGATAGCGGATCGGAAATTTCCCGAGCACCATCCGGCCGGCGCTCATGGTCCAGTCGTTGGGCACCACCATGATGGCGCGACCGCCCGACTTGAGGACGCGCTGTGCCTCGGCGAGAATCCGCCAGGGCTCTCGCGTGTGCTCCAGCACGGCGACGAGCAGCACGACGTTGAACGACTCGCTGGCGAACGGCAACTGGTAGCCGTCCGCGCACAGGAGGAACCGGCACTTCCCCACGGCGCGCTCGACACGCGTCATCGACACGTCCATCTGCACCGGCTGCACGCCGGTCCCCTCGAACATCAGGCCCTCGCCGCAGCCAATCTCGAGGATGTCGCGGCCGCGCTGGCCGTCGACACGCGCCAGCACTTCGGCGCGGTACATCCGGTAGAAGTAGCCGACCACGCCGGTGACCTGCGACTCGTGCCGCTCCACTTCGGCGACCCGTTCGTGGAGATCGCGCTCACCGATCTCGTCGGCGACTCCCTTGCCCGCGACGAGCTCACGCCGGCTGGCCAGCGCCATGACCCTCTCGCACGAGAAACTGCTGCAGTCGGCGGATCCCATCCTCGAACGATATCCGAGGCGTGATGCCGAAACGTTGGCGCATCGTTGGATCGACCGTTCGAAACGTGATGTATTCCTCCGTACGGCCTTCGTGCGTGACCGTCACGTCGGCGCCGAGCAGGCGCGCCATCGTCTGCACGACGTGATTGACGCTGACCGGCTCGCCGGACGCGAAATCCACCGTCCCGCTGAAGCCGGATGCTGCAGTCAGCTTCAGGAATCCGTCCACCGCATCGTCGATATACATGAAGTCGATCAGGTTTTCGCCATCGCCGCGGATTGGGAATTCGCGCTGCCCATTTATGACTGCGCGCAGATAGCGCATCGTGATTTTTCGCGGCGGTTCGTACGGGCCGTAGGCGCCGAAGAAACGCACGTTCACGTACGTGCCAATCGCGTGCCGCCGTTCGGCAAAAAAGCGGACGTATTGCTCGGAGGCCAATTTCGAAATTCCGTACGGGAGCCGTGGCGCAACCGGCGCGGCTGGCGTCACCTCGCCGCTCAAGCCGTCGTAGACCGCGCCCGACGAAAGATAGACGAGGTGGCCGACCTGGACGTGTTCGAGAAACGTGACCAGCGCGAGCGTGTTGAGGCGCAGATCCAGCGCGGGTCGATCGGCCGATTTGGCGGGATCGCCGTTGGCGGCAAGATACAAGCAGGCATCGACCGGGCCGGTGCGGCGCGCCAGCTCGCCGGCGTTGGCCACGTTCGTCAGATCGCAGCGAACCGGATGAACGTGCGTCAGGCCGTGACGCCGCACGAACTCCTCGAGGCCAGGTGTGCTGTGGTAAATGGCGAACAGCTCCCACTCGCGCGGCGCGCGCAGCAGGACGTTGTGCCCGATGAACCCCGACGCTCCGGTGACGATGACGCGCATCAAAGCAAGGCAGGTCTAAAGACCTGCGCCACGAGTACAAGCTCTCGTAACGCAGGTCTAAAGACCTGCGCGCGACGAGTACATGCTCTCGTAGCGCGGGACTTTAGTCCTGCCATACCTACGAATGAAGCCCGGCCAGATGCTCGGCGTACCACGGAATCGTGCGCGAGATCCCCGCCTCGAGGGAGATCGTCGGCTGATAGCCGAGGAGCAGCATTGCCTTTTCGATCGACGGCACGCGCAGGTCGACTTCCGGTCCGGGGTGCGGCTTGAACACAATCGTCGACTTGGAGCTGGTGAGCCTGATGATCATGTTGGCCAGCTCGAAGTTCGTGATCGTGCCCTGGGGGTTGCCGAGGTTGAACGCATGGCCGACGGCTTGCGGCAGCTCGGCACAGCGCAGCACGCCGTCGACGAAGTCGTCGACGTAGCACCACGCGCGAATCTGCGTGCCGTCGTTGTAGAGCGTGATCGGCGCGTGCTGCAGCGCCTGGATGACCATGCCGCGGACGGCGCCATCCCCCACCTGCCGCGGGCCGTACACATTGAACGGACGCACGATGGCGAGCGGCAGGCGGTCTTCCTTGTAATGCGCGTACGACAGATGCTCCGACGCGAGCTTGCTGGCGGCGTACACCCAACGGCTCTCGCCGATCGGGCCGATCGTCGTCAGGTCGTCTTCCTTCCCCTTGTGGATGAACGGTCCGTAGACCTCGCTCGTCGAGAACTCGAGAAACCGCTCCACGCCGACGTCGAGCGCCGCCTTGACCACCTGATGGGTGCCGAGCAGATTCACTTCCATCGTGGTGACGGCGTTCCGATCGACGGAATAGACGCCCGCAATCGCGGCGCAGTGGATGACGATGTGACAGCCGTCGACGGCGCGGCGGGTGGCGTCGTAATCCATTACGTCGCCCTTGATGAAGTGCAGGTGCGGATGGCCTTCGACGTGGGCGAACTGCAGCGCATTGCGATGAAGGTTGTCGTAGACGACGACCTCGTTGTCTTCGAGCAGACGCTGGACCAGATGCGAGCCGATGAACCCGGCGCCGCCGGTAATACAGATGCGCTTTCGCGTCACTGCCATCAGACCTATCCCTCAGAGCACGTTGCGACATGAGCCGTCGCGGGTCCTGTCCGCGAACAGCCCCACCGGGTGCTCGGCGAAAAGCGTTTGTGACGGCCCACGCCTCCGCGCCCGGCGGGGCGGCCCCGTTCGCGGCCACCCGCCTGAGGCTCATGTCGCGACCTGTTTCTAGTCACGTTGACCGTTGCCCAATCTGACCAGCTCGGGGGCCGGTCGATTCTTCGGCACATCCTGCCGCAACGGCAGCAATTTCTCTCTCGGCACGCCGTCCTGGAGAAGCGCGGCGAGCTGCTGGCCCGAGCGTTCGAGCGTCGCGACGATCATCAGGTCGTAGGCGACCTGATCGTGCTCGGCGAGGGGCCGGACCGGCATCCCGAGAAACTCGCGGCGCCCGTCGACGTCGAAGACCGCGACCGGCTCGAGCCCGAATTCCTTGAGCGACAAGTACGCGAGCTCGGCCGCCTCGCCGCTGCCATAGATGGCCACGCGCCGATCCGCCGCCGCACACTCCTGGAGCGCGGCGCGCAGATGCTGCCGCACTTCACCGTACAAGTGCAGCGAGTAATCCATGAACTCGTACGTGAGGCGGGCCTTTTCGGCGATGCCACGCGGTGTGATCAAGTAGCTGATCCGGTTCGACTGCACGTTCACGCACTTGATGTAGCCCTTGCGCACGAGTCGCTTCAGATAGATGTTCGTCAGCCCGAGCGCGATGCCGAGCTTGGTGGCCAGGCTGCGCTGCGTGACGCGCGAGTTCTGCTCCACCTCCTCGAGCAGCTTGAGGTCGCGACGGTCTTCGATATCCATGTCAGGCCTTACACCCCGTTTCAAAACCCAACCTAGCGTCCGCCTTTAGGCGGACCAAGGCCGGTGAAAGCCGGCCGCCACTGGTTTTGAAACCGGCTCTACCCACGTGTGGTCGCGATGTGATCGAGCGCCCGCTCGGCCTCGGCCCAGTCGTCGGGCGTGTCGATGCTGAGGCCGTACGGCGGAGGCATGAGGTACGCCGCGGACCGCGCGCCGTACAGGCTCGGTTCTCGGTCGAAGAGCACGGACGTGCGAAAGAGATAGATGGCGCCGTTCATCACCGACGCGGCCGGCAGATCCTGACGCCGGTTGATGCGGCGCCGGATCGGCTCGCCGGTCACGAAGAGCGTCGCGCCGCCCGAGGCGTCGACGCGCAGCGCGCGCATCGGGTGGTAGTGCACCGGCACATCACTCACGCTCACCACCGAATCGACGCCGGTCGGCCCGATGAGATCGACGGCTTCCCGGATGTGGTGCGGCTGCCGCATCGGCGAAGTCGGCTGCAGAATCATCGTGCAGTCGGCCCGATAGCCGTCGTGGTCCTCGAGCCATCTGACGGCGTGCAGCATGACGGGCAAGTGCGGGGTGTCGTCGCGCGCCAGCTCGGCGGGCCGCATGAACGGCACATCGCACCCGAGCGCCCGCGCGAGGCTCGCGATGGCGGGATCGTCGGTCGAGAGGATCACACGATCGAAGACGCCGGACTGCTGCGCCGCTTCAATCGTGTAGGCGATGAGCGGCTTCCCGCCGAGCAACTTCAGGTTCTTGCCCGGCAGCCCTTTCGAGCCGCCGCGCGCCGTGATGACGCCGAGGACCTTCAAAGTTAGAAGTCAAAAGGCAAAAGTCAGAAGTGAGAGCGCCCCTTACTTTTACCTTCTTACTTTTTCCTTCTTACTTTAAGTCGTCCCAAGTGATGAGCCGGTCTTTCGCAATCGCGCGTTTGGCGACGCGGCCGATCACCTCGCCAAGCCGGCGGGCTGGAATCCCGCTCCCCGGCCGCTTGACCCAGACATCGTCGGCGCTAATCGTCGCGCCCGCGGCGACTTCACGGATCGACACGACGCTGTGATGCGCCATGTTGCGGACGTCCTGCTCGCCAGGCTGGATCGTTTTCGTCGCGCCGCTCGCTTGCTCGATGGCGCGAATGCCCCGCACGAGCTCCTTCAGCTCGCTCGGTTCCATCGAGCCTTGCTGATCGGGACCGGGCAGCGATCGCGAAACAGTGAAGTGCTTCTCGAAGAGATTCGCACCGGAGGCGACGGCGGCGAACGCCATGAAGCTGCCGAGCGTGTGATCGGAGAAGCCGACTGGGACGTGGTAGAGGGTCTGCAGCCACCCGATGCAGCCGAGCTGCACGTGCACGTACGGCGTGGGATACGTCGACGTGCAGTGCATCAACGCGAACCGTGCGCCCTCCGCCTGCAGCGCCCGTACGGTCGTCTCGATTTCCTCGGGCGTCGACATGCCGGTCGACACGATCATCGGTTTGCCTTTGCGCGCGATGTGCCGCTGGAGCGGCACGTTCGTCAGCTCGCCCGACCCCGTCTTGAACGCGGGCACGCCGAGCGTCTCGAGAAAATCGGCCGCTTCGCGCGAGAACGGCGTCGACAAGAAGATGACGCCTTTCGTCTGTGCCAGGTCGCGAAGCGTGTAATGCGCGTCGCGCGAGAGCGCGGTCCGCGTCAGCAGATCGAACAGCGACTCGCCGACGTAGGCGGCCGTCGCGCCGGCGCGCAGCATCTCGTGTTCTGGAAAGTGCGTCTGGAACTTGACGGCGTCGGCACCGGCGTCGGCCGCCGCCTCGACCAGCTCCGCCGCCAGCTTCACGTCGCCGTTGTGATTGATGCCGGCTTCGGCGACGACAAAGCACGGACGGCCGGCGCCAATCTCGCGGCCGTCGATGGTCAATGTCGACGTGGTGTCCGGCGCGATCACGTTCTCAGGCTCGCTTCGACCGCGTGCTCGTGGAACCGCTTCTGGGTGTACAGCTCCGCGGTCACCAGCACGTCGACGATCGACTGGCTCGCATCGGGCCGGTAGTAAATCTCCGACGCGCCGTAGCGGCCGTGTCGGAGCTGCGTCCGCACGGCGTGGCAAATCGCGTCGGCGTCGTAGCCGACGTGCACGACGTTGTCGGCGTTGAGCCGCCCCTGCTGCCGCGCGCCGATGTTGACCACCGGCGTGCCGAGATACGAGCACTCCTTGATGCCGGCCGACGAGTTGCCGACGACGCACGCGGTGAGCTTCAGCAGCGAGACGAACTGGTCGGCGGGCACGTTCGTGATGAAGCGCATCCGCTCGGTTGCCGCCTCGTGATGCTCGCGGACGTGCCGCAGCGTCTCGGCCATCTCGCCGGTCCCCGCGTCGGGATTCGGCCAGAACCAGATCGCCGGCATGTCGAGCGCCGACACCGCGCGGAAGGTCGTTTCCAGGTGCCGCCGGTTGTCGGCCTCGGTCGTCACCGGATGTTGAATCACCGTCAGGAAAGGCCGCGTCACGTCGACCGAGTGGCCGACACCGTAGCTGTTCAGGAGATCGGTGGTGATGGAGGCATCGACGCGCGACGCCAGCTCGACGTCGAGCGAGCCGGTGTTGAAGACGTATTTCGGGTCCTCGCCCATCGCGCGCACGCGCCGCTCGGCGTCGGCGTTGGTGACGAAGTGAATGTGCGCGAGCTTGGTGATGGCGTGGCGCACGCTCTCGTCGATGTTCCCGCTGAGGTCGCCGCCCTCGATGTGCGCGATGGTCTTGTTCAGATACGCCGCCGCCATCGCCACGGCGAGCTGCTCGAACCTGTCGCCGCAAATGATCACGACGTCGGGGTCGATGGCGTGCAGACCGTTGGTGAACTCGAGCGCGGTCAGGCACGCGGTCTTCGCCATCGCCACGTGATTGCCGCCCTCGATGACGTTGAACAGCGACGCCGCAATCGTGAACCCGCCCGCCTCGATGTCGTCGGCAATGTGACGGCTGTACTTGTCGAGCAGAATCGAGCCGCCGAGCATCAGTTCGAGCTCGATGTCGGGGTGCGCGTGCAGCTTTTTGATCAGCAGTTGACTGCGCCCGTAATACGCGCGGCTGGTGATCGGAAAACAGATGCGCCGTTTTCCGCTGCGCGGAATCTTGCGGCTCGCCGAGGCGAACAACGTGTCCATATCAAAACAACCGCAGAGCGCGCAGAGACCGCAGAGTGGAAGACATCTCGGTGTGCTCGGCAAGCTCTGCGGTCAACGTCAAGTCACACGCGCTGCGGATCGTGATTGACGACGACCGTCTTCCACTCGCAGTAAACGTCGAGCGCTTCGGTGCCCGGCTCGCGGAAGCCGTTGCCGGAGTTCTTCACCCCGCCGAACGGCATGTGCGGCCCGGCCCCGTAAGTCGGTCCGTTGATCGACACGAGCCCCGCGCGATAGCGCGTGATGAACTCTTCGATGCGATTGCTGTTGAGCGTGTGGATCGCACCGGTCAGGCCGAACGCGGTTCGATTGGCGAGACCGACCGCTTCGTCGAAATCCTTCACGCGGTACAGGCACGTGATCGGTCCGAACAATTCTTCTCGCGAGATCTCGTCGTCGGGTGACACGTTCTCGAGGATCGTCGGCGCCATGTAATAGCCGGGCGCGAGGCTCTGGAGCGCGTGTCCACCCGCCAGCACGCGCGCGCCGCGGCTGACCGCGCCCTCAACGGCGTGCAGCAATCGATCGAGGCTCTGCCGCGAAATCACGGGACCGCAGTCGTCTTGCGGCCCGGACCCCACCTTGACGGCGGCCGCACGCGCCGTCAACGCCTGACGAAAATCGTCGTACACATGGCGGAACACGATGAGGCGACTGCCGGCCGCGCAGCGCTGGCCGGCATCGACAAACGCCGACGCCACCGCATGCTCGGCCGCAAGCGTCAGGTCGGCATCGTCGCAGACGATCAGCGGGTTCTTGCCGCCGAGCTCGAGGCACACCTTCGCGAGAATCGACCGCTCGCTGACCGTTTTCTGAATCAGCTTCCCGGTCGGCGCCGATCCGGTGAAGCTGACGATCCCCACGCGCTCGTCTCGAACGAGCGGCACGCCGACTTCCGGCCCCAGTCCCTGCACGGCCGAGTAGACGCCGCGGGGCAGCCCGGCTTCCTGCAAGAGCTTGCCGAATCGAATCGCCGTGTACGGCGTCAGCTCGTGCGACTTCGCGACGACCGCGTTGCCGCACAGAAGCGCCGGAAACGCTTTCCACGCGACGCCGGCGAGCGGACTGTTGAACGGCATGAGCGCGGCGCACACGCCGATCGGCGCGCGGACGGTCCGGACCGCCCGGTTGGGAATCGGGCTCGTCATCGTCTTCCCGTAGAACCGGCTGCCTTCGCTTTCCATGAAGACCCCGAGATCGGCGGACGACCCGACCTCGGCCACCGCGTTCTTCCACGGCTTGCCGGTTTCGGTCTGGATGATCTCGCCGAACTCGCGCTCCTTCGCGCGCAGGAGCGCGGCGGCGCGCCCGAGAATCTCGCCGCGGCGCGGCGGCGGCTGGCGGCTCCAGGCGTCGGCGGCGCACGCGGCGACGTTGACGGCCCGCGTGACGTCGGCGCCCAAACCGCGCGTGACGCGTGCGACGACGCGATCGTCGATGGGGCATCGCTTTTCGAACGTCGCGTCGCTCGCCGACGGGACCTCGTTGTCGTCTATCCAGTGCAGGATTTCGTAGGGATACACGGTCAACTCAGCGCGTTCGCGCTTCGACCTTCGGCCCCGCGCCGGTCGACCTTGAGCCTGTCGCCCCTCGACCGGGCTCGGGACGACCCTGAGCTCGTGGAAGGGTCGAAGGGTCGCAACAGCTCAAGGCTGCCCGCACGATGGACGGAGCGTCGAGGCCGTGGTGCGCGAGCACCTCGGCGTTACTGCCGCAGGCAGGAGTGTCGGTCAGTCCGAGCGACAGCACATCGGCGCGCACTCCCGTCCTGGCCAACGCCGCCGCGACCATGACGCCCTGACCGAGCGTCACGGAGTGGTTGTCGAGGGTCACGATGGCCGGGAATCGACCCAGGGCGTCGCGCACCCATGCCTCGTCGATTCGGTTGAGCCAGGGAAGATTGATGACGGCGGCGCCGATGCCCTGCGCCGCCAATTCGTCGGCCGCCCGCCAGGCGTTGCCCAACAGCACGGGCCCGTAGCCGACCAGCGCGACGTCGCCGCCGGCCCGCAGCATCACACCGCGACCGACCTCGAGCGCATAGGAGGCCGGCAATGAGTACGGGAGATCGAGCGGCACGTTGACGAATCGGAGGTACGAACTGCCCGTGTTCTGTTCCACCGCCCAGCGGATCGCGAGCCGCGCCTCGCGCTCGCTGCACGGCTCGATCGCCGTGAGGCCGGGGATCGATCCGATGGCGGAAATGTCGCGGACCGACTGGTGCGAGTGCCCGGGCCCACCGGGCACGAGGCCGGCAAGCGTCGCCGTGTAGATGATCTTCCGGCGCTCGGTGGCGTTGTTGTAAATATGCTCGTTGGCGCGCGTCGACAGAAAGCACGCGTACGAATGAACGACCGGCAACAGGCCGGCGAGCGCCATTCCGCCGGCCGCCGACACCATGTGCTGTTCGGCGATGCCGCACTCGACAAAGCGTGCCGGCAGTTCCTCTTTGAACGCTTCGATGCCGCAGTCCGAGAGCAAATCGGCGTCGAGCACGACGATGTCGGGGCGCTGGCGCGCCATCTGGAGCAGCTCGTCACCGTACGCGACGACCAGCCGTTCGGGCCGCACCGGCGCAGTGCGATCGGGAAACGGCGCCGGCGCCAAGGCGATCGCCCCCTGGCCGAGCGTCTTCAGTCGCGCGTTGACTCGGGCCGCGAGCTCGTCGACGCCAGCGACATAATCTTTGAGGCTCGGCGCGCCGGCATGAAAGTGGTACGTCTGATCGCCGTGCGCGAGCCCTTCCATGAAGGACACGCCCTTTCCCTTGATGGTGTCGGCAATGAGGGCCTTCGGACGATCGGCCAGCGTCGCGAAGTCGGCGAACACGTCGCGTATGGCGCGCAGGTCGTGGCCGTCGGCGCGCCGGACTTCCCAGCCGAACGCGCGGAACTTGTCCGCGATCGCGCCGAGATCGCTGACGGCCGACACCGCCGCGTCCGACTGCAGCTTGTTGTGATCGACGATCACGGTGATTTCAGACAGCCGTTCGTTCGCGACCGGTTGCAGCGACTCCCAGATCTGTCCTTCCTGCAGCTCGCCGTCGCCGGTCATGACGACGATTCGACCCGTGCGGCCGGCAAGACGCTGCGCGCGCGCCATCCCGTACGCCTTCGAGATGCCCATACCGAGCGACCCGGTGTTGGCCGCGATGAACGGCGTCTCGACGTCGGGATGACCCGGTAGTCCGCCGAGCCGGCGGAGACGATGGAGCAGAGCGAAGTCGAGCTTCTCGAGCGCGATGAGCAGCGCATAGAGCGCCGGGGCGTCGTGGCCTTTCGAGGAGAAATACGTATCGGCGCCGGGCGCGCCGCTGTTGGGATCGACGAGCGCGGCGGTCCAGAGCCAGACGACGAGATCCATCGAGCTGAAGCTCGAGCCGATGTGACCCGATCCCGCCTGCATGATCATGTAGAGCGTGTTGATCCGGCACAGATCGGCCAGCAGCTCCGCGCGGACGATGGGATCGGCGGAGGCGGCGCGCCCGACGCGCTGGATCTCGTCCAGCGGAACGTAGGAAATCATTTCAGCTATCAGCTGTCAGCTATCAGCTTTCAGCTATCAGCTTCGGTTGTCGGCTCTCAGCTTCCAGTTCTCAACGATCCCCTGTGAACTGAGAGCTGACAGCTGAGAGCTGATCGCTACCGAGCCGTCCAGCCGCCATCGACGACCAGCATCGCCCCGGTCATGTACGCCGAGGCGCGCGAGGCGAGAAACAGGATGGCGCCGTTGTAGTCTTCGTCGCTCGCCATGCGGCCGAGCGGCGTCCGCTTGACGTACTCGGCGACGAACTCCGGCGCGTGGTCGGGCTCCTGGACGCCGCCGGGGACCAACGTGTTCACGCGCACGCCGAACGGCGCGCAGTACTCGGCGAGCCACCGCGTGAAGTTCAGCACGCCGGACTTCGCGACGCTGTAGCCGACCGGCTTGAAGTACGCCGCGCCGCCGCGCCGGCGGTAGGCGTACACCGACTGGTCCGGCGACACGACGCCGTAGGTCGACGAGATGTTGATGATGCTGCCGGTCAGCCTCTGGTTCTGCTGCCGCGCCGCTTTGAACTGGGCGATGAACGCCTGCGACGTGACGAACGCGCTCTTCAGGTGCGATCCCATCATCGCGTCCCACGACGATTCGGGGTACTGCTCGAACGGGCCGTTCTCGCCCGCGGGCGCGTCGGGCGGCGCCCCAAGCCCGGCGTT
>JAHFUJ010000225.1 GCA_023265105.1 Acidobacteriota bacterium
TGTCGTCCGCCGTCAACATCGGCAACTTCATTGTCGACACGTTTCCAGTCTTCGTTTTGCCTTTGTTCTTCGTGCCTTCTTACTTCTAACTTTTTCCTTTACCTTCTTTTCTAACCTTCTGCCTTTTCCCTTTTGCCTTTTGCCTTTTCCCTTTTTCCTTGTTCCTTCTACCTTTTACCTTCTACCTTATCCAACGCGCAGACCTTCCATGTCGATGCGGTAGTCGAGCAGTCGCGCGCCGCCGTCCGCCAGCGCGGCGGCGATCGCTGCGCGCGCCTGCGGCGGTCCGTAGCAGAAGAGGCACCCGCCACCGCCCGCGCCGCACACCTTCGCGCCGGTCGCTCCTGCCGCCGACGCGCGGGCGATCAGATCGTCGATGGCCGGTGTCGTCACCCCTGGCGCCAGCCGCTTTCGGTTGTCCCATTCCTTGGCGATTTGGCGGCCGACCTCGTCCCAGTCGCCACGCTCGAGCGCCGCGCGCATCGCCACGGCGGTGTCTCGGATTCGCTCGAAGCAATCGAAGATCCGCCGGTCGCCGTCGATGTGACGCTTGACGATCTCCCAGTTGTTCGTGCCTGAATCGCGCGGCGCGCCCGTGTAGGCGAGGACGATGCGCCGCTCGAGCTCGCGTGGATCCACGTCGAGACTGATGCGCCGGACGCCGTCGACACGAAGCTCGATTGCGGCGACGCCGCCGTAGAACGCCGGCCGGTAATCTTGCACGCCGGTCGGCACGCGGATCGTTTGACATTCCACGTTCATGGCAACCTGCATCAGATGCTCGGGATCGCACGGCTGGCCGGTCCAGCGAGCCAGCGCTCCCACCACGGCGATCGTCAGCGCCGAGGAGCCGGCGATGCCCGCGCCGGCCGGCGACTCGCCGCGTGTGACAAGTGTCGCGTTCTCGATCTGATAATGGCGTGCGAGCAGCGATAAGAGCGGCAGCTCGCCGTCGCCGTGCAGCTCGGACCAATCGGCGACGCTGACGTGCCGATTGGTGTCGACCGAGCGGAGATCGATGCGGCCGTCGGTGCGCGGATCCACCTGCGCGTGCGCGCGCAGGCTGATGGCGGCGTTCAGCGTGGATGCGCCCTCGTGAAACAAGTAGAGCGGCCAGATGTCGATGGTGCCGCCGGCCAGGTCGATGCGCGTCGGCGCGGAGCAGACGATCCGAGTGGGGTACACCGGGAAATTATAGCGACACCCACGGTAGAATCGTTGGTGTCATGTCGCCAGGCGCGCTTCGGCGTCAGATCGGCCAGCTGCTGATTGCCGGATTCGACGGTGATCAGGTGCCAGTCGAATTGAAGGCGCTCGCGCGCGAGTTCGGTCTGGGCGGCGTGATCCTGTTCGCCAGAAACATCGCGGAGCCGGAACAAGTGGCCGAGTTGTGTCACGAGGCGGCACGGCTCGCGCCCGACCTGCCGCTGTGGGTCAGCGTCGACCAGGAAGGCGGTCGCGTCGCGCGACTCAAGGCCCCGTTTACCGAGTGGCCGGCGATGATCACGCTGGGGCGGAGCGGTGACGTGGGGCTGGCGGAGCGATTCGCCCGGGCGCTTGCGGCCGAGCTGAAAGCTGTCGGGATCACGCTCGACTATGCGCCGGTGCTCGATGTGTGCACCAATCCGAAAAACAAGGTGATCGGCGATCGCGCGCTCGGCGAAAAGGCCGGCGAGGTCGCGCGTCTTGGCGCCGCCATCATTCGCACGCTTCAGGCGCAGGGGATTGCCGCGTGCGGGAAGCATTTTCCCGGACACGGCGACACGCAGGCCGACTCCCATCACGAGTTGCCGCTCGTCGAGCATCCGCCGGAGCGTCTTCGCGAGGTCGAGCTCGTCCCGTTCCGCGCGGCCGTTGACGCGGGTGTCGCCATGATCATGACGGCGCACGTCCTCGTGCCGGCGCTCGACGAGACGCGTCCGGCCACGCTGTCCACGCGCATCATCACGGAGCTGTTGCGCGAAGAGTTGAACTACGACGGGGTCATTCTGAGCGACGACCTGGAGATGAAGGCCATCGCCAACGATTACACCGTCGCGACCGCTGCTCCGCTTGCTGTCGAAGCGGGGTGCGACGGCGTGTTGATCTGCGGCGCCGATCACGAGACGCAGGCGGCCGCGCTCGAGTCGCTGGTGCACGCGGTCGAGGACGACCGTCTTCGGTTTTCGCGCGTTGAAGACGCGATCGCCCGGCAGCAGCGCGCGAAGGAGCGGTTTCTGGCGGCGCCGGTTGCCGTGCGCCCGGCGCGGGGCCGCGCCCTGCGGCAGCTGCTCGGCCGCGACGAGCATCGCGTGATTGCCGACGAGATGGCGCGATTCCTGTGATGCTGAAGCCGCGCGCGCTCAAGCCCGGCGATCGCCTCGCCATCGTCGCTCCCGCCAGTCCGTTCACGCGCGAGGAATTCGATCCGGGAATCGAGGAAATCCGCCGGCTGGGCTTCGTGCCGGTGTACGACGAGACGGTGTTCGCGCGGGAGCGCTACGTCGCGGGTCCGCCCGAGGTGAGGGCGGCGGCGATTCATGCGGCGTGGCGCGACCCATCGATTGCCGGCGTGATAGGCGTCCGCGGGGGGTACGGCAGCACGCAGGTGCTGCCGTTTCTCGATCGCGAGCAGGCGCGGCGCGCACGGAAGCCGTTCATCGGCTACAGCGATCTCACCGCGGTGCTGACGTTTCTCACGATCGGCTGCGGGCTCGTCGCGTTTCACGGGCCGATGCTGGCGGGACGACTGAGCCGCGGCGCGGCCGGATACGATCGTGATTCGTTCGTCAAAGCCGTCTGCGGCCAGGAACCGATTGGCGAGCTGGCGCCGCCGGGTCTCGAGACGATTCGCAGCGGCGAAGCTGTCGGACCGCTGTTCGGCGGAACGCTGACACAGCTCTTGGCGTCGATCGGCACGCCGTTCGCGTTCACTCCGCCGGCCGGCCACATCCTCTTTCTCGATGAAGTCGGCGAGCGGCCATATCGGCTCGATCGCATGGTCACGCAGCTGCGACAAACAGGCGTGCTCGCGCGCGCGTCGGCTGCCGTCGTCGGCGAGCTGCCCAACTGCGACGAGCCATCGGGGGATCCGACGGCGCGCGCCGTGATGGCGGATCTGTTCAGGGACTTCAGCGGGCCGGTGATCATCGGATTTCCATCGGGACATACCACCGGTCCCGCGATGACGCTGCCGCTCGGCGTCTCGTGCCGCGTCATCGCCGGCGGCCGTCCGCGGATCGTCATCGAAGAAGCGGCTGTCGAATGAAGCGCCTGCGGCCCGGGCGAGGCGCCGGGGTCCCCAACGCGGCACCCGCGTTGGGGTGGCCCGCCGGAGGGAAGCGCGGCGCAGCCGCGCCGCCGAGCGCGAGCGAGCGACAGCCATGAGCCAAGAGCGCTGGGGGTGGGGCCCCAGCGCCGTTAGGATGGTGGGGCCCCGCGAGCATAGGAGAATGCCAACCACCACGGCGACTGCAGGACTAAAGTCCTGCGCCACGACTGCGTGACACCGATGCGCGTTCATTTCATCGGCATCTGCGGGACCGCGATGGCGACGCTGGCCGCCATGCTGAAATGGAAAGGGTTCGACGTCGGCGGATCGGACCAGGACGTCTACCCACCGATGAGCGACTTTCTGGCGGCCGAAGGCATCCCGACGCTTGCGGGATATCGCGCTGATCACATCGCCGGCGATCTCGACCTGGTTATTGTCGGCAACGCGATCTCGCGCGGCAACCCAGAGCTCGAAGAGGTGCTCGATCGCAAGATTCGCTACTGTTCGCTGCCCGAAGCGATCCGCGACCACTTTCTGTGGGGCGCGCGCTCGATCGTAATCGCCGGCACTCACGGCAAGACGACGACGACGGCGCTGACGGGATGGGTGTTGACGCATGGAGGCGTCGATCCAAGCGTGCTGATGGGAGGCATCGGCCTCAATTTCGGCGAGCGTGGGTCGAGCTACCGGATGGGGCAGGGACGCGACTTCGTCATCGAGGGCGACGAGTACGACAGCGCGTTCTTCGACAAGACCGCCAAGTTCCTGAAGTATCTACCCGACATCGCCGTGGTCAACAACGTCGAGTTCGACCATGCGGATATCTACGCGGACTTCGACGCGGTGACGCTTGCGTTTCGGCGGCTCGTGAACCTCGTCCCACGGCGCGGATTGCTGATGGTCGGCGCGGACAGCCCCGGCGCTCGCGCGCTCGTGGCGGGAGCGACCTCGCGCGTCGAGACGTTCGGGTTGGGCGAAGGGGTCGCCTGGCAGGCGCACGATCTCGATCCGCGTGGCGCGACCACGAGATTCTCGGTTCGCCGCCACGGATCGCCGTTCGGCGACTTTGAAGTGCCGCTTCTCGGCGCACACAACGTGCGCAACACCCTGGCGGCGATTGCCGTGGCGACCGAGATCGGCATCGGTGTCGAACGGATCGCCGAAGGTCTGCGGCGCTTCGCCGGAATCAAGCGCCGACTCGAGGTTGTAGGAACGGCCGACGGCGTGACCGTCTACGACGACTTTGCGCATCATCCCACGGCGGTCGGGGAAACCTTGGCCGGGCTTCGCGCTTCTCATCCCGAGGCGCGCATCTGGGCGGTGTTCGAGCCTCGGTCGGCGTCGTCGTGTCGTCGCGTCTTTCAGGACGACTTCGCACGCGCGTTCGCCGCAGCGGACGAAGTGCTCGTCGCGCCGGTCTTTCGCTCGAAGCTTGCGGAGGCCGAGCGCTTGTCGGTGCCGCAGCTCGTGCGCGACCTGAACGCGCGGGGGCAGACGGCGCGCGAGGGCGGCGCGATCGACGACATCGTCGGCGTCATCGTCCGGGAGCATCGTCGGGGCGATCTAGTGGTGTGCATGTCGAACGGCGCGTTCGGCGGCATCCACCAGAAGCTGCTGCGGGCGCTTGCGTGAACAAACAGCTCTACCACGGAAGGCACGGAGGAAAAACGGAGGGCACTGAAAAGTTATTTCTCCGTGTGCTCCGTTGCCTGGATTGCGCTCCGTGACCTCCGTGGTGGCGCTTCGAAAGCTCTACCACCGAGAACACGGGATGAAGACGGGAGGACACGGCGGCGTCATAATGGTTTTCCGTGCCCTCCGCTCTTGGATTCCGTGACCTCTGTGGTATCGCCTTTGCCGCAGGATGATTTCCGTGTCGTGCCCGCCGGCGACTCGGCACTCATCGTCGAGTTCGAGGAGCGGATCGATCCCGCCGTCAACGCCCGCGCCGTCGCGCTCGCCGACTCGATTCAGGCGGCTGCGATCGCCGGTGTTCGAGACGTCGTGCCGACGTATCGGTCCGTGGCCGTTTACTTCGACCCATTGAGCACGAATTACGACGCGCTCGTCGCGAGCCTCGGGCGTGGCGCCGCGCGACCGGTCCCTGAGCCCGCAGGCGATCGCATCCTCATACACGTTCCGGTGTGCTACGGCGGTGAACTTGGACCCGACCTTGCCCGCGTCGCCGATTTTGGCCACATGAGCGAAGACGACGTCGTCGCGATCCATTCGGGTGTGAACTATCGCGTGTTCATGCTCGGCTTCGTGCCCGGCTTTGCGTACATGGGGATCGTGGACGCAAGGATTGCCGCGCCGCGGCACTCCACGCCGCGTGTCCGCGTGCCGCGCGGATCGGTCGGGATCGCCGCCGCGCAAACAGGAATTTATCCGACCGAAACGCCCGGAGGCTGGCAACTGATCGGCCGAACGCCGGTCAAGCCGTTCGATCCTTCTCGCGCCGAACCGTTTCTGTTGACGGCAGGAGACTCCGTCCAGTTTTATCCGATCGATCGCGGCGAGTTCGATCGGTGGTCGTCGAACACAGAGGACACAAAGGAGTCAAAGGACACAATGAACACAATCGAGAAAAAGTGAAATCCATGTGGCTTTGTCTTTGTGTCCTTCGTGTCCTTTGTGGCAGGCCGGCGCAGCGGACAACGAGAAACTGCTCCACCTGATATGGCGCGGCTCCACGTCATCAAAGCCGGGATGCTGACCACGGTCCAGGACCGGGGCCGGTGGGGACTTCAGTCGCGCGGTGTGCCGGTCGCCGGCCCGATGGATCCCTGCTCGCATCGTCTCGCCAATGCGCTGGTGGGAAACGACGCCGGCGCCGCGACACTCGAAGTGACGCTTGTGGGACCGGAGCTGGAGTTCGACGATGAGCGGGCGGTCGCCGTGGCGGGCGCGGAGTTCGAGCTGGCGGTCGATGGGCGCCCGGCGCCTGTGGGCGTGTCGTTTGTCGTCGCCGCCGGTTCGCGCCTGCGCGTCGGACACCGCTCGCGCGGCGCCCGCGCCTACTTGGCGATCTCCGGCGGCGTCACCGTCCCGATGGTGTTCGGGAGTCGGGCGACGCATCTCGTGAGCGTCATGGGTGGCATCGAGGGTCGAGCGCTCAAGCCGGGCGACGAGTTGCCGCTTGGCGTTCCGATGCGACCGCGTCGCAGTTCGCGCATCCCGTTACCGTCGCCAATCGTGCTGCCCGACGGGCACGCGACCATTCGTGTTCTGCCTGGACCTCAACAGGAGTACTTCAGCAGCGGCGCGCTGGATGCGCTGCAGTCGGCGCGCTATAAGATCGCGACGAGCTCCGATCGAATGGGGTTTCGGCTCGAAGGACCAAGGCTCACGCACGCACGCGGCGCCGACATCATCTCTGACGCGACGCCGCTCGGTGTGTTACAGGTACCCGCATCGGGTCAGCCGATCCTGTTGATGGCCGATCGCCAGACCACCGGCGGCTACCCGACGATCGCGACCGCCATCAGCGCGGACATCGGCCTGGCGGGGCAGCTCGGGCCGGGCGAGACGATCTCGTTCGTCGTATGTTCCCATCAAGAGGCAATGGCCGCGTTGATCGCGCAGGAACGCGCGCTGATGGCCGTCGAGGCGTCGACCGGATCATGAGCGGATTCGGCGAGTCGTTGCGCGCCGCCTTCGGCGGCGATCGGGTGCAACGCGACGTGCCGCTCGCGCCGCTCACAACGTTTCGCGTCGGCGGCCCGGCGGATTGGCTGATCGAACCGCGCGGCAGCGATGAGATCGTGACCGCGTTGACGCTGGCTCACCAGGCGCACGTGCCGGTGACGCTTCTCGGCGGAGGATCGAATGTGCTCGTCTCGGATGCGGGCGTGCGCGGTCTGGTGATTCGACCGCGCGGCGGCGAGATTCATCTGATTGACGACCGCCACGTTCGCGCTGACGCCGCGGTGACCATCAACGGTCTGGTGCGGTGGACCATCAATCATAGCTGCGCCGGCCTGGAAGCGTGGGCCGGCACTCCTGGCAGCGTCGGCGGCGCCATCTTCGGCAACGCCCATTTCGGCGGTCGCTCGATCGGCGAACTGGCGATCGAGGTGCGGCTGGGCGCGAGAGATGGCACGATCGGCGACGTGCCGCGGGCCGCGATGGGTTTCGGTTACGATCGCAGCCGGCTTCAGCGAAGCGGCGAGGTGCTGCTCTCTGCCGTGTTCGAGGTGTCGGCCGGCGACCCGGCGGCGCTGCGCGCAACGGCGCGCGAGTCGCTGGCTTTCCGGAAGCGCACGCAGCCGCTCGACACGCCGAGCGCGGGCTGCGTCTTCCAGAATCCGGAGCGCGGGCGCGACGTCGTGCCTGACGGGATTGCGTGGTCCGCGGGGGCGCTCGTCGATCGTGCCGGCCTGAAGGGCGCATCGATCGGCGGTGCCCGCGTCTCGCCGACGCACGGCAACTTCATCGTCAACAACGGCCACGCGACGGCCCACGACATCCGCCGGCTGATCGAGCGCTGCCGCATCGCGGTGCGCGAACGCTTCGGCGTCGAGTTGAGGGAAGAGATCGTGTATCTTGGCA
>JAHFUJ010000226.1:0-6295 GCA_023265105.1 Acidobacteriota bacterium
AAAAACCACGAACGGATTATCCGTGGCTCGCTGTGGCCCAAACAAAATACGTCAGCGCACTTACGAAACGCGGCACGAAAGAGACATTCGCCCGTGTTGACGTAGCTTTCAGCTCTCAGCCTTCGGCTGTCAGCACTGGTCCGGGCTGAAAGCTGAGAGCTGACAGCTGATCGCTACGGCGGCTCAAGTGAACTTCGGAATAAGCTAGCGCGTACCCGTCCGCGCGCTCGGCCGGCGCTGCTGCAGCGCGGTCGCCAAGTTGCGCCGCGCTTCGGCGGAATTCGGCTCAACGGCCAGCGCCTGCTGGAACTCGCCGATGGCCTCGTCCAGCTTGCCCTGCGAGGCGAGCGCGATGCCCAGGTTGTTGCGGGCTTTGACCGACTCCGGCATCAACCGAAGCGCCGCGCGAAACTCATCCACGGCTTCGTCCAGTTTGCCCTGCGAGGCGAGCGCGATGCCGAGGCTATCGTGGGCTTCGACCGAATTCGGCGTCAGCCGGAGCGCCGCGCGAAACTCGCCGACCGCGTCCTCGTACTGGCGCGCATCGAGCAGCAGGCCGGCCAGATCGTAGTGCGCCTGACCGTTGCTGGCGTCGAGCCGCACGGCTTCGCGGAACTCTTCGATCGCTCGATCGAACGTGCCCCTGGAGGCAAACGCGGCGCCCAAGATGTTGTGCAGCTCCGCTGAGTCGGGGACCATCACGCCGAGGTAGGCACTGCCCTCGATCCGACGGGTGTGCTCGTCGGCCAGGCTGCGCGTGCGAATCACTTCCGCCGGCGTCGCGGTGTAGGCCCGCTCGAGCAGGGCGAAATAGGTATCGAGCCCCTCCACCAGAGCAACCGGTTTCCCGTCGGCGAAGCACGTCGGGCACCACGCGCCGACCTGGCTCAGATCGACCGCGGACGCCGGCACGCCGTCACCGAAACTCAGCAGCGACCTCACGCCGTATTCCTGTATCGGACGGTCGTCGCTCACGGGAGCCGTGTCCCGACTCGCCTCCGCCAGCTTTTGCGCCGACCCGAGGAATGTGCCGACGAGCTCGCGCACGGTGCCGAGATCCACGCGCTGCAGGTCCGCTTCAACCGCGGGAGCTCTCGCGAGAGCCGCGGTCACTCGGGCCGGATCGATTTCAATGGGCGAGTCGTGTGCGCCAATGAGCAGCAAGTCCGCGTCAGCGCCCGACACCAGCACGGCGTGCGGGAAGACGTCGACAAACGCGCGAATCATGGCCAAGGTCGTCGCGACCGGCACTTGATAGACCGGGAGCCACTGGCTGATGAGGCCCTTGGGTTTCAGGCGCGCCCTGGCCAGCGTGTAGAACTCTCTGGAGTAGAGCGCGGCCACGCCGGCGTAGGCAATGGGCGGCGGTTCGAGCGCAATCAGGTCGTACGACGCTGCGCGCTGCATTTGCAGGTGCTGCCGCCCATCGTTGACATACACGACGACTCGCGGATCGCTCAGCACATCCCGATTGGCAGCCGTGAAGTAGCCGGCATGCGCCAGGACGTGCCCGGAAAGATCCGCGACCTCGACACGCCGGATCGAGGGATGGAGCCTCGCGGCGTCGGTCGTATTGCCGACACCGAAACCGATCACCAGCACAGCGTCCGGGTGATCGATCGAGAGGAGCGGAATGTGGGCGAGCGCCCGCATGTAGCGCTGGCTGAGCGGCGCCGTCGACGACATCGGATGCCCGTTGGTAAATAACGTTCGCTCCTTGCCGGGCATGTCCGTCACGGCAATGACCTCGGTGATGCCCTCGCTCAGCGTGAGCAGCGTCCCCTTCTCGGCCGGAAGCTCCAGCGCCCGTTTGATCACGTAATCGGAAGGCAGCAGCAGCCAGATCCCGAGTGCGACACTACCGACGAGCATCGAACCGGCCCCTGCGATGGTCGATGTCGGCCGGGTCGCGAGATAGAGCGGCACCACGGCGAGCGCGGCGGTGATGGTCAGGATGGTCGCGCTGCCCTGAATCCCTCGCATCGGCAAGAGGAAGAAGCCGGCCGCCAGCGAGCCGCAGACGGCGCCGACCGTGTTGGACAGATAGAGAACGCCCGCGCGACGGCCGACGGAGTGTTCGGTGCGCTGGATGATGGTGTTGGCGAGCGGAAAGGCGAAGCCCATCAGCAGCGCCGGCATGCCGACTTCCAACAGCATCGGTCTCAGGTTGAACCACAGTTCCTCGAACGTTGGCGCCCAGCCGGAGTCGACGTTCGCCGTCGCCTGGACCACACGGCCCGCCGCGGCTTGATAGGCTGGATTGGCCATCGCGGCGTCCTTGACGCTTCTCGCGGCGGCGGTCGCCAACCCGAGCAGCGTGGAAGCGACGAAGAGCCCCTGCACGACCATCAGCCATCGCGCCGCCCGCACGGCGGCGCCCTCCGCCGCGGGTTCCTCAGCGCGGCTGCCTTGGCGGCGAACCCGGGCCGTGTGGCGGTACAAGAAGCCCCCGACGAGCGAGCCGGCGCCGATGCCGATCAGAATGACGGTCAGCAGCAGCGAGAACACGGCGCGGAATCCGCCCAGCAGGAGCGAGAAGTGGCGGAACCACAGAATCTCCATGCCCATCGCCGCGAAGCCGGACAGCGCGAGCGCCAGGCTGGTGAGGACGAGCGCGAGCCGGTTTTGGTCCGGCTGAAGCCGGACACCACGTACTGGGAGGTCCGGCTGAAGCCGGACACTACGTACTGGGAGGTCCGCCTGAAGGCGGACACTACGTACTGGGACCTTGGCCAGGTACAGCGCGCCCGCCGCCGCGATGCCATTGAAGAACACCGCGGACAATTGCGCGCCCAGAAGACCGGAGGCCGGCACCAGCGCGAAGTCGGTCAGAAAACAGCCCAACGCCGCGCCGGCGGTGTTGATGCCGTAGAGCGCCGCGATTCGCCATCCTCCCGCTTCGAAGTCCTGTCGAACGAGATGGCGAATGAGAAGCGTCAGCGTTCCGCCCATCAGCAGCGTGATCGGCGTCAGCAGGACGATGGCGATCGCCCCGCGGGCCAGGTACGAGGTGGTCGAGAGGACGTACCAGCCGCTGGCGTCGCGCACGTACGAGGAGACGAGCGCCGAGACTTGACTCAGGTGAGGCAGGAGCGCGGAGACGGCGAGCCCCATCACACCGATGGCCAGCTCGACATACCCGTACACCTGGAGCAGCGACGCCGAGCGCGGCGAGCCGCGGTCAACACCGAGTTCGGCGTACCGGCGATCCGCCCACGCCCCGACGCCGTAGCTGCCGACACCCAGTCCCAGCATGAACACCGCGATCACCAGCGACGTCGAATAGACGGTATTCCCAAACACGTTTCCAAACACGCGGACCCAGACGACCTGGTAGATCAATCCGCTCACGCCGGAGCAGAAAAAGAGGAGATAGAGCAGACCAGTCATGCGGTCCCACGCCAAAACAAAACGGGGCCGGGCAGGATTCCCTGCCCGGCCCCGTGATGATAGCGCAGTTGGCGCGAGACGATCAGAAGGTGGTGCGGAACCCCAACTGGATCATCCGTGGTTGATAGGCGAGAAGATTATTGAACTGCGGCGAGCCAAGGTGCAGCGCCCCTCCCGAATTGGCGACGGTCCGTTCGTTGACCACGAAGGTTCCCTGGTTTTCGTGGTTGAACACATTGAACACCTCGAACATGCCGTCAACCGCGACGCGGCTGGTCAACCTGAACCGCTTCTGAATGCGCATGTCCATCCGGTGGATATTCGGGTTGTTGATGCCGTTGCGCGGGATGATCGAGAAGTCCGAGCGCACACGGGTGCCGGTGTTTTGCGACAAAAGCGAGTCCACTCCGGACGTGGCGGTGCTATACCCGTTGTCGCCGAAGAGATAGAGCCCGCTCAGCTGGAAGCCGTACCCGACGTCCAGGATGCCGTTGAAGGTAAAGCGGTTGCGCTGATTGTTGCTCAGGTACCATTCATCCGCAATGGGCTCGATGACTTGGATCGGGACGTCGCACACGAATGCACCCGACGCCGAGATGGTCGTCGGGTACTGGCATCCATCCCGGCGCGGCGTGCTTTGATAGTCGTACTGGCGCGAATACAGATACGTCGCTGAGCCCTGCCAATGGTTGCTCATGCGCTTCGTGAAGGCCGTCTGCCACCCATAGACATTGGCCGCCGCCGTTCTCATGCGCATCGTCACCGCACTCCACCCCGGATAGGGGTTCTTGGAGCGATCCGAGAAGGGATAGTTGTATCCGGTGGCGGGATTGTACGACAGGTTGACATTCTGCCCGTTCTGCGCGCCGCGAGTATCGTTGATGGTGAAGTCGGACTCGATCGAGATCGCGCTTGCCAATTGCCGCTGGAAGCCGATTGACGCCTGATAGCTGTAGGGCGTCTTCGGATTCGGCGGCGACAGAATATTTGTAAAGCGGGTGAACTTGCAGCCCGCCGCGCCGGTGCGTTGGGTACAACCACTCGCCACGTCCGCTTGCCACGAGGCCAAGGCTTGCGCATAGGTCGGCGTGGGCCCATTCCATGGGTTGGACGCAAAGTTGGCCCGGCCATCATTGGTCACTTGAGGATGGATCTCTCCAGCGTAGAGCATCGTCCACGAGGCTTCGTTGTCGTCGGGGGCGCCGAAGTACTTCCCAAACCCGCCGCGCACCACGGTCTTCTCGTTCACGGCGTACGTGATACCCAACCGCGGCCCGAAGTTTGTCCGGTCGGACGGACGGTTTCCATAGAACGGCTGGAACTCGGTTTGCAGTTCCTTCCCGGTGGAGAAGTCGTAACGGAGCCCGAAGTTCACCGTCAACTTGGAGAACTCCCAGTTATCCTGCGCCCAGCCGGAATACACCCACCGGCGATTGTAGATTTTCATCTGCCCAAGGCCGACCTGATACGTTCGTGTGACCCCGGACAGCGGGGCGATGTTCCACGTGTTGGGGTCGTTCCAGACCGGAAACAGCGTCTCGATATTCCTGGGAACAGCCCCGCCCGACATGTCGTACGAGCCCATGCAGATGTTGCACACGAAGACATTCAATTGATCGTCAATGATCTCACTGCCGAGCTTCACCGTGTGATGTCCGCCCTTGCTGAACGTCAACGTGAAATCGTCACGAATATTGTAGGGATCCGACACCCATTTTTGAGGCGAATTGTTGTGAGCCTGGCCGATTGTGTAGCCTTGCAGCAACAGGATCGGCGTCCCGACGCTGAGGCCGAACGGGTGGTTCGCCCAGCCCTTGACGAGGGGCTCTCGGGTCCAGTAGAAGCCGGCATACCCCCCCTTGACCTCGTTCAAGGCCCGATTGCTCAACACCTGCGTCAGCGTGACGAACAAATCGTTGCTGAACCGTTCGGTGATCACTGGCGAGGAAGGATGCAGGGCGGGGCCGCCGACGGTGTTCCCGACCGCAACCGGTTCCGTATAAAAGGAATGATTGCCGCGTACGGCTAAGTGGGCCTGGTCCGACAGCTGAAAGTCCAGCCGCCCGCCACCCTTCTTGTCCCACGTCGTGAACTCCTGGTTGAAGTTGAAGGACGGGAACGCGCTGGTGTACGGATAGGTCTGCGGCTGGCGTGAGAAGTCGTAGTTGCCAAAGAAGTGGATCTTGTCCTTCTTGATCGGGCCGCCGTAGGTCCAGGCCATCTGCTGATTCGAGTACGGCAGGGCACTCTGCAAACATCCCGCACTGGTAAGGGTGCACGAGATTCCGCTCGGGGTGAACCCGGAGAGGAAATCCGGGGAGTTGAGCTTGTCGTTCCGGAAATAGCCGGAGTACGTGCCCTCGTATCTGTTGGTACCCGACTTGGTGATGGCGTTCACCTGGATGCCGCTCGAGCGGCCCTGGGTGGCATCGAACCGGCCCGAGACCTCCATTTCCGCGATAGCATCCCGGCTGAAATGGGCCTGGCCGAACGTGTTGAACATCGTCTGCGTCACTTGCTGGCCGTCGATATTGACCTGGTAATTCCCGGAGTTGGCCCCGACTGCGCCGGTCGGGACGTCGCTGACCGCGTTCATGTTGCTTCCGGGAGCCATCAGGGTCAGATCCATCCAGTTCCGGCCATTCAGCGGAATGTTCTCCATTTGCCGCGGGTTGACCGTGCCACCCATCGACGATTTAGTCGTGTCGACGAGCGGCGCCTCTCCGGTGACCGTCACCGTTTCTTGCACTCCGCCCGCTGACATCTGGAAATTCGTAATGGCGGTTTGTCCCACCGCCAGCTCCACTGTCCGGTTCACGGTCGTAAAGCCCGGCAGTTCCACGGTGATCTTGTAAACGCCAACGCGCGCCGGAACCCGGTAGGCTCCACGCTCGTCGGTCACGGC
>JAHFUJ010000226.1:6395-7800 GCA_023265105.1 Acidobacteriota bacterium
GCGCAGGTCTTTTAGACCTGCTACGTAATGCGAAGCAATTTGACCAGGTTCCCGCCGAGGATCGCTTCCTTCTCCGCGTCCTTTAAGAACGGTGCCTTGAGCACGAAATCGATCCCGACCGGCCAGTCGAACGGATAGTCCGTCCCGTAAAAGATGTGGTCGACGCCGACTTCCGCGACCAAATGCCGCAGCCCATCTTCGTGGAAGATCATCGTGTCCACGAAGAGTTGTTTCTTGAAGTATTCGCTCGGCTTGTTCTTGAGCGCCTTGCAATCGGCACCGTTGCCTCGCCCGCACAGCGCATCCGATCGACCGCTGTAGGACGGCAGGTAGCCGCCGGCATGCGCGCCGCAGATCTTGAGGCCGGGGAACCGGTCCAGCGTCCCCTCGAAGATCAAGTGCGACAAGAAGACTGTCGTTTCGAGCGGATTGCCGATCGTGTTGCCCAGGCCGCCCTTGCCCTGCAGCCGGGGATTATTCGTGGTGCCGGGCGCGTTCTGGGGATGCATGAACAGCATGACCCCGAGCTCTTCCGCCTTGGCCCAGAACGGATCGAACTTGCGGTCGGAGAGCTCCTGTCCTTCGACGCTCCCTCCGATGGCGGCGCCGCGCATGCCCAACTTCTTGACGGCTTCGTCCAACTGGTCGGCGGCAAGATCCGGATGCTGCAACGCGAGCGTCGCCATCCCGACAAAGCGATCCGGGTGCGCGGCACAGAACTGCGAGATCTTCTCGTTCTGCACTTTGACAACGTCGCGCGCCAGCTCCCGCTCCGCCGCGTAACCCCACCCGTTGACGTTGATCGCCTCGTAGTCGATGCCCTCCTTGTCCATGTACTGCAGGCGCGCCGGGTTGCCGAGGGCGATGGCACCGGTGAGGTTGTTCTTCGCCTGGTCCGCCAGCTTCGTGTCCTTGACGACCTCCCAGACCTCGGGCACGAACGTGTGCGCGTGAATGTCCACCACCTTGATGCGCTTGCCGCCGATCATGACCTGGCGCCGGGCCGGGGCGGGCGCCTGAAGGAAACCGGCGTCCGCGAGACCGCGGCCTCCGAGGGCGAGTCCAGCCGTTGCGCTCGCGACATTCCTGACGAACTCTCTGCGATTCTGCATAGTCTTCTCCTCGCGTACTCCGTGAGTGGACCGTTGATAGCTCAATCGTCCACCAAAGTCAAGCCGTCACGCGTCAGTCACGCGTCCCCTGACACAAACAAAACGGGGCCGGGCAGGATTCCCTGCCCGGCCCCGTGATGATGGCGCGGTTGACGCGCGCGGCTGCCTACGATCGTCCTCAGAACTCGAGTTGGGCGCTGACCTTGAGCAAGCGCCCGCCCATCACCTGTGTCACGTTCTGCCACACGTTATTCGTGGTGCTGAACCGGATGTTCTCGTTGAGCGGGGTGCTC
>JAHFUJ010000227.1 GCA_023265105.1 Acidobacteriota bacterium
CGTACTCCTCCGGACGCAGAAGCGGGACGGTCTTGGCGTCGAAGATCTGAAAAGCTGTCGCGCTCGGCTGCGCCAGCACGGCGCGGCCGTACTTCGCATAAGTAAGGTTGCGAAAGTCCTCTCCCTCGTCGAGGAACCGCTCGCCCCGCAGGTTGACGACGATGCCGAGCGGGTAGGATTGCTTGGTGAAGCGATTCGTCAGCTCGCGATCGCCGAAGTCCGGCGCGTTCCGATCCCACTGCGTGGCGTGACACCCAGGCCAGTCGCCGCGCGGGGCCGCACCGAGCTGAAGCAGCAGATCGAGCGGACCGCCCGTGTTGTACGGCGTCCCCCGCACCTTCGCGTCGCGCCACGCCTCTCCCAGATGGCGCGTTCGCCGCTCGCGATCGGCTTCGAAGCCGCCCGCCGCGACAACCACCGCCCCGGCCGTCAGTCGGCGCGTTCCGCCCGGCGTCTGGAACTCCAGCTCGACGCGTCCGCCCCGGTGTACGAGCCCGACCAGCCGATGCTCGAACGTGAGCTCGATGCCGCTGCGGCTCGCCGCAGCGAAGTGCTGCGCCACGAGACCCTTGCCGCCGTCCACCGTGCCAATCGCCAGGCCGCCCCAGAACTGTTCGGTGTCCTCGCTCCGGTACGACTGGCGCTCGTACATCAGCCGGAACCGCAAACCGATGTCGCGGAGCCAGCCCATGGTGGGCCACGATTCCCCAGCGAGGATGCCTGCAAGCATCGGGTCCGCGCGCCCGTCGGTCACGCGATCGAGATCGGCGCGATAGGCCTCGACGCTGTAGGGCTCGAGGCGCGTCCGGGCGAGCAGGTCCCGATCGACGCCATCGAGGATGGACTGGACGCCGGGCAATCCCGGGTGCGCCGTCCGGAACGCGCCGGCGGTGAAGTACGAATTGCCGCCCGACCACGACAGGGGCGCGACGTCCGCGACGACCACACGCGCGCCCTTTTCGCGCGCGGCGTGCGCGGCGCTCATGCCCGCGTTCCCCGATCCGACGACGACGACGTCCCAGTCGACCGTCACGATGAAAGAATCGCGACCCTCGCCCCGAGCGGGGCCGGAGCGCGGCGAGCGAGCGACACGGACGCGATGAGTCCCAGCATCGCCGCGAACGACAGCCACAGCCCTGGAACCGCCCGGTTCCCGGTGACTTCGATCAGATACGTGCAGATCGCGGGCGTGAAGCCACCGAAGATGGCGGTGGCGAGGCTGAAGGCGACCGAGAACCCCGACGTGCGCACTTCCGGCGGCATGATTTCGATCAGGTATACGACCATGGCGCCGTTGTAGCTGCCGAACATGCACGACAGCCACAGCTCGACGGCCAGCAAGCGGCCCACCGACGGCGCGGCCACCAGCCAGAGCAACGCCGGATACGCGGTGACGAGCGTCAGGATGGAAGTCGTGATCAGGATCAGACGCCGGCCCACGCGATCGGACAGCGCCCCCATGACGGGAAGCCAGACAAAGTTCGAGATCCCGACGCACAGGATCACGATCTGAACGCGCGTGTTCGCAAGATGCAGCACCGAACCGCCGAACGTCGGCGTGTAGGCCGTGATCATATAGAAGCACACGGTGGTCAACGTCGAGAGCAACGCGCCCAGACCGACGATCGGCCAGTTCGCCGCCACGATTCGAAAGATTTCCGAGCTGGAGGGGTGGCGCTTGCGTGCCAGGAAGTCCTCAGTCTCGCCGAGCGTCCGGCGCAGCAGAAACAGGAGCGGGACGATGAGGCAGCCCACGAGCAGGGGGATCCGCCATCCCCAGCGCGCCATGCGATCGGCGGTCAGGTTGTACGTGAGCACGATGCCGACGAGCGCCGCCAGCACCACGGCGACCTGCTGGCTGGCGGATTGCCAACTGGCGAAGAATCCTTTACGGCCTGGCGGGGCGATCTCCGACAGATACACGGAGACGCCGCCCGGCTCAACACCGGCCGACAGTCCCTGCAGCAGGCGGCCGACCAGGACCAGCACGGGCGCGATCCAGCCGATCGTGCGATAGCCCGGAGTGCACGCGATCGAGAACGTGCCAACGGCCATGAGCCCGAGCGAGAGCAGCAGCCCCTTGCGCCGGCCGTGATGGTCCACGTAGGAGCCGAGCACGATGGCGCCCAGCGGGCGCATGAGGTAACCCGCGCCAAACGTCATCAGCGCTTTCATGAGCGACGCGAACTCGCTCCCGCTCGGGAAAAACGTCTGGCCGATGGCGGTGGCGTAGTAGCCGAACACCATGAAGTCGTACATCTCGAGGAAGTTTCCGCTGGCGACGCGGACGACCGGCCAGACCTTCGAGTTGCGCATCAGGTGAGTCTCCGGGGCGGCTCGATGCTACAGGCGGTTTCATAACCTCGTTTCGCGGGTCCTGTCCGCGAACAGCCCCACCCGGTGCTCGCCCCAAGAGCGCTTGTCACGGGAGTGGGCTCCGCGCCGGGCGGGGCGGCCCCGTTCGCGGCCACCCGCGAGCAGGTTATGAAACCGACTGTAGCACGCCGTAGTGTCCCACATCGGAATCACGCGCGCGCGGGCGTCTTATCGAGCCAACGCATCATCTCCGGCGCGTAGCGTTCACCGGTCGCGGCATCGGCGGGAAACGCCGCGTCGAGCTGATTGACTTCCCTACTCGTGAGTTCGATATCGGCGGCGGCCGCATTGCTTTCAAGATACGTGCGGCGTTTGGTACCGGGAATCGGCACGATGTCCGGAGCCACGGCGAGCAACCAGGCAAGCGCAAGCTGCGATGCCGAGCAGTTTTTCCTTGCCGCGATTTCTTCGAGGCGCCTGACCAGCCCCAGATTGTGTTGCAGGTTCTCGCCCTGAAATCGAGGCAGGCGGCGTCGCAAATCGTCGGCGGCGAGACTGTCGGTGCGCGTCACTTGACCCGACAGAAAGCCCCGGCCGAGCGGACTGAAGGGTACGAAGCCAATCCCGAGCTCCCGGCACACGGGCAGAACGGTCGACTCGGGCTCGCGCCACCAGAGCGAGTACTCGCTTTGCAGCGCCGCGATCGGATGGACCTTGTGCGCGCGGCGAATGGTGGCCGGCGCGGCTTCCGATAAGCCGAGGTGTCGCACTTTGCCGGCGCGGGCGAGCTCGGACATCGCGCCCACCGACTCTTCAATCGGCGTGTTTGGATCGACGCGATGCAGGTAAAACAGGTCGATGACGTCGACGTTCAAGCGCTGCAGGCTCGCGTCGCACGATTCCCTGACGTGCTTTGGCGATCCGTCCAACGCGATCGGCAGGCCGTCGGCACCTCGGATGATGCCGCATTTCGTTGCCAGCACGACTTCGTGTCGGCGATCGCGAATCGCGCGGCCCACCAGCCGTTCGTTCGTGCCCATGCCGTACGCGGCCGCGGTGTCCAACAAGGTCACGCCGATGTCCAGAGCACGATGCAGCGTGCGAATCGATTCCTCATCGTCGACCGGCCCGTAGCTTTGGGACATCCCCATGCATCCCAACCCGATCGCCGAAACGGTCAACCCACTTTTGCCCAACTGCCGCAACTTCATGAACCCTCCCAGGCGTCGCCACCTCCAGGCCCATTCCTCACCGGGCGGCCGTGGTGGGCGCCGGGTATGCTACCAGAAGAGAACCTTGAGAACCTCGAGAACACCGAGAACCCCGAGAACCTTCCGAATCGTTGACACGCCTGCACGGGAGACCTAGCATGCTGGCACAGATGACCCGTTCGAATGTGGCCGCCACCTTCTGCGCGTTGCTGGTCACCTGGGCCCTGTCAGCACTGTCAGGCCATCTGACGGCGGGCCGGTCGCAAGGTCCCGTCTCGCCACCGCGATCCGGCCGAGTGGTCGCGGTCCGCGCCGGCCGCCTCTTCGACGGCAAGTCGGCAGGCATGCTGACGAACCAGGTGGTGCTCATTGCTGGCGATCGGATCGTGGACGTCGGGCCGAACCTCATCATTCCTCCCGATGCGACCGTTCTCGATTTCAGCCGGGCCACCGTGTTGCCCGGCATGATCGACACGCACGTGCATTTCTACGATGCCGTCAACAACGAATCGGTCCCCTACCGCACCGCGGTCGCCGTGGCGAACGCCCAGAAGACCTTGAACGCCGGCTTTACGACCGTCGTCGATCTGGACTCGCGCGGAGGCTATGGGACGGTCGATTTACGCGACGCCATCAACAACGGCGTCATCGTCGGACCGCGCATGCAGGTGGCCGGGCCCAGTCTCAATCAGCGCGCGAGCGGCCCGTACCGGGCTCTGGCGCCGCCATTCTTCGAAGGGTTCACCGAGAACAAGAACGTCAATTCCCCGTGGCTCGGCCGGGCGGCCGTCCGGGAAGCGAAGCTTCACGGCGTCGACTGGATCAAGATCTACACGACACAGGATTTCGTCGGCGGCGAGTACCGTGTCTACAAGCCGGACGGGACGATGGTCAACAGTCCGTCGCTCACGCTGGAAGAAGTGCAGGCGATTGTGGATGAATCGCACCGGCTCGGCCTGAAGGTCGCCTGCCACACGTACGGTGGAGAAGGTCTGCGCAGCTGCATTTCGGCCGGCGTCGATGCCACGCAGCACGCGGTGGATCTCGACGACGAGTCGTTGAAGATGCTGCTCGCGAAAAAGCTGCCCCTCGGCGTCACGATTGTCGATCTCGTGGGACTCGAACCGGGGGATCTGAAGGAGAGCGGCGGAAAAACCAGCCGTCTTCGCATGGCCCAAGCCAGCTTCAAGAAGGTACTCGCGGCCGGCGTGCCGATGCCCTTCGCCAGCGGCGCGATTGGCGACAGGAACCTGCACGGCAAACAGGCCGAGCAACTCGCGTACCTGGTCAAGTGGGGAGCGACTCCCGTGCAAGCGTTGCGGATGGCGTTCAGCGTGGCCGCCGCCGCGCTGAACTACGGGTGGTCGGACCGCGTCGGCACGATCGAGAAAGGCAAGTTTGCCGACCTGGTGGCCGTCGCCGGCGATCCGCTGGCAGATATCACCGAGATGGAGCGCGTCACGTTCGTCATGAAGGGCGGCAGCGTCTTCCGCAACGACGTGAAGTAGCGGCCACGGTGTCTCAGCAGGTTCACACGACGCGACTTCGGCTTGTGAGTGGACAGGCGCTCGCGATTCGGGTACAACCAGGCAGCATGCCCAGAATCCATCGGCTGACACGTGCAGTGCTCGGTTCGCTGACGCTCGCCGTGTGCCTGAGCGGACGACTCGCGGCACAGGGCACGTCTCAAGATCATCCAGGCCAGTACAGCGCGATCGACATCGAAACCGGCTCGCGGCTCTACGCGGGACAGTGCGCGCAGTGCCACGGCCCGAATGGCGACATGGTCTCGGGCATCGACCTTAGACGAGGGCAGTTCCGCCGGCCCCTGTCCGACGACGATCTTCGTCGGACGATCAGCGCGGGCGTTCCAGGGACCGGCATGCCCCCATTCAACCTGCAGCCCACGGAGCTCGACGGGCTCGTCGCGTTCATCCGGGTGGGTTTGGACGTCAGCGGTACGCCGGTCAAGGTCGGTGACGCCGCGCACGGGCAAACGCTCTTCGAAGGCAAAGCCGGGTGCGCGAGCTGTCATCGTGTGAACGGCAAAGGGCCGCGCGTGGCCCCCGACCTGAGCGACATCGGCGCGATCCGCTCTGTCGCGGCGCTCCAGCGATCGCTGGTGGATCCGACGGGAGCCATGTGGCCCATCAACCGGTCGGTGCGAATCGTGACGCGCGACGGCCGGACGATTCGAGGCCGCCGGCTGAACGAAGACACCCACACGGTGCAGCTGATTGACGAACAAGAACGGCTCGTTTCGCTCATGAAAGCCGACCTCCGCGAATATGAGGTCGCGAAAACCTCGCCCATGCCCTCGATCGCTGGCACGCTCACCGATGACGAACGGTCGGATCTGGTGGCCTATCTCCTCTCGCTGAAGGGCCTGCGATGAAAATTCTGACACGATACGTGCTGCTGCTCTTCGCGCTGCTCGCGTCTTACCAACTGCACGCGCAAGTCTCATCGGACCGGATCCTGCGCGCCGCCTCGGAACCGCGCAACTGGCTGACGTATGGCGGGACGTACGACAGCCGGCGGTACAGTCAACTGCAACAGATCACTCCGCAAAATGTGGAGAATCTCGAACAGCGATGGGTGCTCCAAGACCAGGTGTTGGGCGCCTGGCAGTCCAACCCGTTGGTCGTTGACGGGATCATGTACATCACCGAGCGGCCGAACGACGTGATGGCCCTGGACGCGAAAACCGGCCGTGTCTTCTGGCTCTACCGCTACACGCCGTCGCCCGACGCACGGATCTGCTGCGGCGCCAACAATCGCGGCGTGGCGATCCTCGGCGACACGCTCTACATGGGCACACTGGACGCGCACCTCATTGCGATCGACGCCAAGAACGGCCACCCGCTGTGGAACATCGCGGTCGCGGACGTGAAGTTCGCCTATTCGATTACGCTCGCTCCGCTCATCGTCAAGGACAAGGTCATCGTCGGCGTGGGCGGCGGCGAGTTTGGGATCCGCGGGTTCATCGCCGCGTTTGACGTGAAGACGGGCAAAGAAGCGTGGCGCTTCTACACCGTTCCGGCACCAGGGGAAGCGGGAAACACCAGCTGGAGCGGCGACGCGTGGAAGACTGGCGGCGGCTCGGTGTGGGTGACCGGCTCCTACGATCCCACGCTCAATCTCACATACTGGGGCGTGGGCAATCCCGGGCCCGATTGGAATCCCGATCAACGCCCTGGCGACAATCTCTACACCGATTCAGTGGTGGCGCTCGACGCGGACACCGGCGCGCTGAAGTGGCATTTTCAATTCACGCCGAACGACGGGTACGACTACGATTCGGTGCAGGTTCCGGTTCTCGTCGATATGAATTGGCCGGGTGCGTCGGGGAAACTGATGCTGTGGGCGAATCGGAACGGGTACTTCTACGTGCTCGATCGCGTCACCGGCAGGTTTCTCCTCGGTAAGCCGTTCGTGAAGGTGAATTGGTCGAGCGGCCTGGACGAACGCGGGCGGCCGATTCCCACGCCGCAGCCGCCGGGCGCGCCCACATGGCCCGGCAACCAGGGCGGCACCAACTGGTATCCGCCCTCGTACAGCCCGCGAACCGGCCTCTTCTACTTCTCCGCGTGGGAAAACTACGCGACGATCTATCGGAAGGAGACGTCCGCGTACCAACCGGGCCGGAACTTCAGCGGCGGCGGCTTCACCGTGCTGGCGCCAGCGCCGGGCGCGCCGACGGTCGGAATCGGGCGCCGCAGCCCGATTAACAACTGGACCGATGAAGTGGGCCACGGCGCCGTGATCGCGCTCGACCCGCGGACGGGCGAGCAGAAGTGGAAATTCGACCAGTTCGACGTGACCGACGCCGGCATGCTGACGACCGCCTCAGACGTGCTCTTCACCGGCGGACGCGAAGGGTACTTTCACGCGCTCGACGCCCGCACCGGTCGGCTGCTGTGGAAGGCGAGTCTCGGCGGGCAGGTTGTGATGGCTCCCATCACCTATGAAGTCGACGGCAAGCAGTACGTGTCCGTCATTTCGGGCCACATCCTGGTGACCTTCGCGTTGCGCGACTGACGCGGCGCGTTTCGGCATGCTTCGTTGGTTTGAGGCGGAGCCGAGCTTCGTTACTTCAGGCGGTTTCATACCCTACTCGCGGGTGGGCGAACGGGGCCGCCTTGGCACCCCAACGCGGCTGCCGCGTTGGGACCCCGCCCCGCCCGGCGCGGAGCCCACTCCCGTGACAAGCGCTCTTGGGGCGAGCACCGGGTGGGGCTGTTCGCGGACAGGACCCGCGAAAC
>JAHFUJ010000228.1 GCA_023265105.1 Acidobacteriota bacterium
CTACATCGTGTAGAGAACCGCGCCCCGGCTGCGCGCCGCGACCAAGCTGTCGAAGTGCTTGACGAGCGCGTCGCGACGCGCGAGCAGCGCCTCGATTTCAGGTTTACCCACCGTGTCGCCCAGTTCGCGCGTCAAGGTCTCGGCGGTGAGCTTGCGCATCTTCTCGAGCAGGTTGGCCTCGCACCGCTCCAGCAGCTTCGGGTTCTTCAGCCCCTTGTCGATCCTGAACGCCCGCGTGGTATCGATCAGCCACATCTTCCAATCCTTGGTCCACAGGATGTTGCCGCCGTTCCGGTCGGTGTTCTCGATCAGCTCGTCGAAGACGCGCATGATGTGTGTCTGTTTGGCGGTTCTCTCCGGATCCGGACCCGATGTGTGCTTCTTTTGCCGCTCGTTTTCGTCCATGAGTACATCATCGACCCACCAGGTGACGGCGGCCAGCGTGCCCTGGACGCGCCGCTCGACGGACATCGGGACGTTGTCGAGACCCAGCAGCCGGGCGAGGCGATAGCCGGTGATGTTGAAGGCGTAGTTGTCTTTGAAGTTCAGCTCGGTACCACGCGTGCCCTCGAACCTCACTTTCGACTCGTTGACCGTCTGGATGTGGGCATCGTGCGTGATCCGCCCGTCGGAGAGCGTCGCGCGCCGCGAGTCGGTGACGCCCGTGCCCGCCGCTCTTATCTTGCCGATCTCGGCCTTGAGCAGAAAGTCCTCCATCTGCTCGGGTGTGAGGACCGGGCGGGCGGCGACGGCCGGTTCCTGAGCCGCGGGGAAGGTCGCGAACGCCACGATCCAGGCGACGGCCACGGCACTCAGCAACACCGCACGTCGAATCGTTCTCATAACGCGCCTCCTAAGGTGAGTCGACGGGTTCAGCCGGCCAAGTCTGCGACGGGTTCGGGGAACGGAGGTAATTCTACTCCTTATCTCGCATCCCGTGCGGACCAGCTCATCTGAGGGACGTTGAGTCGCTCAAACCCACTGTATTGCTGCGACCTGGGTATGGACTGAAACCGCTTCCCCAGTCCACGCCAACAACCTCCATGTCCAGACGCTCGCCATTCACATGAACGATCACGAAGTGATACGGATTGTCTGAGGGCTCCGGACCCGGCTTCACGAGATGCTCGACCTGCACCCTGGCCGCTTGATTGGCTCTGAGGTAGTCGGTGAGGTCCGGCTCGGACTGGTAGGTGTAGAGCGGCGCTCCGCCTCCCGCGCTCGTGACAAGATCCATGCGATGCCGGCCCGTGTCATCGGTATAGCGCTCCACCCAGTGTTCGAACAAATGATCGTGTCCCGCGAAGACCGCATTCACGTGATGGGCCCGGAACAACGGCATATATCGAGCTCTCATCGCAGCCGACGGCGGTTCGAGCTTTGGTCCGCCGTGCGGACCGGAAGAAATCACGGGATGATGGAACAGCGCGACAATATGCACGTAGCGTTTCCGATCGAGGCCTTCGAGTTGAGCCTTGACCCAGTTGTACTGCGTCATGTCGTTCGCAATGTTGGAGTCGAGGGCGACAACGAACGTGTTGCCGTAACCAAAGGCGTAGGTCGGGTATCCGGCAAGGCGACGCTGAGCCCGATCGGGAGGGATCAGCTGGGACATGGCCTGAAGGTAATTTCGCAGTCCTTGCAGCCGTTGTGAAGAATCCAGGTTCTCCGCCGCCGAGACGTCATGATTGCCCGGCGCCAGGAAATAGGCGACACCACCGTCAGTGGTCAGACGATTGATCAAGCCAACGAAGCTCGTGTTCCACTGCCGTGCATCTCCACCATCCACGACCGCATCACCCGACTGCAGGACGAACCGCACCGGATATTCCGTGGTCTCGAGCCGCTCGATCGCCGCCAACATTCCGCGCACCACCAGCCCGTGCTCATATTGAAGCTCGACGCCGTCCTGGCGCCCGCGGGTATCTCCGTACGCGATGAACGAAAACTTCGCCACGCCAGCCGAGTCTTCCTCGGGCGGCAGTGGTCGCGTCGGTGCCGCAATCGCCTGCACCGCCACCGCCTGGCCCTGGGCCCCGTTCTGAGCGCTCAGGAGGCCCGGAACAAGGCGAGATGCCGAGTGAAGCGCGCCGGCGGCGACGAGCAGGAGGGCGAGGGCGAATTGACGCATGAGTGTGAACAAGGGGGACGGGAGCCCTTTTCGTGGAGATTCCGCGCCCGAAAAGGGCTCCCGTCCCCCTTTTCCGCCCAGTCTACATCAACGTTAACGGATCGATCTGGTAGTCGGCCGGGTCGAGCGGCGTGACCACCGAGGACGGCTGTTCCGGGTCGTCGCTGGTTTCCCAGAGATTTACGTCGTTCGGCACCTCCAGCCGCGCGCCGGCTCGGTCGAACAGCACGCGCACCTGCGGGCGATACGGATCGGGCGCGTACACCTTGACGACGACGGCGATCTCGCCGGTGTTGAGGCGCACCAAATTGCCAGCCGGATAAATCCCGATGAGCTGAACGAATCGCCGGACCAGATGCTGGTCGAACTGCGTGCCGTCGTTGCGCTTCAGCACTTCGAGAATGCGTTCGGTTGGAAACGACTGCTGATACTTGCGCTGCGATCGCATCGCGTCGTAGACGTCGGCGATGCTGCACAGCATCGTGCCGACATTCAGCGCCGGGCGGGTCACGCTGTTCGGGTACCCCGAGCCGTCGATGCGCAGGTGATGTTCGAAGGCGACCACGGGCGCGAGCGTCGGAATATCGGGCGTCTGCCGCAGAATTTCGGCGCCGTCCACCGGGTGGCGTTTCATGATCGCGAACTCGGCGTCGGTGAGCTTGTCGGGTTTGTTCAGCACTTCGAGCGGCGTCCGGACCTTCCCGATGTCGTGCATCAGCGCCGCCATGCCGAACTCGCGCAAGAGCGGCCCATCGATCCCCAACCCGCGCGCCTGGCCCATCGTCAGGATCGACACGTTCACCATGTGCGTGAAGGTGTAGTTGTCGTAGTTCTTGAGCGCCGTCAGCGCCATCAACGCGGTGCGGTTCTGAGCCACCGCCTGCGCGAGCCCGTCGACCATCGTGCGGGCGGCCGGTGCGTCGGGCTTGTGCTCGGTTTTCGCGCTCTCCCACACGGCGCTGGCCACCGAGACGGCCTCCTCGTACATGCGACGAATCGAGCCGGCATCAGCGGCGCCGCCTTCGGCGCGCTGTTCGACTTCGATCCGGCCGAGACGGATGTGCGGAATGGTCGGCAGGTCCGGCGCCGCCTCGTCGCCCCCTCGTCTGGTTTCAATCGAGGAGAGCGTGCGCACCAGGTCGGCGAGTTCGTCCCTCGTCACACCGCGCTCGATGGCAATGCGCTCGACGCCGGCCAGTCGCATGCGCCTGACGAGGTCGCCGAGCAGATCGGCTTTGCCGACCGGGACGTCACCGACCACGATCTCCTTGTCGACGATGCCCATCGTGATGGTCGGCTGCGACGCATGGAAAAGCTCGACGCCCGCCGCGAGCGCGTCGATGTTGCGCGCGATGATGGGATGGCTCTCCGAGTAGAGCTGTGCCGATCGCAGCGCGGAGGCGAAGCGCCGGAGGAAGTCGTCGGCGAGTTGCGATCGGTTGTCGTCCATCTATGTACCGGCCTCTGGAACCTGCGAAGAAACCGCCAACCGCCGAGACAAAATTCCTACAGGCGGTTCAAAACCTCACGTGGCGTCCGCCTTCATTCTTTGCGCACTCCACGTGCCCTGCGGCAAAACGTCGCATCTTGTCTTTCACTCTGTGGCGCGTCTGCGACGATCAACGCCGTTGCGCGCCGCCCCGTTCGACCCGCGCCAGGTGCGGCCGGGCCGCGCCGCGGATGCCCCGCGAGCCCGCATCGACTGCGTCGCGCAGCACGGCGATCGCTTCGGGCGTCGCAATGCGGCCGAGCGCGTCGGCCGCCGCTGCCCGCAGCAGCGCCGTCCGTCGCGGCGCCCACCATTCGCCCTTGTACAGCGCGTCCTTCAACGCCTGCACCCCCTCGGGGTCGCGGAGCGCCCCGAGCGACTCGATGGCCCGCAGGTAGATCGGCCGAAGCGGCCCGCGGTGATCGACGTGGCCGACGATGTACGCGAAGAGCGGCGTCGCCCGTTCGTCGCGCACCAACGCGATCGACTGCATGATGGCCTCCCGTGATTGTACCGTCCCGGAGGCCAGCGCCTGCTGCAACACGGCGTACGCCGCGTCGCTGCCGATGTTGAGGATCGCCCGCACGGCTTCGCGCTGGACCTGCGCCTCGCTGTCATCGAGCAGCAGCGTGAGATCGGGCAGCGCATCTTTGCCGCCGAATTCCCGCAACAAATAGATCGCCGTCCGGCGCACGGCAGGGTTGGGCGAGTGCTTCAGCCGCTCCACGGTTTGGCGGCCTTTGGCGCCGAAGGAAATGAGCAGCGCCGTCAGCCGCTCGCGCGTCCGACCGCGCTCCTCGGTCGACAGCGCCTCGGCGAGCGGCCGCACCAGCACGCCGCCGATGGTCAGGCACAGTTCCTTGACCCGTGCGAACTGGGCGTCCTCGATGGTCGCCAGATGCGACACAATGTGCCGCATCATCGGACCGCCGACGAGCTGCTCGATCGCCCGCGCCGCCGACGACTTGCGCCCCGACGTGCCGTCGGGACCGGCTTCGGTCACCAGCACGGCCAGCAACTGCTGCGCCGCTTCGAAGTCGCCGACGAGCAGCAGGTCTTCGATCTGTGAGACGACCGGCCGCATCAGATCGCGCCACTGGCCGGCGTCCTGTTCGATGCGCAACAAATCGAGCAGCAGCGTGAGGTCGAGCGTCCGGACGACGCTCGTGGCGACGGTGCCGAGCCAGGCGCCGATCCGCTCGGGCGGATCGTCGCTGACGCGCTCCACCTCGATCGCCTGCGTCCGTGCGCCCGACAGCTCGTGCGCGTACGCGTCGGACACGAACGAGCTGTCGGAATACGAGGTCAGCATCTCCGACACGTTGTTCCAGAGCGAGTCGAACCCCGCGGCCTGGCCGAGTGGAGAGGCCGCGACTTCGTCGCGCGCCATCGAGAGCAGCCGGTGCCGCTGGACCTGATCGGGCACCAGCGCATGAAACGCCTGGGCCAGGCGCGCGGTCGAGGTGCCTTCCTCGATGACGTTGCGCGCGACGAAGCCGGCAATCGTCCGGTCGGACATCCGCCGCACGATTTCGCCGACCACGTGCGCTCCGTCGGCCTGCCCGCCACCGCCGCCGCCGCCGGCCGATTGCTGCGAGAGCAGTTCCGCCATCACCTCCGGCGCGACCTGGCCCACGGCCGCGGCCATGTTGTGGAGCACCGGCTCGAGCCGCTCGGGTGCGCTCTTCGCCACCGCCTCCGCCACGCCGTGCAGCATCCGGATAAGCGCCGCCGTCTTCGCCGCCACGCCGCCGCCGCTCGCCGTGGCGCGCGCGTCGAGCTCGGCTACCAGCTCCGCGAACCGATCCTGATCGCTGGCGGTGCCGACGAGCGTGCGGATCGCGTCCTCGTCCAGATTCAACGCGTCGCCCTGCAGGCAATTGGCGATGACCCGGTCCCACACGGCCGCCTGCCCGCCGGCGCGCTCGCGCAGGACCTCGGCATAGTCGATCTCGCGCAGCTCGACGTGGCGGCCGCCCAGGGTGGTCCACAGCCGGACGATGCCGCCATCGGCCCGGACCGCGTCCGAGGCGCGCCCGAGCAACAGGAGAAAGCTGCGCCACGCTTCGACGTCGCCGCCCGGATAAACCGTGATCTCGCCGACCAGGTGCTGGTGCAGCAGCCCGGCCAGCTCGGCGATCGCCTGGTCGGGCTTTGCCGGCGCGCGGCCGTCAAGGAGGAGCCCGCCTGGAAGCACGCTGATCTTGAGCGCCCCGGTCAACGTCGGTGGCGCCGTGATTTCCGCGATGCGGCCGAGCGTCGCCGCGATGGCCGGATGCGCCGGCGGATAGAGCACCACGGCGCGCGCGGCCGCTTTGCAGGCCCGCGCGAAGTCGGTCAGCCTGGCGGCCTCTTCTGGCGCGAGGGGGGCAGGGGCGTCGATCGCCATCACATGTACTTCAACGGGTCGATGCCCACCGATTCCGGATCGACCGCTTCGATGACGGCGCGCGGGTGCTCGCCGCGGCTGTCGCGTTCCCACGTGTTCGCGAGCAGTGGTTCCTCCAGCGTCTCACCCTCGGCATCGACGATGATTTTGACCTGGGGCCGGAAGGGATCGGTCGGGTGTTCAGCGGTCACGACCCCGAGCTCCTCCGTGCTCAAGCGCACGAGATTTCCGACCGGGAACAGCCCCATCAAGTTGACGAAGCGCTTGAGCAGCACCTGATTGAACGCCGGATTCCCCTGCTCGCCCATGATGGCGCGGATGCGCGTCGTGGCGAGCCCCTGGCGATAGGGGCGGTTGCTGCGGAGCGCGTCGAACACGTCGGCCACGCTGACGATCATCGTACAGAGGTTCAGTCGCCGGTTCCCGATTTTCTCGGGGTAGCCGCTGAGATCCTGTTTCAGGTGATGTTCGAACGCCACGATGGGTGCGAGCGCGGGCATCTCCGGCGTGCGGCGCAGAATGTGCGCGCCGTCGACGACGTGGCGCTTCATGATCTCGAACTCCTCGGTCGTCAGCTTGTCGGGCTTGTTGAGCACCTCGAGCGGCGTGTGCACTTTCCCGATGTCGTGCATCAGCGCCGCGAAGCCGAACTCCCGCAGGAGCGTCCCCTCGATGTTGAGGGCGCGCGCCTGCGCCATGGCGAGCGCCGACACGTTCACCATGTGCGTGAACGTGTAGTTGTCGTATTTCTTGAGCGTCGTCAGCGCCATCAGCGACGTGCGGTCCTGCGTGACCATCCGGGCGAGGCCGTCGATGATTTTACGCGCGGCGCCCGTGTCGGGCTGGTCGCCCGCCTGGGCGGCCTGCCAAAGCGATTCGGCGGTCTCGACCGCCGTTGTGTACACGCGCCTGGCGGCCGCGATGCCCACCTGATCGTCGGTGACGTCCTCGACGACGATTTTCCCAAGCGCGATGTGACGGACGCCGCGCGTCGTGAGCCGATCGGCGAGCGGAATCCGCGCCTCGCGATCGCCGAGGAAGGTGACGAAGCTGCGGATCTCCTCGCGTGTCAGGCCCTGCGTGAAGGTGATTTTTTCGATCTCGCGCTCGCGCAGATCGCGCGCGAACCCGATGAGCGTCGCCGTGCCCCTCGGCAATCGCACGGCGTCGACGACAATCTCGTCCCCGATGAGGCCGATGACGATCGAGGGGGCCTCCCGCAACGCGTCCAGCACGGTGGCGCTCAGTGCGTCGATGCCGCGCTGCACGAGCGGATGGGTCGGCGAATACAGATCGATCCCTCGCAGAGCGACAGCCAGTCGCCGGACCAGTTCTTCAGTGTTCCGCTGTAGCATTTATTACTTTGTCGTGGGGCCCCACCCCCACGACCTGTGCCTTCGCGCCTTACAGCGCTCGGCATTGGTTGCTACGACTATCCGCTTAGTGCGGCACTTTGCGCTGGGGCCCCACCCCCCACGACCTGTGCCTTCGCGGCATTTTCCTATGCTCGCGGGGCCCCACCTTATTCTTATCGCGGCGGGGACCCCACCCCCGCCGCTGTTGCTCGGCGCCTTCGCACCTCGCAACGGCTCAAGGCTGCCACTCGCTCTCACTCGCGCGTTCGCGCTCGCTCGGGCCGCAGGCGCCCGGCGCTCGGCTTTGTTATCGGCACCTTTCTGCTTGGTCAACGTTAACCTTACAGGCGGTTTCATAACCTACTCGCGGGTGGCCGCGAACAGGGCCGCCTCGGCACCCCAACGCGGCTGCCGCGTTGGG
>JAHFUJ010000023.1:0-17649 GCA_023265105.1 Acidobacteriota bacterium
CGACGCCAAGCGCACGGCCGTCGACAGGAATCTTCCCGGCCGACTGCACGGCGTCGGTGTGCATCAGCGCGCCGCGCTCGTGCGCGATGGCCGCCAACTCGGCGACCGGCTGGACGGTCCCGATCTCGTTGTTCGCATGCATCACCGACACCAGCGCCGTGTCGTCGGTGATGCGCTCGCGCAGCCGATCCGGCGAGACGATGCCCGAGTGGTCGACCGGTAAGAGCGTGACGCGCCATCCGCGGCGTCCGAGCGCCTTGAGCGTGTTCAGGACGGCTTCGTGTTCGATCGCGCTCGCGATGAGATGGCGCCGGCCGGTCGGCTCGAGGGCGTCGGCCGCTCCGCGGATCGCGAAGTTGTCCGACTCGGTCCCGCCGCTCGTGAACACGATCTCGGAGGGATCCCCGTTGATGAGCGCCGCCACCGCCGATCGGGCCTCGTCTGTCGCCGCCTTCGCCTGTTGCCCGAAATGATGAACGCTCGAAGCGTTGCCAAACTGGTCGCGGAGCGCGCGGGTCGTGGCGTCGGCGACTTCGGGCGCCAACGGTGTCGTCGCGTTGTAGTCAAAATAGATACGCATCGCCGATCCTTCATTGTAGCATTCCCGCTAACCCTCGGTAACAAAAGGACTAGACAACCCCGGAGCGCTTCCTTATACTGGCAGAACTTTAGGCCCCGCACCTGTGACGCCAAAGACCCTAGCGCCCGAAAAGTAGGGAAAGGCGGAGGTTGATATGTGGAAACGCGACGAAGCCGTCCGACCGGCGCCCGGACAACCGATGGCCGCGCCCCTGGGGTCCACGCCAATGACGGCGGGCGCTCCGGGTTCTCGTGCTGAGACGAGCCACAACGTGGAGAAGGACATCGTGAATATAGGCAAGTCGGTCGTCATCAAGGGCGAGCTGAACGGCAGCGAAGATCTGACCATCGAGGGCCATGTTGAAGGGACGATTCAGTTGCGCGATCACGTGCTGACGATCGGTCCCAACGGCAAGATCAAGGCGCAGGTGTTCGCCAAGGCGGTCATCGTGCTCGGCGAAGTGACAGGTAACGTCACGGCCAGCGACAAGGTCGACATCCGCGACAATGGCTCGGTGGACGGCGACATCGTCTCGCCGCGCGTGGCGATTGCCGAAGGCGCCCACTTCCGCGGCAGCGTCGACATGCAGCGCAAGGCGGCCGCGCAGCCGCCCAAAGCTGAAGTGAAACCGGTGGCGGCCCAACCCGTCGCCTCGCAGCCGCCGGTCCCGGCGCCGACGCCGCCCGCCGGCCCGCGGATTGGGGCGTAACGACTCTCGGCGAGGTTCTCGAGGTTCTCAAGGTTCTCGGGGTTCGCAAGGTTCGCGAGGTCGGCGAACCATGAGAACTCCGAGAACTCCGAGAACTCCGAGAACTCCGAGAACTCCGAGAACCCTGAGAACCCCGAGAACCCCGAGAACCCTGAGAACCTTTCTTCCGTGGGCCTGTTAGATCGCATCACACCACGCCGAAGCGATGCCGAGACGTCGGTCGATCTGCCGGTGTCGGTCGGGGATCCCGTTTTTGCCACCAAAGCGCTCAGAAAATTCCTGACCTGTCTCACGTCGCGCGAGTCGCCCGTCCTGCTCGATCTTGGGCCGGTGGTCGGCAGCAACGTCGGCTTTTTCGGCGAGCAGCTCGGCTGCAAGATTTTCGTCGAGGATCTCTTCTCGGACCTGGATCGGCACAACCGCAAGGGGGCCCTCGAGACGTTGCCCGAGTTCCTGAACACGCGCTTTCCGCAGGCCGACGGCGCCTTCGACGGCATCCTGTGTTGGGACCTCATCGACTATCTCGATCGCGGGGCGGCCCAGGCGCTGGCCGGCCAGCTCACGCGCGTGCTGCGACCGGAGGGCGCGCTGCTCGGCTTTTTCGGATCGGCGCCGCCGCGCGACACCCGCTACACGAAATACATCATCGTCGACGAAGTGAACCTGAAGCATCGCTCCTATGCCGCGGCGCGCGGACGCCAGGCGATTCTGCTCAACCGCGACATCATCAAACTCTTCGCGGGTCTGCGCGTCTCCGACTCGTTCCTCCTCCAGAACAATCTTCGGGAGATCTTGTTCAGAAAGCCCGCGTAGGGGAGTAAGAGGGGATGGCGGAATTGCAGGACGGCAGGATGGCAGGATGGCAGGATGGCGGAATTGCAGGATGGCAGGATAGACGAGAGGAGTTTGCTACATTCAGACGCTGCCGGTGCGCACGAGCGGGGATTGCTTGGCGAGTCGTTCGAATTCGCGGGAGGCGACGACTCTGTAGTCCTTGGCGTAGGTTTCGTGATTTCGCTCCACGTCGGCCAGGCGGTACACGTAATTCACCGTCAGGCCGAGGGAGCGGCGCATGCCCATCTCTGAAGTGTCGCCCAGCCAGTTGAGCCGATCGAGGCGCGCCCCGTTCGCCAGATGAAACCGCTCCACGGGATCCAGGGGGGCTTTGCCATGCTTGGCGTGCAGAAGATAGTACGCGCACAAACGGCTGAGTTCCCCTCGCATCGGCCATGAAATGGTCTTGTTCTCGAGCGAGTCGCGGCCGTCAAGCGCTCCGAGCAGGGCGGCGAGCTCCGCGGGCATGCGATCGCCGAACGGCGTGTCGGTCGCGAGGGTCAGCCATTTGCGAAACCCGGGGACGGGCGAGAGCGTGGCGAAGATTTTCAACCGCGGGAACGCTCTTCCAAGGTCTTCGGCGACCTGCTTGATCAAAAAATAGCCGAACGACACGCCGCGCAATCCCTCCTGACAGTTCGTGATCGAGTAGAAGATCGCGCAGTCGGCGGCGGTGGAGTCGACCACGGGCGAATCGGGATCGATCAACGGCTGGACCTTCGCGCTCATTCCGCGCGTCAACGCCACCTCGATGAAGATGAGCGGCTCGTCGGGCAGTGCGGGATGGAAGAACGCGTAACACCGGCGGTCGGCCTCGAGCCGGCGGTGGAGATCGCGCCACCCCTGAATCTGGTGCACGGCCTCGTATTGAATCAGCCGTTCGAGCACCAGCGCCGAGGTGCGCCAATCGATCCGCTGCAGCACGAGGAAGCCGCGGTTGAACCACGATCGGAACAGGTGGACGAGGTCGGCGTCGATCCCCGTTCGCTGCGGATGTTCGCCGAGCGTGCGCAACAACTGCCGTCGCATCTCGACCAGCACGCCGGTGGCGCCGGGGGCCATGTTGAAGCGCCGGAACAACTCCCGGCGCGGCGACTCGACCGCGGCCTGCAGATGGATGAGATTCGCCTGCGACGGCTCGTCGCGGTACGCGTCCGCCGCTCGCCCGACCGCGTCGGGATCGGGCGAGAACTCGTCGACCAGCAAATCGAAGAAGACGGCGAGCGCCGGCGCCTCGAGCGACTGGTAGGCCGCCAGCACGTCGGTCGCGAGACGCACGCCCGACACTTCGCCGCGTTCCGAGAGCAGCGCGTGACACATCGCGACGGCGTGCCGGGCGTCGCGCACGCCGGCGAGCGGCCGCGAGGCCGCCGGACGCACGAGCGAGCCGAAGATGCGCCTGAAGAACGGCCGCGGCGTCGCGGCCTTCTGGCCCGAGGCGGGGCGATGGACCGGGTCGGGGGAGGGTGACGCTTCGTCTATCGACGGTTCGGGCTGGTCGGCGTCGCTCATCCACCTCAATTATCGCATGCCTTCGCGCGCACGGAACCAGCCAGCGCTCGACTCTTCGGCCCTGCGCAATCCTGCAATTCCGCGATCGGCCCTCCTGCAATTCGATAAGCTAGCGGTATGGCGCGCCCCGTAATCGCCCTGCTGACCGATTTCGGCGTGCGCGACCACTACGCCGCCACGATGAAAGGCGTCGCGCTCGGCATCTGTCCGGAGGTGACGCTGGTCGACATCTCGCACGAGGTGCCGCCGCACGATGTCGTCGCCGGCGCGCTCGAGCTCGCGGCGTGTTATCGCTATTTTCCGCCCGGCACCATCTTTCTCGTCGTCGTCGATCCGGGCGTCGGATCGTCGCGGCGGGGGATTGCGGCCGAGGCGGGCGAGTACAAATTCGTGGGACCCGACAACGGCGTGCTGAGCGTCGTGTTCGACGAGATGCCGCCCAAAAAGGTCGTCGAGCTGACCGAGCGCCGCTACGCGCGTCCGACCGTGAGCCGGACGTTCGAAGGGCGCGATCGGTTTGCGCCGGCGGCGGCATGGCTCGCCAAAGGGATCGAGTTGTCGGCGCTGGGGCGGCCGGCAGGGCCGGTCTCTCGTCTCGACCTGCTGCAGCCACGAATCGAACACGACCGCATCGCCGGCGAGGTGTTGCGTGTCGATCGCTTCGGCAATCTGATCACCAACATCGACCGCAAGACGTTCGAGCGGTTGGCGAGCGCCGAGGGCCGGGACGCACTCGAGATCCGTGTCGGTCCGCACCAGGTGTCGAAAGTGGTCTCGACCTACGCCGACGCGTCGGCCGGGGAGGTCTGCGCGTTGTTTGGCAGCACCGACCACCTCGAGATCGCGGCCAACGGGGCGAGCGCGGCCAGCCAGCTTGGCCTCGGACGCGGCGCGGCCGTGCAGGTGACCCGCCGCGCGTGATAGGATCCATCGTTTGTCCCGGTCCAGAGAAGTCACGAGATGATCGATTTCGACTTGACTGAAGAGCAGCAGCTGCTCGGACAGTCGGTCCGCCAGTGGGCGGCGCGCGAAGTCGCCCCGCGCATCCACGATCTCGACCGCGCACACCGCTTCGACACGAATCTGTTCCCGCAGATGGCGGCGCTCGGCCTGCTGGGCATTTCCGTCCCGCAGGAGTACGGCGGCGCCGGCATGGACTACATCAGCCTCGGACTCGCGAGCGAGGAGCTCGAGTACGTCGACACGTCGCTCCGCGTCATTCTGTCGGTGCACGCCGGCCTCAACTGTCTCTCGCTCGTCGCGTGGGGCACCGAGGACCAGAAGCAGCGCTATCTCGCGCCGCAGGCGCAGGGAAAGAAGATTGCGAGCTACGGACTCACCGAGCCGGGAGCGGGCAGCGACGCGCGCGGCATCCAGACGGTCGCGATCAAGAAAGGCGATCGCTTTGTCCTGACGGGCGAGAAGACGTGGATTTCGCTCGCCGACGTCGCCGACCACTTTCTCGTCTTCGCGTGGTCCGACCTCGACAAGAAACGGCAGCGCGATCCCTCCGGTATCAGCGCGTTCATCGTCGAGCGCGCGTTCAAGGGGTTCTCGAGCGGCACGTTGAAGGAAAAGTGGGGCATCCTCGCCGGCAACACCGGATTCTTCAAGATGGAAGAGGTCGAGGTGCCGGCCGAGAACATGGTCGGCGCGCCCGGCGAAGGCTTCAAGATCGCGATGTTCGCCCTCGATCAGGGACGCTTCACGGTCGCCGCCGGCGCAACCGGCCTGATCCGCGCGTGCCGCGACGCCAGCGCCGCGTACGCCAAGGAACGCAAGGCGTTCGGCGTCGAGATCGCGCAGCATCAGCTCGTCAAGGAAATGATCGCGCAGATGGAATCGGACTATCAGGCGGCGCGGCTCTTGTGGCTTCGCGCCGGCTGGCTCAAGAACAATGGCCGGCGCAACACGCGCGAGACCGGGCTTGCCAAATGGTTCGCGACGGTTGCCTCCGAGCGCGCCGCCGGCGACGCCGTGCAGATCCACGGCGCCAACGGCTACTCGGACGAGTACCCGGTCGGCCGGTTCTACCGCAACTGCAAGGGGGCGGTGATTTACGAGGGAACGCGGGAAATTCACAAACTGATGCAGGCCGACTACGTGCTCGGCTACCGCGTCGATCGCCCGACGCGCTGCGAATTGCCCCCTTACGCTGAAGAAGTGAAAAGGCAAAAGGAAGAAGGCAACAGATCGAAGAAATAACGCGCGCTGAAAAAACGCTACCACGGAGTTCACGGAGAAGTACCGGGGACACGGACGATTCTGATGTTTGTTGTCGGTGACCTCCGTTCGTATGCCGTGACCTCCGTGGTCGAGCATTGTGCATCATGGATCCAAATCTTTCGTTGGAGTTCCTCAGAGTAGTCGAGCAGGCCGCCATCGCCTGCGCCCACACCATGGGCCAGGGCGATCGGCACAAATCCGACCAGGTGGCCGTCGAAGCGATGCGCAAGGTGATGGACACCGTGCCGATCGACGGCACGATCGTCATCGGCGAAGGCGAGCGCGACGAAGCGCCGATGCTGTACATCGGCGAAAAGGTCGGGATGGCGCACGCCTCGGGCGGGCGTGGACCCGCGGACGAGTTTCCCCAGGTCGATATTGCCGTCGATCCGCTGGAAGGGACCAACCTGTGCGCGACCGGCACCGCTAACGCCATCGCCGTGCTGGCCGCCTCGACGCGCGGAGGGCTGCTGCACGCCCCCGACTTGTACATGGAGAAGCTCGTGGTCGGGCCGAGCTCGAAAGACGCCGTCAGCCTGGATGCGCCGGTCGACGAGAACTTGAAAGCGATTGCCAGGAGCCTCGGCCGCGGTGTCGACGATCTCGTCGTCACCGTGCTCGACCGCCCGCGGCACGAGAAGCTGATCGCCGACATTCGGGCGACTGGCGCGCGGATTCGGTTGATCGGCGACGGCGATTTGTCGGCCGGCATCACCGCCGCAGTGGTCGGCTCCGGCGTCCACGCCGTGATGGGTACCGGCGGTGCGCCGGAAGGGGTGCTGACCGCGGCCGCGATGCGATGCCTCAACGGCGAGATCTTCGCCCGTCTTGTCGTCAGCACACCGGAGCACGAAGAGCGCTGCCGCGCGATGGGCATCAGCGATTTCAAGAAGGTGTATCGCTCGGCCGATCTGGCGCCCGGCGAGCGCATTATTTTCGCGGCGACCGGTGTCACCGACGGCACGCTCATGCGCGGCGTGCGCTTTTTCGGCGACGGTATCAGGACGAGCTCGGTCATCATGCAGAACGAGCCGCACCAAATCCGCTTCATCGACAGCATTCACGTCGCGCCAGCGACTGACGTCAAGATACGGTTCTAGCAGAATCGCTGTGAAACCGGAAAGTCGATGGAAACAATGCCGAGCGGCGAGCGCCCGCGGCCCGAGCGAGCGCGCCTGGGGGTGGGGCCCCAGGCGCAGTAGGGGCCCCGCCGCAAGGTAAGAAATAATGCTTCGCCTTGTCGCCGATGCGACCTCGCTTCGAGCCGCGGCCGACGTGATCGCCGCCGGCGGCATCGTCGCCGTGCCGACCGAGACGTTCTATGGACTCGCGGCCGATCCGTTTCGGGCCGAGGCGATCGCGCGGGTGTTCGTCGTGAAGGGTCGCTCGTCAGAACGCGCCCTGCTGCTCATCGCGTCCGACGAGGAACAAGTCGCGAGCCATCTGGGTCCACTGCCGCCCATGGGTCGACGGTTGGCCGAGAAGTTCTGGCCCGGGCCGTTGACGCTCCTGGTCGAGGCCCCGGTGACGCTCGCGCAAGAAGTGACCGCCGGGACCGGGACGGTCGGCGTCCGCGTGCCGGCGCACGGCGTCGCCCGCGATCTGTGTCGCGCGTGCGGACGGCCGTTGACCGCGACGAGCGCGAACGTCAGCGGCGAACCGCCCTCACCTGATCCCGACCAAGTGGAGCGGACGCTCGGCGCGCGGATCGAACTGCTGCTCGACGCCGGACGCGCGCCCGGCGGCCGGCCGTCGACCGTTGTCGACGTCACGGGCCGGACGCCGCGGCTGGTGCGTGCGGGAGCGATCGCGTGGGACGAGGTGCTGGCATGCGTGGACCACCGGTAGGGGGACGCGAGCGCGCGGCGCTCGTCGGGTTGTGTGCAAGTCGGACGCGCCGGCTGGACGCGGAGCGGTCACTCGACGAGCTCGGTGGGCTGGCCGAAGCAGCCGGCGCCGAAGTCGTGTTGCGCATGCTGCAGGAGCGGCCGAAACCGGACCCCTCCACCTTTCTCGGGAAGGGCAAGATCGCGGCGCTGGCGGCCTCGTCGGTAGAGACCGGCGCCGACGTCGTGATGTTCGACAACGAGCTGACACCTGCGCAGCTCAGGCACATCGAAGAGGAAGTCGGCCGCAAGGTCATCGATCGCACGCAGCTCATCCTGGACATCTTCGCCAGACGCGCCCGCACGCGCGAAGGGAAGCTGCAGGTCGAGCTCGCGCAGCTGAGATACCTGCTGCCCAGGCTCGTCGGTGCCGGCGCGGCGCTGTCGCGTCTCGGCGGCGGCATCGGGACGAGAGGTCCCGGCGAAACGAAGCTCGAGACCGATCGCCGAAGGATTCGAACGCGCATTCACGTGATCGGCGAGGAGATCGAGCACGTGCGTCGCCGCCGCGAACAGCTGCGCGAGCGGCGGCACAAGGCGTCGGTGCCGACCGTCGCGCTGGTCGGCTACACCAACGCCGGCAAGACGACGTTGTTCAACGCGCTGGCGCGGGCCCACGCCGAAGTGTCCGACGCCTTGTTCGTCACGCTCGATCCGCTGGTGCGGCAGGTCCGCCTCCCGGACCGGGGCGGAGAGTTCCTCCTCTCCGACACGGTCGGCTTCATCGACCGGCTGCCGCACGCGCTCGTCGCGGCGTTCCGCGCGACGCTCGAAGAAGTGGCCGCCGCCGACCTCATCCTGCACGTCATCGACGCCGCTGCGGTCGATCGCGATCGGCGGGTGGCCGCCGTCGGCAAGGTGCTCGAAGAGGTGGGCGCGATCGCCGTGCCGCGCGTCGAGGTCTACAACAAATGCGACGCGATCACGCCCGACGAGCGCCGCCGGCTGCAGGATCGGGATCCGGCCGCGATCTGTCTGTCGGCGCTTCGGCGGGAGGGTCTCGACGAGCTCATCGGGGCGATCGCCTCGCGGCTCGCGCTGGACGTGCGCCGCATGACGTTGACGTTCGATCCGGACGATCCGGAGGATCGGGCGGCCATCGCCCGGGTGTACCGGCACGCGCGCGTCTTCGCGCACGAGACGAGAGACGGCCGGGTGTCGATTGTCGCCGACGTCCCGCGCCGGCTCGTCAACCGCTTCGACCCCGCTCCGAGGTAAACTTTTCCTGATGCAGAAGCTCGGCGTCCTCGCGCTGCTGGTGGTCGTCGGCGCCTGCGGGCCCAAGACGATTCCGGCGCCGGTTGTGTCGGTGCCGAAATTCCCGGACTTCGTTCAGCCGGTCGTTCCGCCGGCGCTGGGGAGCAGCGCTGCGGCCCTCAATCACAATCGCGGCTGGAGCTTTCTCCAGGTGGGTGACCTGACGAACGCGGAACGCGAGTTCGGTCTCGCGCTTACGAGCGCCGCCGCGTTCTATCCAGCCGACACGGCGTTGGGGTACCTCGAGCTGGCGCGGAAGGACGCCGGCGCCGCGCTCCCGCATTTCGACCGCGCGTTGGAGCGGCGGCAGGACTACGCCTCGGCGCTCGTCGGGCGCGGCCAGGCGCTCGTCGCGCTCGATCGCGGCCCTGACGCATTGGCGGCGTTCGAGGCCGCCGTCGCGGCCGATCCGTCGCTGACCGACATCAAGCGGCGGGTCGAGGTCCTCAGGTTTCGCGGACTCGAGCAGAATCTCGCCGGGGCGAGGGAAGCGGCGCAGTCGGGCCGGCTGGACGAGGCGGTGACCGCCTACAATAGCGCGATCGCCAGCTCGCCGGACAGCCCCTTCTTGTATCGCGAACTGGCGACCGTCGAGCGCCAGAAAGGCGACGTGGACCACGCGCTCGATCATTTCCGTCAAGCCCTCGCGCTCGACCCGACCGACGCCGCCTCCCTCGTACCGATCGGTGAGATGCTCGACAGCCGGGGTGATGTCGAGGGCGCGGCAAAAGCGTATGCGGACGCGCTGGCCATCGAGCCAAGCGGCGTGGTCGAAGCCAAGCTGGAGGGGCTGCGCGCGCGTGCCGATTTGGCGCGCTTGCCCAGCGAGTATCGAGCGATCGATCGCGTGTCGCAGATGACGCGGGCCGATCTGGCCGCGCTCATCGGCGTTCGCCTCGCGCGGCTGCTCCAGGACAGCCGGCCGCGCGACGCGGTCGTCATCACCGACATCAGGAACCACTGGGCGGCGACCTGGATCATGGCGGTCGCACGCGACGGCGTGATGGAGCCGTACGCCAATCACACGTTCCAGCCCCGCACGTCGGTCCGTCGCGTCGATTTCGCGCAAGCGGTCGACCATCTGCTCGAGAGGATCGCGGCCATCAATCCGGCGCGAGCCAGGTCGTGGCAAACGGCGCGCGTGAAGTTTTCGGATCTCTCCACCAATCACCTCGCGTATCCAGCCGCCTCGACGGCGGTCGCATCGGGCGTGATGCGCGTCGGCCCCGGCGACAGTTTTCAGCCGTCGGGGCCCGTGAGCGGCGCCGACGCGGTTGAAGCGATCGGACGCATCGAAGCCATCGCCGGAGAAGCTGGAGCGGCCACGGGCCAGAGGGAGCGATGACGGCGCTGACGCCCGCCAATCAGCTCACGCTGCTTCGGATGCTGCTGATTCCGGCCCTCGTGATTCTCGTCGTGTACGGCCACCTCGGATGGGCGCTCGTCGTGTTTGCAACCGCCGGCCTGACCGACCTGCTCGACGGTCTCATCGCGCGGCAAACCGGCCAGCGGACCCGGCTCGGCGCGTGGCTCGATCCGATGGCCGACAAGCTGTTGCTCGTGACGACGTTTGTCGTGCTGACGCTGCCGGGGCTCGGCCTCGCCAATCGCCTGCCGATCTGGCTGACCGTGCTCATCATCAGCCGTGACGTGGTCATCGTGTTGACCGTCGCCATCGTGAACCTCGCGATCGGTCCGCGAACGTTCCGGCCGTCGATCTTCGGCAAGACCGCCACGGCCACTTACATCGTCACCGCAGCGACGACGATGTTGTTCAACTATTTAGGGTACCGCTCGGTCGGGGTGGACGCCTGCGTGTACGCGTCGCTCGCGATTACCCTCGTGTCGAGCTTCCACTACATCTGGCACGCGGCGCGGATCATCGACGAGCCGCAGGGGATGAGGGTCGCATGAAGCGATTGTTGGTCGTGTGCGCGTTGTTCTCTCCGTACGTAGTGTCCGGCTTTGGCCGGACCGTGATCGCCGTGTCGACGCACGGCGGGACGTCCGGGGCGGTCGCGGGCGTGATGTCCGGGGTGGTCGCGGGTGCGATGTCCAGGACGGTCGTGCACGCGCAATCGGCGTCATCGCCGAAGCAGGCCGTCGTGGAGACGTCTGCCGGCACTTTCATCATCGACCTCGCGCCCGAGGCCGCGGCCAATCAAGTCGCGCATTTCATGAAGCTGGCCCAGGAAGGCGCCTACGACGGGACGACGTTTCATCGCATGGTGAAGTACGGGATGGTGCAGGGCGGCGATCCGCTGTCGAAGGATCCGTCCAAGCGCGCGCTGTACGGCACCGGTGGGTTGAATGCGGTGAAGGCGGAGGCGCGGGCACCGAAGGTGACGCGCGGATCGGTGGCCGCGGTCCTCGTGCCGGGACAGCCTGACAGCGCCGGCGCGCAATTCTTCATCCTCATCGTCGATCAACCGGCACTCGGCAACCAGTACACCGTCTTTGGAGGCGTGTCCGACGGCCTCGAGGTCGTCCAGAAAATTTCCGAGACGCCGGTCGACGCTAGTGGGTTGGCGACCGAACGCGTCGAGATCGCGCGCATCACGATTCGGGATACACCGCCTCCAGCGCCCGAGCCGTTTTCGACGGAAACGCCGCAGGATCTCGCGTCGTACCGCGCCCTGCTTGACACGAGCGCAGGACCGATCACGATCGAGTTCTTCCCCGACAAAGCGCCCACCCACGTCCGCCAGTTCCTGCGGCTCGCCGACGCCGGCGTGTACGATGGCACGGCGTTTCACCGCGTCGTGCCCGGGTTCGTCGTGCAGACCGGCGCGCTCACCAGCCGCGCGGCCCCGCTCACCGAGAAGCAGCAGAAGCTGGTGCGCAACCTGCAGCCGGAGTTCAACGACACCAAGCACATCAAGGGCATCGTCTCGATGGCGCGCGGCGACGATCCTGCGAGTGCGACGACGTCGTTTTTCATTTGCACCGCGGCATCAGCGGCGCTCGACGGTCAGTACACGGCGTTCGGGCGGGTCGTGGACGGCATGGCGGCGGTGGACGCCATCGAGGCGGCGCCCCGCAACGGCGAAGCGCCGGTCACGCGTGTGGAGCTCAAGAGCGTGCGGGCCAGGCGACAGCCTTGAGCGCTGCGAGCACCGATGGCCGCCCGCCGCCGACACACGACCTCGAGATCGACGCGAGCGCTTAAACAGCGAGAGGTCTCGCAGCCCGCGGCCGGCATGTGGTGGCGAGCCGGTGTGATCGTGCTTGCCGGCGCCCTCACATACTGGAACAGTCTGTCCGGACCGTTCATCCTCGACGACCAGCTCTCCATCGTCGCGAATCGGTCCATTCGTCAGTTGTGGTCGCTCTCGCGCGTGGTCGTTCCCGAGCGAGAGCTGCCAGTGGCCGGCCGCCCGCTCGTCAATATCTCGTTCGCGATCAATTACGCCATTGGCGGGTTCGAGGTCCGCGGTTATCACATCGCGAACGTCGCCATTCACCTGCTCTGCGCGCTTTTGCTGTTCGGCGTGGTGCGGCGCGCGCTGAACGTGGCGAGTGTCCAGGCTCGGTTCGCTCGCACGTCGGCCCATCTCGCCTTCGCCGTTGCGCTCATTTGGATGCTGCATCCGCTGAACACCGAGGCGGTCAATTACCTGACCGAGCGTACCGAGTCGATGATGGGGTTGTTTGTTCTCGCGACGTTGTATGCGGGCATACGCGCCGTCACCTCGCGTCGATCGGCAACGTGGCAAACGGTCTCGGTCCTGTCATGTGCCTTGGGCATGGCGTGCAAGGAGTCGATGGCGACCGTGCCGCTCCTGGTCGTGCTCTACGATTGGACGTTTGTCTTCCAGTCGCTGAAAGAGGCGATGCGCGCGCGCTGGCGTTTCTACGCCGGTCTCGCGGCGACGTGGCTGGCGCTGGCCGCGCTGATGTGGTCGGGGCCACGCGTGCATTCGACCGGATTCTCGACCGGCGTTCGTGTCTGGACGTACTTGCTCAATCAGACCGTCATGATCGTGCAGTACCTCCGTCTTTCGGTGTGGCCGCGATCGCTGGTGATCAATTACGGCCCGCCGCTTCCGCTGACGCTCACCGACGTGCTGCCGTACGCGCTGCTCGTCGGCGTCCTGCTCCTGTTGACGGGCGCGGGCCTGGTCTGGCGTCGCAAGCTGGGGTTCCTGGGCGCCTGGGCGTTCGTGACGCTGGCGCCGACGTCGAGCATCGTGCCGATCGCCACCGAGGTGGGCGCGGAGCGTCGCATGTACCTGCCGCTGATGGCCCTGGTCGTGCTGGCCGTCATCGGCGGTACGCTCCTGTGGGATCGACTCGAGATCGTCTGGCCGAGCCTGAACACTCTCGTCACCACGCGACGCCGGTCAATGGGCGGGCTGCTCGTGCTGGCTTTGGTGTCGATGGCGCTTGCGGCTGGCACCATCGCCAGGAATCGTGAGTACGCGTCGAGCCTCTCTCTCGCGCTCACAGTGCTCGAACGGCGGCCTTCGAGCGTGGCTCACCATATGGTGGGAACGGAATTGATCGCCGCGGGTCGTCCCGAAGAGGGCGTGATGCACTTGCGCGAAGCGATACGCGGAAGTTCCAGGGCCCACTATGCGCTTGGCGTCGAGCTGTTCCGCGAAGGGAAGTGGGACGAGGCGATCGATCAACTACGGACCTTCGTTCGTCTGGAGCCCCTGCTTCTCGAAGTCGTGCCGGCACGGACGCTCATCGGACGCGCGTTTGCGACGCAAGAGAAGTGGTCAGACGCCATCGAGCAATTCCGGCTGGTCCTGACCATGACGCCCTCGAACGTTGAAGCCGAGGGGCTTCTCGCCGATGCCTTGTTGAAGCAGCAGATGTTCGAGGAAGCGGCCGTCCACTACCGAACGTACCTGAAGGATCGCCCGAACGACCTCAGCGCGCTCGCCAACCTGGGCATTTCGCTGGTGGCGACGGGCAAGCTGGACGAAGCGGTCGCGACGTTTCGCCGCGCGGTCGATCTCGATCCCCAGGACGGCGCCGCGCGCCGCAATCTGGCGAACGCGCTCTTGGACACACGCGATTTCGCTGGGGCGGCCGTGCAGGCCCGGCAGGCGGTGACCCTCAGGCCTGACGATGCTGTCGCCCACGATCTGCTCGGTCTTGCGCTGGGCTCGCAAGGCCAGTTCGACGAAGCGAAGAGTCAGTTCGAGCGGGCGCTGCAGATCGACCCCGCCAACAGCGACGCACGCGATCATCTCGCCCGAGTGTTGCAGTTCCGCCTACGATGAAGGCGGGCGAGTCACCTTGACGACGGCGCCCACGAGATATTCGAGCTGAATACGATCGCCGGCCTCGAGGTTGTGCACGACCGCCTCGGGGCCCACGCGCGCGACGTGCACCTGGCCGTCGGGATCCTCGACGTCGCTGAAGTACACGTCGCACGACGGCTGGCCGTGGATGCTAATCGGTTGGATCTTTTTGAGAATTGCGTCGCGCGTCCCCTTGAGCATCCCGCCTCCGATCACGGTCCGGCTGACCTGTCCGCCGAAGCTCCAGCGGCGGCGGACGCTTCAGCGAAGGCGGAAGCCGGACACGTCAATTGTCGATCTCGTAATCTCCGATCGACGATTTATTTGCGAATTGAAAGATCGGCCAATAAATCGTCAATTACCAATTCGACCATCGAAAATGACCTCTGTCCACCCTCATGCGGACCATGTGTCCTCGTCTTCAAACGGTAACCTATCCGGCTGGCTCGCCGCGTCGGCTTCGCCGCAGAGGTTGTGTACGCTGACGCCGAGCAGCCGAACGGGTCGGCGGCCGGCATCGGTCTTGTCCAGGAGCCGCACGGCGCGGGCCACCACATCGACCTCATCGCGCGTCGGCGCCGCCGTATGGCTGCGTGTAATCGTCGTGAAATCGGAGTAGCGCACTTTGATCGTAACCGTGCGTGCCAGGATCATCTTGCGCGCCAGCCAGCCGGCGGCGTCGGTTGCCATCTCCGCGATGTCTTCGCGAATCGACGTGAGATCCGTCACATCTTCCGGGTAGGTATTCTCGCTGCCCGACGACTTGGCCTCGCGGTTCGGTACGACCGGCCGGTCGTCGATGCCGTTCGCAAGCTGGCGCAGCCACTCCGCCAGGCTGCCCACCGTGTCGCGCAGCGTCTGGAGCTCCACGGCGCGGACGTCGACCAGCCGCTCGATGCCGCGAGCGCGCAGCTTGCGGGCCGTCACGGGCCCCACGCCCCAGAGCGCGTCGACCGGCAGCCGCTGAAGGAAGGGTTCAACGCGGTCGGGGCCGATGACCGTCAAGCCGTCCGGCTTCTTCCAGCCCGACGCAATCTTCGCGAGAAACTTGTTGGGCGCGACGCCGGCGGACGCCGTCAATCCGGTGTCCGCGCGAATCCGATCTTTCAGGCGCCGCGCGACGGGCGTGGCCAACGCCTCGCCCCAGGCGTTTTCCGTGACGTCGAGATACGCCTCGTCGAGCGACAGCGGCTCGACGAGCGGCGTGACCTCGCGAAAAATCGCGAACACCGCCCTCGACGCCGCTTTGTAGCGCGCGAAGTCCGGCGGCACGACGACGAGCGACGGGCAGAGCCGCAGCGCCTTGGCCATCGACATCGCCGAGTGCACGCCGAACGCCCGCGCCTCGTAGCTCGCCGCCGCCACGACGCCGCGGCGGGTCGGCTGCCCGCCGACCGCCAGCGGCTTGCCGCGAAGCGTGAGATTGTCGCGCTGCTCGACCGACGCGTAGAAGGCGTCCATGTCGATGTGAAGAATTCGGCGCATGGAGAAACTGCCAAGGCTGAATGCTGACTTCTGAATGCTGAATGCTAAAGTACTTTAGCACTTGGCATTTATCAGTATCGTAGATCTACGATCGTAAATCGGCGATCGTAGATAATTTATCGCTTAGCATTTGGCACGTAGCATTGATCGGATCATCACCCCCATGCCTCAGTTCATCTACACCATGAAGGGTCTCGGGAAGGTTCATCCTCCCGATACCAAAGTGCTCGAAGACATCTGGCTGTCGTTCTATCCGGCAGCGAAAATCGGCGTGCTCGGCGCGAACGGCGCGGGGAAGAGCTCGCTGCTGCGCATCATGGCCGGCGAAGACACGAGCTTTCTCGGTGAAGCCTTTCCGGCGCCAGGAACGACCGTGGGTTTCCTCCCGCAGGAGCCTCGACTCGATCCCACCAAGGACGTGCTCGGCAACGTCGAGGAAGGCGTCTCGGAGATCCGGGCGCTGCTCGACCAGTACGACGCGATCAACGCGAAGCTCGGCGAGGAGCTGTCGCCCGAGGAGATGGAAAAGGTTCTCGCCGAACAATCGCGGATTCAGGACCGCATCGATGCGACCGGTGCCTGGGAGCTGGACTCGCGCCTCGAGCTGGCGATGGAAGCGCTGCGCCTTCCGCCTCCGGATGCCGACGTCAGCACGCTTTCCGGTGGCGAGCGCCGGCGAGTGGCGTTGTGCCGGCTGCTGTTGCGCTCGCCCGAGCTGCTGCTGCTCGACGAGCCGACCAACCACCTCGACGCCGAGTCGGTCGCCTGGCTCGAGCGCTTCCTGAAGGAGTACCCCGGCACCGTCGTCGCCGTGACGCACGACCGCTATTTCCTGGACAACGTCGCCGGCTGGATTCTCGAGCTCGATCGAGGCCATGGGATTCCCTGGGAAGGAAACTACTCGTCGTGGCTCGAGCAGAAGCGGCAGCGGCTTCAGCTCGAAGAGAAACAGGAAACCAAACGGCAGCGGACGCTCGAACGCGAGCTCGAATGGGTGCGGATGTCGCCGCGCGCACGACAGGCGAAAGGCAAGGCGCGGCTCACCGCGTACGAAGAGCTGCTGCGAGAGGACACGGCGCAGAAAATCGAGACCGCCGAAATCTACATCGCTCCCGGCCCACGGCTGGGCGACCTCGTCGTCGAAGCGCGGCGGCTGAAGAAGGGCTACGGCGACAACCTGCTCATCGACGATCTCGACTTCACGCTGCCGCGCGGCGGCATCGTCGGCATCATTGGACCGAACGGCGCCGGCAAGACGACGTTGTTCCGGATGATCATCGAGCAGGAGCGGCCCGATGCGGGGACGCTGAAGATCGGCGAGACGGTGAAAATCGGCTACGTCGATCAAAGCCGCGACGCGCTCGAGGCGAACAAGACCGTCTGGGAGGAAATCTCCAGCGGAGACGACGAGATCATGCTCGGCAAGAGGACGGTCGCGTCGCGGGCGTACGTGTCGTGGTTCAACTTCAAGGGCGGCGCGCAACAGCGGAAGGTCGGCACGCTGTCAGGCGGAGAGCGCAATCGCGTGCACCTCGCGAAGCTGCTCAGGCGCGGCAGCAATCTGCTGCTGCTCGACGAGCCGACAAACGATCTCGACGTCGACACCTTGCGCGCGCTCGAAGAGGCGCTGCTCAGCTTCGCCGGCTGTGCCGTCGTCATCAGCCACGATCGGTGGTTTCTCGACCGGCTCGCGACGCACATGCTCGCCTTCGAAGGCGACAGCCAGGTGGTGTGGTTCGAGGGGAATTACCAGGACTACGAGGCCGACAGAAAGCGCCGCCTCGGCGCGGCCGCCGATCAGCCGCACCGGATCAAGTACAGGAAACTGACGCGATAGGAGCGCCTGGGTTGACGTAGTGTCCGGCTTAAGCCGGACGCCACGTACTGTCGGTCCGGCTCAAGCCG
>JAHFUJ010000023.1:17749-32183 GCA_023265105.1 Acidobacteriota bacterium
AGTCGCCGCGGCTTGCGATTGACGTGCCGACGACGATTCTGTAAGGCGGGCTACAAATACGACTCATGCCGGCGGGACTTGGCAGTCTTCCATGGCTCGCTTTGGAAGCAATATCGCCCGTGCGCCCCGGTACGCGTGGCGCGTGTCTTGTTTTGGGACGCCGGCAGCGCCGTGCAGAATTGGCATCGCACCTGCAGTCGAACCGGTCGATCTCCGGGGTGATGACCATGACGAGCGTCCCAGTACCAGTTGTCGTCGAGAGCACCATGCCGGGTTCAATGGGCGCCAGGGATCGAGGCGCCGAGAAGCCTTGGCTCGATCTCAAAGCCGCCCGGGAGCGCTCCGGCGTTTCGCTGGCGCACATCGCCGGGTGCACCAAGATCCCGTTGTCAATCCTCGAAGGCCTGGAACGCGGGGACTTCCACCAGTTTCCGCGAGGAATCTGCGCGCGGGGGTACGTGCGTGCGTACGCGGCCGCAGTTCGCCTGCCGGGCGACGTCGCGCTCAAGACCGTACGGGATTGCTTGCCCCCGGACGAGTCGTTCGAGCAGATTTGCCGCGCGAAGGCAGAGGACTTCTGCTTTCTGGGTGATGGCGGTGGAGTGTTGCGGGCGATGGGAGGCGTGAGCGCCTTGTTGGTTGCGATCCTGACGGTGGTGTGGATGGCCGGACCGCGCATCAGCTCGGTCGGCGCTGAGCGTGGCCCGAGCCGGCGGCAGGTGACGCCAGCGTCAACCGCCATGGCGCGAGTCGCCCCTGCGGCCGGCTCGATCGATGCCGCGCCACGGGTGCCGCAACAGCAGGAAGTCGGGAAGTCGGAACCGGAATCTCCGGCGCGCGTCGAACTACCCGCTCGACGGTCGGCCGGCCGGCAGCCATACAGCGATGCACCTCAACCTTCGCAGACGCACGTCGCGACCGTGCGCGCCGTCGGCCCGGACGCCCCAGATCCACTCCCAGCCAAACCGATCGATCTCGCCCTGCTCATGCCAGCGCCAACGCTGGACTTGCCCGCGATCACCCTCCGGGAGCAACAGCCGGCGAAGCTGGCCCGCGCATTCAAGACCGTCGGCGGCGGGTTCGCGCGGGTCCTGGGACGATCTGGATCATCCGAGTGACAGAAGGCGCGCTGCAGTCCGGCTAAAGCCGGACGCCACGTCCCCAATTACCCAATTACCAGATTACCCAATTACCAGATTCACCTGATCTTCACCCTGAAGTACTCGATCGTCTTGACGAGCCCTTCCTCGAGCGGCACCTTCGGCTCCCAGTTGAGGAGCGTGCGCGCGCGGGTGATGTCCGGCTGGCGAACCTTCGGGTCGTCGGTCGGCAGCGGTCTGTGGACGATTTTGCTCTTGGCGCCGGTCATCCTGATGATCGTCTTCGCGATCTCCTCGATGGTCATCTCGCGCGGGTTGCCGATGTTCACCGGATCGTTCACGTCAGACAGCATCAGCTTGATGATTCCGTCCACGAGGTCGGTGATGTACGTGAAGCTGCGCGTCTGCGTGCCATCGCCGAAGACGGTGACGTCCTCGTTGCGCAGCGCCTGCGAGATGAAGGCCGGCACGGCGCGGCCGTCATTGACGCGCATCCTGGGGCCATACGTGTTGAAGATGCGCGCGATCCGGGTGCTGAGCCGGTGGTAGCGGTGGTACGCGACCGTCATCGCCTCCGCGAACCGCTTGGCTTCGTCGTACACGCCGCGCGGACCGATCGGATTGACGTTGCCCCAGTACGTTTCTTTCTGCGGATGCTCGAGGGGGTCGCCGTACACCTCGGAAGTCGACGCGAGCACGAACGTCGCGCCCTTTGCCTTCGCCAGCCCGAGCGCCTTGTGCGTGCCGAGGGCGCCGACCTTGAGCGTCGGAATCGGCAGCTCGAGGTAGTCGATCGGGCTCGCCGGGCTGGCCCAGTGCAGCACGAAGTCGACCGGGCCCTCGATGTAGATGTAGTTGGTGACGTCGTGCTTGATGAACGTGAAGTCGCGGTTCGCCAGGTGCGAGATGTTCGCCGTGTCGCCCGTCAGCAGGTTGTCGATGCCGACCACGGCGAAGTCGCGGTCGAGCAGCGCTTCGGCGAGATGCGATCCGATGAACCCGGCCGCACCCGTAATGACGACGCGTTGCTTCATGGGAGAAGGACTAACGACGATGGACCGACAAAAGCGCTACCACGGAACTCACGGAACCAACGAACCGAGGCCACCGAAAACGATAACCGTGCCGTGTCCTCCCGTCTGCATTCCGTGTCCTCGGTGGTAGAGCCATTTGGGGCAGATGTACCGAATGGTAAGACGCATCAGACTAATACGCGTGCTTGTGGAAGAAACCCTTGAGCAGGGTGAGCCACATGATCTTCAGATCCAGCCGCACCGACCAATTCTCGATGTAGTAGAGATCGTACTCGATCCGCTTTTCGATGGACGTGTTGCCGCGCCAGCCGTTGACCTGCGCCCATCCCGTGATGCCGGCCTTCACCTTGTGCCGCAGCATGTACTGCGGAATCTTGTCCTTGAACTGCGCGACGAACAGCGGCCGCTCGGGCCGCGGCCCGACGATCGACATCTCGCCCTTGAACACGTTCCAGAATTGCGGCAGCTCGTCGATGTTCGACTGGCGGAGAAGCTTGCCGACAGGCGTGCGCCTCGGATCGTTGTGGCTGGCGAACACCGGCCCGCTCTTCCGCTCCGCGTCCTCGTACATCGATCGGAACTTGTGAATCATGAAAGGCTTGCCGTCCAGCCCCATGCGCTCCTGACGATAGAACACCGATCCGCGGGACGTCAGCTTGATGAGGAGCGCGATGACGCAGTACGGGATCGCGAGGACGAGCAGGGCCGCGCTCGAGATGGCCACGTCGATCGCACGCTTGACGACGCTGTTGAAGCCCTGCAGCGGGACGTCGTTGATGTTGATGACGGGAACGCCGTCGAGATCCTCCAACCGCGCCCGCAGCGCAATCACTTGCAGGAGATCGGGGACCACCTTCACGTCGAGCATCTCGCGGCTCGTGCTGTCGATGAGCTCGAGCATGCGCACGTGCTGCTCGGGGGGGAGCGCGACGTACAGATGATCGATCGACTCTCGCACCGCGATGTCCGGGGCATCGTCGATCGTGCCAAGCAGCGGGAGTCCGCGATAGCCGAGATGATCGCCCGCGGCGCGATCGTCGACGAACCCGACAATCTGATAGCCGAGCTCGCGGTGCTCCAGAATCTTGTCGGCGACGAGCCGCCCCAGCTCGCCCGATCCGGCAATCAGAATCCGCTTGAGCCCGATGCCGGCGCGCCAGCGGCGCTCGAGGACTTCCCGCACCAGCTCGCGCGACGCGTAGGTCAGCGTGACGTTCAGAACGAGGAAGATGCCCCAGACCAGCTGCGACACTTCGAACACGCCTCGATCCTTGGCGGCACTTGTGGCGAAGTACGTTTCGACGTACAACGTCGCGACGATCCCAAAGACGACGGCGAGGATGCTGCCGACGAACACGGCGAAGAAATCGTCGACGCGCGAGCGGCCTCGTCGCAGGCGATAGAGCCCCTGGAGCTGGAACGCGACCGGGACGAGCACGGCGATGAACGGCAGCACGTTGACGTACTGCATAAGCGGAGGGATGCCCTTGGTGATCGGAATCAGGCCCGAGTGGAACCTGATCGCATAGGCGACGATGAAGGCCGACAGGCCGAGGAGCGCGTCGGAGACGACGTGGAAGGCGACGAGCAGGCGGTTGTGCCGCCTCACCATGCGCGCGTCTCGTTCACAATCGCTTCGATCTCGTCTGCGAATCGCGCGCGGCTGAATCGCTCGGCATGGCGCCGAATGGCGTCCGAGTCGAAGCGCCGGTCCATCGCGCGTGCGATGGCCTCGGCAAACGCCGCCGGCGTCGGTTCGTCAACGAGCAGTCCGGTCTCATCCGGCACGACGGTTTCCACCGCGCCGCCCCGGCCGAGCGCAACGACCGGCCGGCCGCAGGCCTGCGCTTCGAGCGGCACGATTCCGAAATCCTCTTCCCCCGGCAGGAGCACGACCACGGCGCGCTGGTACAGCTCGCGAACCTCCTCGCGGGACCGCCGCCCGAGAAACGCCGCCTCCGGGCCAGCGCTGCGTTCCAGGCGTGGACGCTCGGGGCCGTCGCCGACGACTTTGAGCGGCACGCGGGCGAGGCGGCAGGCGTCGATGGCGAGATCGATGCGTTTGTACGGGACAAGCGCCGAGACGACGAGCGCGTAGCGATCGTCGTTCACGACCGAGGCAGCCGGGCGAAAGAAGTTGGTGTCAACAGGCGGATACACAACCGTGGCGTTGCGATTATAGTATCGGCGGATCCTGCTCGCAACATGATGAGAGATCGCGACATAGCGGTCCGCGCGGCCCGAAGTGTCGCGGTCCCACCTGGCCAGACGCGCCATCACGGGCCGCATGAGGCGATGGCCCCATCGACCGATCCGTTCAGCGCCGAAGTAGGCATCGAACTGATCCCAGGCGTAACGCATCGGCGTCAGGCAGTAGCACAGGTGTCGCGCGCGGCCGGGGCGCACGACCGATTTTACGCAACAATGGCTCGTGCTGATGATCAGATCGAAGCGATCGAGATCGAATTGTTCGACCGCCGCGGGAAACAGCGGAAGGTACTGGCGATAGAGCCGCTTCACGAAGGGCAGATGCTGGATGAACGAGGTGTGCGTCCGGAGTCGTTCGATGGCCGGCGACACCGATCCGCGAACGTGCACGAGTGTGAACAGCTCGGCGTCGGGGAACCGCTCGCACAGGACCTCGAGCACGTTCTCGCCGCCCCGCATCCCGGTAAGCCAGTCGTGCACGAGGGCAACGTTCACGGCTCGCGGAGCCCCATATCCTTCACGGCGCCGGGGCCCAGCCCCCGGAGCTCGGGCTCAAGGCTGTCGCTCGCCCCCGCTCTGACTGCAAGCGCAGTCACCCGTTCACCTGGCTGTAGATCTCGCGGACGCGGCCGACCGACGCCTCCCACGAGAACTGGCGCGCGCGTGCCAGCCCTTTCTGTCGTAACCCGCGGCGCAGCGCTTCGTCGGTGAGGACGCGGTAGATCCCGTCGGCGATGGCGTCCGGATCGTACGGATCGACCAGCAGGGCCGCATCGCCGGCGACTTCGGGCAACGACGAGACATTCGACGTCACCACCGGCGTGCCGCTCGCCATGGCCTCGAGCGGCGGCAACCCGAACCCCTCGTACAGCGACGGAAACACGAACACGCCGGCGAGCCGGTACATCACGGCCAGCGTCTCCTGCGGCAAGTACCCGAGGAAGCGCACGTGCTTGTGCAACTGATGCTGGTGAACGGCGCGGCGCAGTGCGGCATATTTCGAGATCTCGTCGCCAATCAGCACAAGCTTCAGATGATCGAGTCCGCGGGCGCGGACAAGGTCGAACGCCTCGATGAGCCGTCCGAGATTCTTGTGCGGCTTGACGTTTCCGGCATAGAGCACGAACGCATCCTGGAGCTGATACCGCTCGCGGATGCGGACGACGTCCTCTTCGCCCGGCTCGTGGGCGAATCGTTCGTCATACGCGTTGTAGATCACGTCGATCTTGTCCGGCGGCACATCGACGAACCGGAGGATGTCGCGTTTGGAGGTGTCCGAGACGGTCAGCACTCGGGTGGCGCGGCGCGCGGCGAGCGCGATCGACATGCGCGCGTAGGCCAGCGCCACGCGATTCCGCAAGTACTGCGGGAACATCAGATGAATGCAATCGTGAATTGTCACCACCGATCGGCACGACACGAGCGGCGGCAGCACGTAGTGAGGCGCATGAAAGAGCGTGACGCCTTCGCGCCTGAGGACGAGCGGAATCCTGACCTGCTCGGTGATGGAGTAGCTGCCGGCCCGTTCCGGCACGGGCCGGAAGTTCTCGCCGAGCGAGGCCAGCGCGCTGCGGTCCTCGGGCCGGCAGATCAGCACGAACTCGGTCTGGCGGTCGAGGCGTGCCAACTGCCGCAGCAGGTTGCGGATGTAAGTCCCGATGCCGAAGTCGTGCAGCTTCCGCGCGTCGATGCCAATGCGCACGCTGCGATCATATCAAGGCTGGAGGGGCAGGACGGGCCTATCGATTCCACCCAGAGTAGTCGAGCCGATACTTGCGAAGCGTCTCCCGGCGTGCCCCTGGATAGACGTCCGCTCGTCGCGCCGATTCTTCGGCGGCGACAACCTCGTCGCGAATGTCCTGGGCCGTCCGGCGAACGTCGTTGAGCGACCCGCCGCACCCGGGCGAGACGGCGCCCTGCATCGCACGCGCATCCCAGAGCGCGAACCATTCGCGATCGAACGATCCGGTCACCCGCCCTTGGTAACACACGCTCGTGAAGGAGCGCCACCGCCCGTCGAGCGAGTCGGCGCGGCGCCCGAGCTGTGCAATCGCCTGCTCGTAGACGCGCAGCCCCTCCTGGCGCAATCGATCGCCGTCCGACGGCGTGTCGCGCGACGCGAGCGCCCGGTTCAGGTTCGCCAGCGGCGTGCCGGTGGAGGTCGGCGCGGGGCGCCTCCCTTCGAGGAGCGATTGCGCGTGGTCGATGGCGATGGCGAACCCCAGCCCAGGGTTCGACGGAATATTCAACGACGTGATGCCAATCACCTCGCCCTCGCGATCGACGAGCGGCCCTCCGCTGTTCCCTGGATTGATGGCGGCGTCGGTCTGAACGAGCGTCAGGGCACCCACCTGCCGGACGGCGCTGACGATACCGCGCGTCACGGTGTTCTGAAACACTCCGAGCGGCGACCCGAGCGCGATGACTTCCTGGCCGGCTCGAGCTCTCGTGGCCGAGCCCATCGGGAGCGTTGGCTGGTTCGCGTCCGGATACGTGACGTGCAGGACCGCGATATCGATGTCGGGCGCGGTCATGTCCACTCGAGCAAGTGAGGTCGAGCCGCCCGCGCGCCGAATGGTCACCGACGTGCTTCCCGAAACCACGTGCACGTTCGTGAGAATGGTGTCGGGCGTTACGAAGAAACCGCTGCCGGTTCCGGTCCCGGTTTCGACGCGAACCACAGCCGGCATGGCCCGGCCGATCACGTCTTCCAGTGACGCGGGCGCAGAGGCGGTCGCCGGGGCCGGCGGAAGCGTGGCGCCTTGGGCGCCGCCCGGCGCTGCGGGAGCCGGCGCAGCCTCGGGATTGGAGTCGGGGCCGAGCGGCGCGCGTGGCGTCGACTGGGTCGAAGCAGCGGGAGGCGAGGTCGAAGGTGGCGCGGCGGTCGATAAGGGGACGACCGGCGATCGGCTGTTGGTGAGCCAAACGGTTCCGACGGTCGCGGCGATTGCCGCGACCGCGAACGCCACGGATCGCACCGCCGCGAAGAAGCCGCTTGGCTTGGGGTCGGCCGACATGGGAGCGTCGCGGTTCGCTGGGGGCATCCCCCCCTGTGCGAATCCGCAGCGACACTCGGTCAGCTTGCGCGGCACGTGGCGGCCGCACGAAGGGCACACCCAGCTAAACGCCGGCGAAGCCGAATCAGGCATAAACAGGGATCCCGGGCGCGTGGAAGGGGGTCAGATAATTGTACCACGGCGCCGGTCCGCCTGAAGGCGGAGACCGCGTACGACGGTCCGGCTAAAGCCGGACACTACGTACTGTCGTGAATCTGCGCGTCGTGGCACAGTTATCTCCCGGTCGTACCTCAGTCGTGGTTACTTCAGGCGGACCCTCGGATAAAGGCAACCACGAGAACACGAAGGCACGAAAAAGAAAGCCCAGATCTTCTTCGTGATTTCGTGATCTTCGTGGCTAACGTGGGTTTCACCTGTCGTACGTCCGGCCTTACCTCAGTACGTAGTGTCCGCCTTCAGGCGGACCGTCGTACGTCCGGCCTCAGCCGGACCGGAGCCGCAGGTACCAACGCAAAAGCGGGGCCCAGGCAGGATGGTGCTTCTCGTAAAAAGCGAGCCGGCTGCGGCGGTACGCGTCGTCGGTCGCCGACCTGGCGCCGGCCGCGGACTGACCCCGGACGTGCACGATCTCCACGGCCGGCGCAAACAGAATCCGCCGGCCCTTCGCTCGGATCGCGGCGCAGAAATCGACGTCCTCGGTGTACATGAAGTACCGCTCGTCGATGAGGCCCACCGATGCGGCGTCCGAGCGCCTGACGAGCAGGCACGCGCCACTGATCCAGTCGGGCGAATGTGCCTGGCGCGTCATGCGATCGACCACACGCGAGACAAACGGCTGCCGGCGCGCCTGCCCGCGCGCGAGGATCTTCTGCCGCAGCTCGTTGAAGGGGCCCAGCATCCGCCCGAACGACAGCTCGGCGCGGCCATCGGAGTCGACCAGACGGGGGCCGACGACCGCGACGTCGGGATGCTGCTGCAGTTCCTCCACCAACCGATCGATCGCGTGCGGTGGCACGATCGTGTCGCTGTTGAGCAGCAGCAGGTTGGTGCCGGTGCTCGCACGAATCCCGATATTGGTGGCCCGCGCAAATCCCAGGTTGGATCCTGTCTCGATGAGACGCACACCAGTCCACCGGCGGGCCAGATCGGCGCTGCCGTCGTTCGATCCGTTGTCGACGACGATGACCTCGTGCGGAACGGTTGGCGGCGCCTGGCGAAGGGACGCGAGGCAACGCTCGAGATCGGCGCGCGCGTTGAAGCTGACGATGATGATGGAAACGTCTGTCAAGAAACGTTCACCACAAAGGACACAATGGACACCAAGGTCAAATGCCCACGCCGAGCCTGCACGTTGACCCGTATCAGTACGTAGTGTCCGCCTTCAGGCGGACCTCCCAGTACGTAGTGTCCGCCTTCAGGCGGACCTCCCAGTACGTAGTGTCCTCCGCCTTCAGGCGGACCCCTCGATCACCGCCAACGTCTCTGCCGCCGCGCGCGGCCAACTGTACTTCGCCAGCACGGCGGGCGCCGCCGCCAGCACGCGCGCGCGCGTCGGCTCGTCGAACAGCGCCCGCTCAAGCGCCCGCGTCATCGTCGCGATCTTGTCGAGCGACACATACACAGCCGCCTCGCCGCAAGATTCGCGTGCGACCGGCGTGTCCAGCACGACAGGCGGCACGCCCGCGGCCAGCGCCTCGAGCGGCGTCAGGCCCAGACCCTCGTATTCCGATAGGAACGCAAACGCCCGCGCTCGCGCGTAGAGCTCGCGCAACTGCTCCTCTGACACGAACTGGTGCCAGCGCACCCGGCCGGCGAGTTGTTCCACGTCAATCGCGCGCTGCAGATCCTCGTGCGGATGGCTTCGGTTGTCGCCCACGATGTCGAGCGACGCGCCTCTGTGGGCGCGCGCCAGTGGCGCGAACGCTCGGATTAGATCGATGACATGTCGTCTGTTGAAGATCGACCCAACAAAAAGAACGCGCTGATCGCCGTCGGCCGCGACCGACGTCACCGCTGGACGGGTGATGCCAGGTGGGATCACGTGAATGCGCGACTCGGGAACGCCGAGCCGGTCGACGATCTCCTGTCGCGAAAACTCCGAAATCGTCAGGATCGCCCGCGCCCGCGCCGCCGCATGCCGCGTCAGCAGCCGCCGACGGATGCCTTCGCGCGCACGGAACCATTCGGGATGGGCCACGAACGAGAGATCGTGCACGGCCACAACGCTCGGCACCCGCAGGGTGAGCGGCGCAGTGTAGGCCGGCGCGAAGAAGACGTCGAGGTGGTCGCCGGCCGCGGCGCGTGGCAGCCGCACTTGCTCCCACCACGTGCCGGGTGGGCCGGGGACGAGGCGGGTCGGAAAGCAGTGCGCGTTGAGCGCGATCCCGAGCGGTTCGGGCGCGTACAGCACGAACTCGCGACAGGCGGCCCCCTCGTTGCCAGCCCACTCCCGCAGCAGGCCGCCGAGATAGCGGCCGACGCCGGTCGGGTGGCCGCACAATTCTCGCGCGTCTACACCGATGCGCATTGCCGATGCTCGATCGCCAGTTGATACGCGTCGAAAACGCGACGCGCGGTCGCGTCCCAGCGGAACTGCCGCGCGCGCGCGATGCCTGCTTCCGCGCATCTCGCCGCGTACGCGTCATCCTCCAGTATCCGTTCGATTCCCGCCGCAAGCTGGTCTGGACTGTCCGGGTCGACGAGCGGCCCGGCGTCGCCCAGTACTTCGGGCAGCGAGCCGCGGTTCGCGGCAACGACAGGAACGCCGAGGGTCATCGCTTCGAGCACTGGAAGGCCGAATCCTTCCTCAAGCGAAGGCTGCACCAAGAGGCGCGCGCCTTCGTACAGTTCGCGCCTGGCGGCGGGATCGACATAGCCGATGTGTTGCACCATCGTGTTGAGGGGTGCCCGCGCCAGGCGGTCGAGCCAGGGCCGCGACTGCGCGGTCGCCGTTCCCGCAAGCACGAGCCTCGGTACGTGGCGTCCGGCTTTAACCGGACCCGTCAGCAGCAGCTCGTACGCGTCGAGCAGCGCGCCGACGTTCTTGCGCGGTTCGAGCGTCCCTAGGAACAACACGTAGCCGTCGGCCGGCGTCGCCGTGCGCCTGGTCCACGCCGGCGCCCCTGGCGCACAGAGGGAGATCTTGTCGGAGGGCACACCAAGCCGGCGCGTGACCTCGCCCGCCGTGAACGTCGACGGCACGATGATGCGATCGGCTCGCTGCGCATGGTCGCGGACGAGGGTGGGATAATCGCGCCGGATTTCTGCGCGCGTCCATTCAGGATGCACGAGAAAGTTCAAGTCGTGAATGGTAATGACGTGGGCCGCGGCGCGGGCGGGGAGGATGAGCGGATGCGACGAATGCGTCACGTCGAAACTGGCGCCGGCGAGCGTCTCGGCTGGAGGCCAACCGAGGCGATGCCACGCGAGGTTGAGCAGACGGACCGGCACGTGTCGATCGACCGCCGTGGCCCCGGCCAGCTCGCCGCGCTCGAGCTCGAGCCGGTCCTTCCACGAGCTCGAGAATACCGTGAGATCGAGCGACGATTTCGGAAACGTCGCGAGTAGCGCCTTGACGAGCTGATGGGTGTATTCGCCGGCGCCGCTAGGCTGTCGCAACGCAGGGCGGTAGTCGACGAGGACCCGCACGCTTCGACGTTACCACACACCCGCATCCGCCCTTGTGCAAGTCGTTGAGAGTCAGTATCTTGTTGTTCAATGAAAATCGCTGTCGTTGGAACCGGGTACGTCGGTCTAGTGGTCGGGGCCTGCCTTGCCGAGAACGGTAACAGCGTGGTGTGCGTCGACAAGGACACGTCAAAGATTGGCACGCTCCAGGCGGGCAAGATGCCGATCTTCGAGCCCGGCCTCGAAGAGATGGTCCGCCGCAATCACCACGAAGAACGTCTGAGCTTTACGACCGACCTCGCCGGAGCCGTCAAGGCATCCGCGATCGTGTTCATCGCCGTCGGGACCCCGCAAGACGAAGACGGCTCGGCCGACCTGCAGCACGTGCTCACCGTGGCGCGAGATGTCGGCCGGGCGATGAACCAGTACACGGTCGTGGTCGACAAGAGCACCGTCCCGGTCGGCACGGCGGCGAAAGTCCGCGCGTCCATCGCGAAGGAAACCACGCAGCCGTTCAGTGTCGTCTCCAATCCCGAGTTCCTGAAGCAGGGCGCGGCGATCGAAGACTTCATGAAGCCCGACCGCGTGGTCGTCGGCACCGACCCCAGCGACGGGCGCGCGGCCGAGGTGATGAAAGAGCTGTACGCGCCTTTCACGCGCACCGGGGCGCCGATCGTGATGATGGACACGGCGAGCGCCGAGCTCTGCAAGTATGCGGCGAACTCGATACTCGCCACGCGCATCTCGTTCATGAACGAAATCGCGAATGTCTGCGAGCTCGTGGGCGCCGACGTCGATCAGGTGCGCAAGGCGATCGGGGCCGACCGGCGTATCGGGACGGCGTTCCTGTTTCCTGGCGTCGGGTACGGCGGCAGCTGCTTTCCGAAAGATGTCAAGGCGCTGCTCAAATCGTCGGCCGACCAGGGCTACGACTTCAAGATCCTGCGCGCGGTCGAAGCGGTCAACGAGGCGCAGAAGGCGCGGCTCGTCGACAAGATGGGAGCGCACTTCAAGGAGATGAAGGGACGGACGATCGCGTTGTGGGGGCTTGCGTTCAAGCCGCGGACCGACGACATGCGCGACGCACCGGCGATTTCGATCATCGAACGGCTGCTCGCGCTCGGCGCGAACGTGCGCGCGTACGATCCGGAGGCGGCGCCGAGGGCCCGTGAGCTGTTCGATAGCCGCATTGTGGTGTGCGAGAAGAGCTACGATGCCCTCGCCGGCGCCGACGGGCTCGTGATCGTGACCGAGTGGAACGAGTTTCGCGAGCCGGATTTCGCCAGGATGCGGACGCTGATGCGGTCGCCGGTGGTGTTCGACGGCCGCAACATCTACTCGGCCGAGCACATGCGGTCGCTTGGGTTCACGTATTTTTCCATTGGCCGCTAAGCCGCGCGGCGTGCTAGTGACCGGCGGCGCCGGATATATCGGGAGCCATGCCGCCAAGGCCCTGAACCGCGCCGGCTACCAGGTGGTCGTCTTCGACAACCTCGTGGCGGGGCACCGGGCGGCGGTCCGCTACGGCGAGCTCGTCGAGGGCGACGTGACCGATGTCGCCGCCGTTCGCGAGGCGCTTGGGCGCCACGATATTTTCGCGGTCATGCACTTCGCCGCGTTCCTCGATGTGGGTGAATCGGTGCGCGATCCAGTTCGCTATTACCGCAACAACGTCCTCGGCGCGCTGAGCGTCCTCGAGGCGATGGTGGCGCAAGCAGTCCGGTACTTCGTGTTGTCCTCGACGTGTGCCACCTACGGCGAGCCGATCGAAACGCCGATCGCCGAGACGCATCCGCAGCGGCCCATCAACAGTTACGGAGAGACGAAACTGGCCGTCGAGCGCGCGCTGCCGCATTTCGAGCGGGCGCACGGGCTGCATGCGGTCGCCCTCAGGTATTTCAACGCCGCCGGCGCGGACCCCGAGGGCGAGGTTGGCGAAGATCACTCGCCCGAGATTCACGTGATTCCCCGTGCGATTGACGCGGCGGTGGGCGGACCCGAGCTGCAGATCTTCGGCGACGACTATCCGACGCCCGACGGGACGTGTCTGCGCGACTACGTGCACGTGACCGACCTGGCGGACGCCCACGTGCGGGCGCTCGAGGCGATTGTCGACACGGGCACGTCGAGCGCCTACAACCTCGGCACGGGACGTCCGCACTCGGTGCGCGAGGTCATCGACGCGGTCGAGCGCGTCAGCGGCCGGAAGGTTCCATGGGCGCTCGCGCCGAGGCGTCCTGGCGATCCCGCGGTTCTGTGCGCGGCGCCGCAGAAGGCGCAGTCGGAATTGCGGTGGCAGCCGCGATTTTCGGATCTCGACTCCATTGTCCGCACGGCGTGGGCGTGGCACCGGGCGCACCCGCATGGGTACGCCCGCGCATGAACGGTCGAGCGTCCGCCGCGATCGTCAACCCGGTGGTGTCGGTCGTGATGCCGGCCTACAACGAGCGCGACACGATCGAGGAAATCGTTCGTCGCGTGCTCGCCGTGCCGCTGCGGATCGAGCTGGTCGTTGTCGATGACGGGTCGACCGACGGCACGCGCCAGGCGCTGCAGACGCTGCAGCGGGAGCTCGGATTTGTGCTCGTGCTGCAGGCGCACAACGGTGGAAAAGGATCGGCGCTTCGCGCCGGTTTCGCGCGCGTGACCGGCGACATCGTGGTGATTCAGGATGCCGACCTCGAGTACTCGCCGGAGGAATATCCGGCGCTCATCGAGCTGATTTGCGACGGCCGCGCCGACGTCGTCTACGGCTCGCGCTTCCTTGGGCGGCACCGCGTCTTCCTGTTTACGCACTATCTCGGCAACAAGCTGCTCACGTTGGTGACCAACGTGCTGTACAACACCATCCTGTCGGACATGGAGACCTGCTTCAAGGTCATGCGCGCGGAGGTGCTGCGCTCCTTCACGCTGCGGTCCAATGGGTTCGGCATCGAGCCGGAGCTGACGGCCAAGATCTTCAAGCGGGGCTACCGCGTGTACGAGATGCCGATCACGTACGAGGGTCGCGGCTATGCCGAGGGGAAGAAAATCACATGGCGCGACGGGATCGTCGCGTTATGGGTGTTGGTCAAGTACCGGTTCACAGAGTGACGCATCCACTGAAACGTCTGTTCGCTTACGCGAGACCGTACCGCTTCCGCCTCGGGTGTGCGGTCACCGGGATGCTCGTGTACGCGGTGGGATCGGCGGGCCTCGCCGCGCTCGTCAAGCCGATCTTCGACAGTGTCTTACCGAACCAGCAGAGCCTCGCGACGACAGCCTGGGCGATCGTCGGCGTCTACTTCCTGAAAGGGGTCGGCTCGTACGTCTCGTCCTATTTGATGGCCGACGTCGGGCAGCGCGTCGTGACCGACGTCCGGAGCGCGCTGTACCGGCACATTCTCGGCCAGTCGGCCGGCTTTTACGCGATGCGCACGACCGGCCAGTTGATGTCGCGCATCAACAA
>JAHFUJ010000229.1:0-4747 GCA_023265105.1 Acidobacteriota bacterium
CGGGTCAACGAATCGATCGGCACCAGCGTGCATACGCGCAAAGCACGCGGCTCAAGAGGCGCAGGTCTAAAGACCTGCGCACCACGGTCCGCCTAAAGGCGGACACTACGTACCGACGGTCCGACTCCTAAGGAACTGACCTGTGTGGAGGTCAGTTCCTGGTGCGATGTGTCGCGACGCGTCGCGTGGGCCGCTGAAGGCGGACACTACGTACTGACGGTCCGCCTAAAGGCGGACACTACGTACCGAGGGTCCGCGAACCGATGGTCCGGCTAAAGGCCGGACGCCACGTACCACGACGATCCGGCCTGCGATCCAAGCCTGCGATCCAAGCTTGACAGCGTCGAGTTTTTCATCAAGTATGAGCGCCCATCGTCCCAAGAGGTCCGGCTAACCGCCTCCGCCTGGGCTACGGCGAGTCCGCCGAAGCTTCATGCGAAGGCGGAAGCCGGACACCACGTGCGTCAGTGGAGGCAAGCTAGGGCGCGCTTCGCCGCGAGAAGGACAAGCCCATGGCTCACGTTTCGATGACGGTCAACGGCAAGGTTCGCAAGGGAAGCGTTGACCCTCGCGTGCTCCTCGTTCATTTCCTTCGCGAACACCTACGCCTGACGGGCACGCACATCGGCTGCGACACCAGTCAGTGCGGCGCCTGCACTGTCCTCATCGACGGCCGGAGCGCGAAGTCCTGCACGATCTTCGCGGTCCAGGCCGACGGTTCAGAGATCACCACGATCGAAGGCCTGGCGTCTGACGGCACTCTGCATCCACTGCAGGTAGGCTTCTGGGAGGAGCACGGCCTTCAATGCGGCTACTGCACGCCGGGGATGATCATGGCCGCCGTGACGCTGCTGAAGGACAATCCGACGCCGTCGGAGCGGGAGATACGCGAGGGTCTCTCTGGCAACTTCTGTCGCTGCACCGGCTATCAGCACGTCGTCAACGCCATTCAGTACGCCGCGAACAAGAGGTAAACCATGGCCGCGCCTCCCGTGTTGCCGAAGCTCGTGGGCCAACGCGTCAAGCGGCGCGAGGATCCTCGTCTCATTCAGGGCCGCGCCACCTACGTCGACGACATCGCCCTCGTGGGCATGCAGCACCTGGCCTTCAAGCGGAGCGATGTGGCGCACGGACGTATCCGCTCCATCGATACGCGTGCCGCGAAGGTGATGGACGGCGTCGAAGCCGTCTTTACCGGCGCCGAGATCGCCGAACTGCTGGCGCCCATGCCGATCGGCACGCCGTTCCCTTCGCCGGAGCATCGTGCGGTCGCCGTGGACACGGTCCGCTACGGGGGCGAGCCCGTCGCCGTCGTCGTGGCGAGCGATCGGTACGTCGCTCGAGACGCTGCTGACGCCATCGTCGTTTCTTATGAAACGCTGCCAGCCGTCGTGGATCCCGAACTGGCGATGACGGGGAAGCCGACGGTCATTCATCCCGCCTTTCCGAACAACCTTGCCGTGGCGCTGGTTCCGAGCGGCACCGGTGTAAGCGCCTCCGGCTCCGTCGACGACTCCGCGATCAACGAGGCGTTCGCCAAGGCCGACGTCGTCATCTCGCAGCGGATGGTGAACCAGCGGCTCGCGCCGACGACGATGGAGCCGAGAGGCGTGGTCGCACACTACGAGCCGGGCAAAGGCTCGATGACGATCTGGTCGTCCACGCAGAATCCGCACATCCTCCGGACGTTTATCGCCGCGTTGACCGGATTGGGCCAGGATCAGGTCCGAGCGATCGCTCCTGAAGTGGGCGGCGGTTTTGGGTCCAAGATCAACATCTACGGAGAAGAGTACGTCGCCGCCGCGATCTCAAAACATCTCGGCATTCCCGTGAAGTGGTCGGAAGACCGCTCGGAAGCGTTCGTGGCCACGACGCACGGTCGCGACATCCTCGGCTACGTGGACCTCGCGGCGAAAAGCGATGGCACCGTGCTCGGTCTGAAGCTTCGGCTGATCGCCGATATCGGCGCCTACAACATGCTGCTCACGGCCGCCATCCCGACGCTGACGATGTTGATGGCGAGCGCGACCTACAACATTCCGGCGATCCGTGCCACGCTCACTGAAGTGTTCACCAACAAGACGCCGACCGATGCCTATCGCGGCGCCGGCCGCCCCGAAGCGACGTACTTCGTCGAGCGCGCGATGGACATGCTCGCGCGTGAATTGAAGATGGATCCGGCTGAGCTCCGCCGAAAAAACTTCATCAAGCCGCATCAGTTTCCGTTCGCGACCCAGATGGGCGCGGTGTACGACTCGGGCGACTACGAGAAAGCGCTCGACCTCGCTCTGAAAAACGCCCAGTGGGACCGTCTGAAGACTGAGCGCGACGCCGCTCGCGCCCAGGGACGGCTGGTCGGTCTCGGACTGTCGATGTACGTCGAGGTCTGTGGCGTTGGTCCGTCTTCCACGCTACCGACCGGTGGCTGGGAGCATTCGCAGGTGACGATCGAGCGGGACGGCCGAATCAGCGCTACCACCGGTGCGTCCCCGCACGGTCAAGGCAATGAAACGACCTTTGCGCAAATGCTCGCCGACCAGTTCGGCGTGCCGCTCGAACACATCACGATCCTTCATGGCGACACCGGCGTCGTGAAGCAGGGCATTGGCACCTTTGGCAGCCGGTCGCAGGCCGTGGGCGGTACTGCGGTGCACATGGCGGGCGCCAAAGTGAAGTCCAAGATGGCGAAGTTTGCCGCCGCGCTCCTCGAGGCGCACGAGGACGATTTGGTGTTCCAGAACGGAATGATCTCGGTGAAGGGATCGCCCGCATCTGGAAAGTCCTTCGCAAGCGTGGCCGGTTACGCCTACAGGCCGGTCCCGCTCCCTGAGGGCCTCGAGCCCGGCTTGAGTGACGAAGCCTTCTTCGAGCCGGCGAACAACACGTACCCGTTCGGCTGCCACATCTCGATGGTCGAGATCGACCGGCAGACGGGCGAGCCAACGCTCCTGAAGCTGGTGGCCGTCGACGACGCGGGACATCTCATCAATCCGCTGATCGTCGAAGGGCAGATTCACGGTGGCCTCGCCCAGGGCATCGGGCAGGCCATGATTGAAGAAGTGGTCTACAACGAAGACGGTCAGTTGCTGACCGGCTCGTTCATGGACTACGCGATCCCGCGCGCCGGCGATTTCCCGCGCTTCGAGCTCGACGCCACCGTGACGCCGACGCCCCTGAACCCGCTGGGCGCCAAAGGCGTCGGCGAAGCCGGCACCCTCGGCTCGACCCCGTGCATCGTTGCGGCCGTTGTAGACGCGCTCAGCGAGTTCGGTGTGAAACACATCGACATGATGCTTCGGCCCGAAAAGCTGTGGCGCATCATTCATCAAGGGCAGGGAGGCCAGTCGTGATCTCGACGCCGTTCGAGTACAGCCGGGCCATGTCGCTCGACGACGCGCTCGCGAAGCTTCGCGCGACCAACGGCGAAGGGAAGTTCATCGCCGGCGGTCACAGTCTGGTCCCGCTCATGAAGCTTCGTCTGAGCGAGCCCAAAGTGCTGATCGACATCGCCCGCATCCCGGGCCTGTCCGGTATTCGCACGAAAGGCGACAAGATCGAGATCGGCGCCGGCACGTCCCACCACGACGTGGCCTCATCTGCGCTGCTGCAGCAGGTGTGCCCCATGGTGGCCGAGGCCGCAGCAGAGATCGGCGATCCGCAGGTCCGCAATCGCGGCACGCTCGGCGGCAGTCTGGCCCACGCTGATCCCGCCGCCGACTACCCGGCGGTCATGCTGGCGCTCGACGCCGAAATCCACGTGAAGGGTCCGAAGGGCTGGCGGATGGTGCACGCGCACGACTTTTTTCGCGGGTTGTTCACCGTCGATCTGGCCGCGGACGAAATTATTGCCGGCGTGCAGTTCAATCCCGTAAGGTCAGCCGCCTACGCCAAGCTCCATCAGCGCGCGTCACACTTCGCCATCGTCGGGGTCGCGGTCGCTCTGGACGTGAACAACGGAGTGATTCGGTCGGCACGAATCGGACTGACCGGCGCGAGCTCGTATGCCACTCGCCTGAAGGACGTGGAGGAGGCGCTCGCCGGGAAGGCGCTGTCCATGCCCAACATCGAGGCCGCCGCGCGGCTCGCCGGCGCTTTGCTTGAGGACGTCAACTCCGACATCCATGCGAGCCAGGAGTATCGGCGCGCGATGATTCCCGTCTTCACCGAACGCGCCCTGAAGGGGGCGATGTCGCGCGCGTTGGCGCGGATTCAGTAAGGGCCAGAATACGACGATCAACGCAGAGCGCGCTGAGCTCGCAGAAAAAGCCCAGGTGAGATCTTCTGCGTGCTCTGCGACCTCTGCGTTGTACGTCGCGTCGCGTGGTCAAGCCAGCTTCGCCTGCAGGCACGCGAAGAATCGATCGAGCATCATCTTCGCCACGCTGCCGATCAGCCGCTGACCGACCCGGGCGATTGGACCGCCGGTCTGCACCGTTCCCGTCACGTCCACGGCGGTCGTCATCCCTTCGGCCCGAAGGGCGATCGCTGAACTGCCCTTCACGAACCCGGGCCGGCCCTCGCCTTCCGCCACAAGACGGTACGATGTGTGTGGGATCTTGTCGGTGAGGACGATCGTGCCGCTGTACCTTCCAGTGATCGACGCGAGACCGACCGTGAGCGCCACGTGATAGCGGTCGTCACCCTCTGGTTCGAATCGCTCGCACCCCGGAATACAGGACGAGAGCACGGCGGGATCCATGAGCAGCGCCCACACACGATCCGGCGGAGCGTTGAACGTGTATGAGCC
>JAHFUJ010000229.1:4847-7686 GCA_023265105.1 Acidobacteriota bacterium
AGCCGGACCGTGATACCCCGAGCGTGTTCAAGTGCGTCGCCAGGTCCGCGAGATTGGTCAGCGTTCGCGCCGGCAGGAAATCGTCCACAAACGGCAGCGCCGCTCGAAGTCCGCGAGTCAACGGCGCGTAGTCGGCCGTGCCGATGAGAGGGTTCAGCCACACCAGCCGATGGCAGCTTCTCTGGAGCCGCGCGATCTGGTCGCCTAGCTCCCCTGGGTCCCCGCGATCCCAACCATCGGATATGAGGAGGACCACAGGAGCGCCGTGCAGGGCGCAGCGGCCCCATCGTTGATGGAGCTCTTTGACGGCTCGGCCAATCCGCGTCCCTCCCGACCAGTCCGGCACCGACCGAGACACCGCCGCGAGTGCAGCGTCCGGTCGCGGCATGCGGAGCTGCCTCGTGATTCGCGTGAGCTCGGTGGAGAAGAGGAACGTCTCGACTCGGCGGTGGCGCCGCGTCACGGCGTGTGCGAAGTGCAGGAGCATGCGCGAATAGCGCTCCATGGAACCGCTCACGTCGCACAGGAGCACGAGAGGCCGTGGGCGCACGCGTCGTGTCCGTCGCGCCAGCTTCACCACATCGCCGCCGGTGCGGAGGCTTTCGGCGATCGCGCGTCGAAGATCGACCCGCGAGCCACGCCCCCGAACCCACCGCCGAGATCGGCGTTCGCCAGGATTCCAGACGAGACGAGACAGCGCGGCGCGCGCCTCGACTATTTCGTCCGTCGTGAACGCGCCGAAGTCCTTGTCGGCAAGGGCGCCAAGGTCGCTCCAGGTCTTCAGGCCTTTTTCCGCCGTCGGCGCGTTGCCCTCTGCCTCGTCGACTCCAGAGGTTGCGTTGAACTCCTCGGGTGCGAGGACGTCCTCGATCTCGACCCCGGAAACGCGCGACTGGTCGGACGGCGGGCCGCTTCGGACCTTTCCGTCGTGGTGTGCGCGCCAGAAGGCTGCGAACGCCCGGTCGAAGATCGCGATCTGTTCCTGGCGATGGACGAGGAGCGCACGGCATGTGTGATACACCTCGTCGCGTGCGCCGAGATTCACATGCCCGAGTGCCTCAATGACGTCCAGTAAACGACCAGGATGGGTGTCGATCCCTGCGCGCCGCAGGACGCGGCCGAACATCAGCAGGTTGTCGAGGAGACGGGACATCGGCCCAGCTCTGGTTTCACGTCCTTGACGCGCTTCGTGCGATCGCGCGATCGAGCAGCTCCGCCGCCCGGCGTCCCCGGAGCTCCTCGAGATCTTCCTTTGCTTTCAGTACGACGCCGAGCGTCTCGTCGATCGCGTCCGCATCGAGCGTGTCCCGGTCGAGCGCGGCGAGCGCGGTCACCCAGTCGATGGTCTCGGACACGCCGGGCACTTTGTACAGGTCTGCCGCTCGCAGCTCCTGTACCATGGCCGTCACTCGCTCCGCCAGCCGCGCCGACGCCTCGGGAACGTGCTCGCGAACGATGGCCAGTTCTTTCTCGAACGACGGGTAATCAATCCACTGATAAAGGCACCGGCGTTTGAGCGCGTCATGGACCTCGCGCGTGCGATTGGAGGTGAGGACGACCAGCGGTGGCTCTGTTGCCCGCACGGTCCCAAGCTCGGGGATGGTGATCTGGAATTCCGCGAGCAGCTCGAGGAGGAATCCTTCGAACTCCTCGTCGGCCCGATCGATTTCGTCGATCAGCAGGACGGCCGGACGCGTGCGTAGAGGATCGATCGCCTGAAGCAGCGGGCGCTTGATCAGAAAGGCCTCGCTGTAGAGCTCGCGCCGCGCACTTTCCCGATCGAGCGTGTGGGTCGCGTCGAGAATGCGCAGCTCGAGGAGCTGGCGCGCGTAGTCCCATTCGTATAGAGCGTGACCGACATCGAGGCCCTCATAGCATTGGAGACGAATCAGATCGGTGCCGAGCGCGGCCGCCACCGCTCCGGCAAGCGCGGTCTTGCCCACGCCGGCCTCGCCTTCGAGGAACAGCGGGCGTTTCAGGCGGAGCGCCAGAAAAAGTGAAACGGCCAGGCCACGGTCCGCCACGTAGTGTTGGTCGGCGAGGCGGTGCTGGAGGTCGGAGACGGAGCCGGGAAGAATGGCGATCACACCTTGCCGGGAGTGCCGCGGAGTATAGCAGATTCCGGGTGGCGATCGCAGCGCCGGATCGCGCGTCATCGAGGCGACCGCGCGCAAGCTCGCCGCCGATTTCTTCCGGCGCCTCGCCGAGGAGATCGACGATCTTCAAGTAAACTGAACGCGACTTGTCCTCGCGTGCCTACGACTTCGCGCTTGCGGCCGCATCCGGCGTTCTGCTCGCGCTGAGCTTTCCGAAGTTCGGCCATCCCGCGTTTGCCTGGATTGCGCTCGCGCCATTGCTGGTCGCGCTCTCGGGCCGCGCCGCAGGCGCTCTCCTCAATCCCCAATCCCCAATCCCCAATCCCCAATCCCTGACCCTAATGCGCGCCTTCGCGCTCGGACTGACCACCGGCGCGGTCTACTTCGCCGGCACGCTGTACTGGATTACGCGCGTGATGACCGTCTACGGCGGCCTGCAGGGTTGGGTTGCCGTGCTCGTGAACGCGACGCTCATCGCCTACATGGCGTTGTTTCCGGCGATCTTCGCCATCGTGACGCGGCGCCTCGTCTTCTCGCTCGGCCCGCAGGCGTTGATGACCGCGCCGCTCGTCTGGGTGACGACCGAGCTCGGCCGCACGCATCTGTTCACCGGGTTCCCGTGGGTGCTCCTCGGGTACAGCCAGGTGACGATGCTGCCGATCGCGCAGTTGGCGAGTATCTTCGGCGTGTACGGCGTGTCGGCGCTCGTCGCGAGCGTCAGCGCGGCGGCGGCGTTGGTGGTT
>JAHFUJ010000024.1 GCA_023265105.1 Acidobacteriota bacterium
CGCCCTCCCAGCGGCCGACCGAATGTCCCATGAAGGTCGGGGAGTCTTCGAGAACCGCTTTCGGCGGGTGCGCACGTCCATCCAGGAAGATCTCGCGCCACACGTGGCCTGGGAATTCCATCAGCTGCAGGATGCGCTTCTGTTCGGGAAGCTGAATGAATTCGATCGGGTGCACGCCCCCCCTCATGAACGGCTGCGGCCCAGGAAGGGGAAGGCAGAACGATCCAGGCTCTTCACTGGCCGCGGTGACTTTGTAGCGGTACTCCCGCAGGGCTCTGGCCCACGGTTGGAACGGAATCCCTTGCGTCTTCGGTGGGTCTACCAGGATGTCCAAAAAATTCGTGAATTCCTTGGGAAGCCACACGCCCTTCCCAATCTCAATTCTTCCGAGGTTCGGCGTACCGTCCGACAGTCGCGGCGCTGGTCCTCCCGACTCCCTGCCGCCAGGTGCCGGAACCTTTCCGCCATCAGCGCTAAACCGGAGCGACGATTCATCAATTCCCTGCGCGGAGAGTGAGTGTGCCGGCAGGCAACACGAGAGTATGCCGATGGTGGCAGTTGCCAGTGATCGTGCGTGCCAATGACGCTTCATCGTGCGCCCCCCAGCCAGCCTCATTACTTATAAGGCGAGTCTGTCGTCGTCGAACCGACAAACAAGTCCCGACCGTCCGGGAATGTGAGAGTGGTTCCGTTGACCATCCTCGAACCGTCCTTCGCTCGAAACCCTTCAATCTTCACTTCCGTTCCGATGGCCAGCGTCTCTTTCGTCATTCCTCGTCTTGCCAACGCCGCCGGAGCGTTGGTTTCGATCGCCCAGTTGTTGACGGCGCCATTCGGCTCCATCACATCGAGGTAGAGCCATCCGTGAGGATTGGTTCGTTCGATCTTCGTGACCGTGCCACGCAAGGTGATCGGCTTGGTCGCATCGAATTCCGCAGCGAACGAATGATGCGCGGACAGGCGCGCCACCGGCGTAGACATGATTCCGACGACGACAAGCGCCGCTGCGCTTTTCAGCATACCTGCCTCCTCGCGCTCATTGAAGGACTCAATATCGATTCAACGCTACGCTGTTACTCGGTAGCCGTCAACAACCACAATTTATTCCGTTCTGGACGGTGGTCACTTCCAGGTTTGAATGGCCCGTTGATGCAGCGAGGTGGGCGTGAGCTCGAGAAGCTCGATGCGCCCCATGTATGGATCCGTGATATTGGCGAGGATCGCTTTCGTCCCGGCGCTCACGTTCGGTCCGCTCACCGTGAGGCCGCGCTCCTTGAACATCGCCACAGCCGCCGCCGCATTCTCCACGTGCAATCCGTAATGTGTGAACCCTTGCGGACGCTCTGGCGTCGCCTGGTTCAGCTCGAGAAAGGTGTTCTTGCTGATTTGCATGTACACGATCGTGGGCTGTCCATTCTCAGCGGTGACGCGAAACGCCTCCTTGTAGCCCATCTTCTGCGTGTAGTGGGTCACGGCCTCCGGGATACTCGCTACGCTGACGGCGACGTGGTTCATCATCACGACGCCCGTGTTCCCACGTTGTGCCACCGCGACCTGCACGGCCAAGCCGACCGTCCCCCCGGCAACGAACAGCATCACTCCGCGCATAAACCCTCCTTCAGGAAAACCCAAGCGTTGATTGTAGCTCGACGTGCGAGGCGAGGGTAGTACCTTGGGTTGCTAGCGCCAGGAGTTCCACAATGCGAGATCGCTATCGGTCCTCGATCGTCGTGCTGTTGGCACTGCTGGCGTGCCCGTCGGTCATGTTCGGACAGACGTATGGCACGAAAGGATACGCGCCAGGCACGTGGAAACCGGAGGAACTACCCAAGGGCCTCTCAGATCCCAAGCCCTTCAACGCTCATGACCTGTCCGCAGTTTGGTCGATGCCTACAAGATCAGGATATTTCGAAAGGCACTCCCTGAACGACAAACCCATAAAGATCGCTCCGAATGTCCCGCCGCAAATGGGGTCAGACGCGTATCCCCCTCCGATGACGCCTTGGGGGAAGGCGAAGTTCGACGCCACACGGGTCAGCTATGGCCCCAGATCCGTGCCCCCGGGGGAGGGGAATGACCCAATTTCGGAGTGCGAACCGTTGGGTTATCCACGCGATCTATGGGCGGCGAATCTCAGACCATTTGAGTTCGTCCAGACTCCTGACAGGATGCTGCAGCACATGCAGTTTCATGACTTGTGGCGCACCATCTGGACGGATGGGCGAGCACTTCCGAAGAATCCGGATGCGGCTTGGAACGGATACTCGGTTGGCAGGTGGGAGGGAGACATATTCGTTGTTGAGTCGACTGGTTATGACGAAAGAACCTGGCTCGATCATTTCGGTAACCCGCACAGTGACCAGATGCACCTCGAGGAGCGCTACCGACGCGTGGATGCCGACACCTTGGAGCTGGTCATGACCCTCACTGATCCGAAGACATACACGAAGCCCTGGGTGGGCGACAAGATCACCTTCGTGCGTGGGAAAGTGGCAATTTTCGAGGAGATCTGTGCGCCGTCGGAAGAGAACCATTTTAACGATCGGATACGGGATGCCGCTGTCGGGAAGGCCAAACCTTAGGTGAACGCTCACACCGAACGCACCAGTTCCGTCCGATTCCTTCGAAGCACCGCCGCTAGACTCGCACGCCTCCTAAATCGTCCCAACAAGCCAACGCGATAACCTGCTGTGGCTAGCGCTAGCTCCTCCCTCGGCCACCCGATGGGGTGCGCTACGGAGCCCGCTGCAGGACGATGTTCTGAGTGGTATTCCCGGCGACAGTCACAGTCACGGTCTGAGTCACGTAACTCACCGCCGAGTACTGAACAGTGAACGTCCCATTTGAAATGCCGGTGAAAGCGTAGTGGCCGGTAGAGTCCGTTTTCTGATTTGCCCCATTCGCCATGATCAGGACATCGATACCCGGCAGAATGCCACCGGACGTCCCATCTGTGAGCAGCCCACCGAGAGTAAATGTTGCCGCGGCGGGTGTGGGCGTCGGAGCCGGAGTGAGCGTAGGAGAGGTCGCCGGGTTTGAGTTTCCACAACCCGCGACGCTCACACCAAGGACCAGTACCGCACACGGAAGTAGAAATCGAGCCGCCCTCACCATATGGCTTCTCCCTTAGAGTTCGCGAATTAACCGACCGGCCTCCCGTGCTCCGTTGTAAGGTCTTGATACCGTCGCCCGACCGACAGCGAGGCAGTCGGGCGTGAGCCAGTCCTCATTCGAGATGAGCACGTCCGCTGCCAGGTCATCACGCGCGTGGCGTCCGTGCATCTGGTGTCGACAAGCGGACAAAAGCGAACACAAGCGCCACATCACGACCTGACTGCTGCTAGGGAGTTCGACAGAACCGTTAGTCACCGTCGGGTTTTGAACCCCGTGATGTCCCACAAGTCGGCCTGATGAACGTCCCCGCCCACTTGCCGTCGAACGGCGAGGCGGCCGAACATGTCAGGCTGCACGTTGCCGGCGAATCGTCAAGCTAAAGACAACCACGAATAACGCGGATGCAAGTGCGGATTACGTGCCGACGGGCGCGACCGCAGCCATTCGCCACGTCGTCCGTGTACGGCATTTCGCTCGCGCATCGGGGCTGCCGGAGGGTGAACCGATTGCGGTCTACAGCTCGAACGAGATGGTGATGCCGGCGTTCGTCAGCGGAACAGCGCCAATCGCCACATCCGATCAGATCATCTTCGTGCTCGGCGACTTCAGAGGCGACCCACAGAGCCACCGACCGCCGCGGTTCGCTTTCGCACCGGGCTCGGCGGGCTGCTCCGGTACTACTACCGAGCGGCCTGACGGTTCGGCGGAGTTTTCGGACAGTGCGATACCAGAAGCCTGTCAATGGCAGCCAAGCTGGGCTTGAATCAAGCCGTAAGCGATGCTAACATGGCCATGTTAATTCCCATGGCCATGTTAATTACCGTGGCCGTGGGATCCGCGGCGAATAGGAACACTCATGGCGAATTCACAACTTTTCGAGCAATCTGACGCGGATCGGCGCGGTCATCAGGTCGAGGCTGAGGTCGCGAGGCTTTTCAAGAAAGCAGGCTGGAAGGTCATCCAGCAGCCTATCAGTCGAGACGCGCACCGTCCCGATCTGCTTGTGAGCCGCAAGGGGGTTTCGTACGCGGTCGAGATCAAAGCCGGAGCTGAAGGAAGAAGCGACCGTCTCATCCCTCTCTGGTCACAAGCTTGTCTACAAGCCTCACGTGCGGCTGGGAATCGCGCACCCCTTGCCGTGGTCGCCGCACCGAAGATCGCTCCGCGGGTCGCTGAACAGATTCTGAAGTTCGCCGAAGAATACGCACCGGATGCTGCAGCAGGCGTCATCGACTTCGGGGGCCTGAGTCTGTTCCGAGGACCTCATCTCGAAGAACTAAATGCCGAGATGCTTCCCCTGCTCGCTCGACCGTCGAGTAAACCCTCCGAACAAGCGCACCTTTTCTCCGACTTGAACCAGTGGATGCTAAAGGTTCTGTTGGCGCCAGAACTACCCGACGAGCTGCTTGGCGCACCCCGCGGGCGGTACCGAAATGCGTCACAACTGGCGAGGGCGGCGAATGTCTCGGTAATGAGCGCGTTTCGGTTGCTGCATCAGCTTCAGCGCGAGGGCTACCTTCACGAGTCCAGCCCGTACCTGCACCTCGTGCGTCGTGAGGATCTATTTCGACGATGGCAGGCGGCCGCGCTACGCATCGCCAACGAGATCCCGATGCAATTTCTCCTGCGCGGCGATCCGAAAGAAGAGTTGCGACGCGTGCTTCAGAGTGGTCGTGCCTGTCTGGCGTTGTTTGCGGCCGCCGACGCTCTGCATCTCGGTTTTGTCCAGGGTGTACCGCCACACGTGTACGTGCAGCGGTTGCAGCCGGCCAACATCGCCGCGTGGAAGAACCTCGCACTGGCTGCGCCGGGAGAACTACCCGATGTGATCTTCCGCCAAGCGCCTTCGCCACAATCAGTATTTCGCGGGATTGTGCGCCCGGGCGGAATGGCCGTCTGCGACGCTATTCAGGTGTGGCTCGATGTCTCCGGGCATCCTTCACGAGGAGCGGAGCAGGCCGACCTCATCCGACGACGTGTGCTCAATCCGATCATCATGGGGAAGCCCGCCCATGGATGATTTCAACAGCATTGCACTCCTACTCGACGCATTGCGTCCATGGCTGGGGCATCTGGTCATCGTCGGCGGCTGGGCTCACCGGCTGCATCGCCTTCATCCTCTGGCTCACCCACCGGCGTACGCTCCACTGCGCACGAAAGACGCGGACGTGGCGTTCGCTTCGACGGTTCCACTCGTCGGCGACATCAATGCCGCACTGAAGAAGGCCGGCTTCGAGCGAGAACTTTTCGGAGAACACACTCCGCCAGTGACGCAGTACACGCGTGGCACAGATGACGGAGGGTTCTACGCGGAATTTCTTGTCCCCTTGTACGGAGACGGTCTGAAGCGAGACGGATCGGCGGACGTCACAGTCGTCAAGGCGGGCATTACGGCTCAAAAACTGCGGCATCTCGATCTGCTGCTCACCAAAACGTGGGCCGTCCGCGTCACACCAGAGAACGGGATACCAGTCACAAGGGCGGTCGACGTGATGTTGCCAAACCCGGTGAGCTTCATCGCTCAGAAGCTGCTCATCCACAAGCACCGAGCCCCGGACAAACGGGCGCAGGACGCTCTATACATCCACGACACGCTCGATCTCTTTGGGCGCGAGCTGCCGGCGCTCAGGGCGCTGTGGCTGGACCACGTCCGGCCCTCGCTGCCGGCAAAAACTGCGGCAACCGTTGAACGGCTTCAACGCGATCAGTTCGGAGCGGTCACCGATGTCATTCGAAATGCGGCGCGCATGCCACAGGATCGGACGCTCACGCCTGATCGAATGCAAGCGGCTTGCGCGCACGGACTTGACGAGATCTTTGTCGGTGCAGGGACTGCCAACCGCGGAAGGCAGCGGCGGCGCGGACTCGAACACGGCGGCATGTGAACCATCCTGCCCAGCTGTTCTCGGAGTTGAGGCTCATGGTATTGTCAGACTTCGTTGTGCGGATGCCCCCGTTCTCTTCTGCTATCCTCGGGCGCCGATGAGCCGCGCAGTCGCTGCCGACGAGACGTCGGAGTTCATTCCCAGCACGAATCCCTTCACGAGGCTGGGCCAGCACCCGATCGGGTTCTGGTTCGTCTTCTCGGGCGAGCTCGCGGAGCGCGCGAGCTATTACGGCATGCGGACCTTGCTCGCTCTCTACATGATCGACGTGCTGCGGTTCAGCGAGGCCGCCGGCACGACGGTGATGAAGGCCTTCATGGCCACCTGCTATCTGACGCCGTTCTTCGGCGGATGGGTGGCAGAGAAGTACCTGGGCCGGTACAAGACGATCCTCTACTACTCGCTCCCCTACATCCTCGGACACATCATCCTCGGCGGCCTCCAAAACAAGACGGGCCTTTTCGTCGCGCTCCTGCTGCTCGCCTTCGGCTCCGGCGCGATCAAGCCGAACACCAGCGTCCTGATGGGCCAGATCTACGACGCCGAGAAGAAGGAGGCGCTCCTGAACGAGGCGTTCAGCTTCTTCTACGCGGCCGTGAACATCGGCGCCGCCCTGAGCTCGTTCACTCTGCCGTTGGTCGTGGAAGCGCAGGACGGGCGCTACGGCCTGGCGCTGATGATCCCGGCGGTCCTGATGGCGGTTGCGTTCGGCGCCTTCGCGTTCGGCAAGCGCTGGTATCCGAGCGAGGACGTGCGCGCCGCGCGGCCGCCAAAGACTGCCGAGCAGCGCGACGCGGAGCGGCGCACTTTGATCCGCATCGCCGGCGTCTTCGGCGCCATCGCCGTCTTCTGGCTCATCTACGACCAGAACGCGGACACCTGGATCTACTTCGCCCAGTCCCACACCGATCTCCATCTGTTCGGAAACGTCGGGCTGACGTCGAACCAGATGCAGGCCCTCAACCCGGTCTTCATCGTCTTGCTGACGCCGGTGTTCAACTACATCTGGAACACCGCGAAGAAACGCCGCGGCGGCCGCGAGGTCGCCGACACCCGCAAGATGCTCGTCGGCTACGGGATCGTGGTGGTGACTTCCGTGATCATGGCCTATGCCGCATGGCTGGCCCGCAACGGAGTCATGGTGACCGTCTGGTGGGTGGTCCTTGCGACCTTCGTCGTCACGCTCGCCGAACTTTGCATCAGCCCGGTCGGGCTCGAGTTCGCCTACCGGCAGGCCGCGCCGGGAACGAAAAGCGTGGTGACCGCGGCCTTCCACATGATGGTCTTTGCCGGCGACTCGCTCGGCCTGATCTTCGCGCCGTTCTACGAGAAAGGGCTGAAGCCCGCATCCTACTTCGGACTGCTCGCGGTCATCATGACGTTGACGGCGCTCGTCTTCATCCCGATCTCGCGGAAATTCGAGCGCGAGTCGAACGAACCAGCCACGAGCCACTAGAAGAGGCTACCGAGCCCGGCGCGGGTGAACCGAGTAGCCACCATAGTAGTCGTCCGGCGGTGGTGCCGGCACCGATGGCGGCGGTGGGAGTGCCGACGCGTCGCCGATGATTCCGACCATCGTCGGATGAATGGTGCAGTAATACGTGACTGCCGCGCTTCTCAATGGCATGGGCGCGCTCGACGCGTCTGGCGGGACATCACCGACTTCGGACCCGTCGTCGAGGACGATGTGATGTAGTGTTCTGTCGTTGTTCTTCCAGACGATCATGTTGCCGACCGCCGCCTGAATGGGATTCGGGACAAACGCCGCGCTGCCGAACGAACCGACGATGTTGATGGTCAGCGCGTTCGGATCAGGCACCGGATCAGCGCCCGGACCAGGCGCCGGATCAACGTTCGGATCGGGTACGGGATCGGGCATCGGAGCCGGGTCCTCATCCTTCGGTTTCAGGCTGGCACCTGGCGAGGTGGGCGCCATCAGCGTGGAGGTCGTTCCGCCGCCTGCCAAAGTGGAACCGCCGCCTCCGCAACTCCACATCACAACGACACCGGCGAGCGCGAGCGTGGATCCTAGCAATGACTTCGAACGCATCAGTTCCTCCAACATCCACACCGCCCGGTTTCATCTGGTCTTAGCAAGGCCGGTACCGCTGTTAGTCGTCGGTAACGTAAGCAGTTGCAAATCGAGGGCTTACTACCGCAGTAACTGGTTTACGTGAATGGTACGCCGACCACTCGTCCACTCCTCCGCATCGGCGATCGCGAACTGAGCATTCAGCCCTTAGCCTTCAGCATTTCTCCTATTCGACGGCCCCGCCTCAATCACCTCTCGACCGTCCATGTAGGACCTGAGCGCGCTCGGGATCGCCACCGACCCGTCCTGCTGCTGATAATTCTCGAGGATCGCGACCAGCGTGCGGCCGACCGCCAGGCCCGATCCGTTCAGCGTGTGGACGAACTCCGCTTTCCCCGTGCCGCCGGCACGAAACTTGATGTTCGCGCGGCGCGCCTGAAACGCTTCGGTGTTGCTGCACGAGGAGATCTCGCGATACGTCTTCTGGCTCGGCAGCCACACCTCGATGTCGTACGTCTGAGCCGAGGCAAACCCCAGGTCGCCTGTGCAGAGCGCCACGGTTCGGTGCGGCAGCTCGAGACGCCGCAAGACGTCTTCCGCGTTCGCCGTCAACAGCTCGAGCTCGTCGTACGACTGCTCGGGCGTCGTCAACTTCACCAGCTCCACTTTGTCGAACTGGTGTTGGCGAATGAGGCCGCGCACATCCTGTCCGTACGATCCGGCTTCGCTGCGAAAACACGGCGTGTAGGCCGTATAGCGGATCGGCAGCTCGCGGCCGTCGAGAATCTCGCCCCGATGCATGTTCGTCAGAGGCACCTCGGCGGTCGGGACGAGATACAGATCCCACTCGCCGGCGATCTTGAACAGATCGGACTCGAACTTCGGCAGGTTGCCGGTACCGATGAGCGCCGCGCTGTTGACCAGAAACGGCGGCTCAATCTCGCGATACCCGTGCTCGCGCGTATGCAGGTCCAGCATGAAATTGATGAGCGCGCGCGACAGCCGCGCCCCGGCGCCGGTCAGCACCGAAAAGCGCGCGCCGGCGATGCGCGTCGCGCGTTCGAAGTCGATGATGCCCAGCGCGGTCCCAAGATCCCAGTGCGGCTTTGGCTCAAAGTCGAACGCGCGCGGCTCACCATGACGCCGCACCTCTTGGTTTGCGGCGGCGTTCGTCCCAACCGGCACACTGGCGTGCGGCAGGTTGGGCAGCATGAGAAGCGCCCTGTTCCGCTGCCCCTCGATCGAGTCGAGCTGAACGCTGAGCTGCTTGATTTGCTGCGCGCGCGCGCGGTTGGCCTCCTGCACGGGCGTCGTGTCCTGTCCCTGCCGCTTGGCCCTCGCGATCTCGTCGCCTGACGTGTTCTGAAGGCGCTTCAGCCCTTCGAGCTCGGGAATGATCCGCCGCCGCGCGCTTTCGAGCGTCGCAATCTCTTCGAGCGCCTTGTCGGCGTCGAGGCCCCGGTTTCTGAGCCCGGCCCGCACTTCCTCGACGTGGTCGCGAACGAACGTGGCGTCGAGCATGCTACCTCATGGGTTGGCGGTCGTGGGGCCCCATTGTACATTCGCGCGACAGCCGAGTCCTCTGCTACGATCGGCTCGTGGCACCTGTCGTTCGCAAAGCTGTCTTCCCCGCCGCCGGTCTCGGCACGCGGTTTCTGCCCGCCACCAAAGCCCAGCCCAAGGAAATGCTGCCGCTCGTCGACAAGCCGATCATCCAGTACGGCGTCGAAGAAGCGGTCGCCGCGGGCGTGGACAACATCATCCTGGTGACCGGCCGCGGCAAGAACGCCATCGAAGATCACTTCGACGTCTCGGTGGAGCTCGAAACGTTTCTCGAAGCGCGGGGCCGTCGCGATCAGCTCGCCGAGGTCCGCAAGATCTCGAACATGATCAACTTCGCGTACGTCCGTCAGGGCGAGCCGCTCGGCCTGGGCCACGCGGTGCTGGTCGCGCGCGAGCTCGTCGGCAACGAGCCTTTCGCGGTCATCCTTGGCGACGATGTGATCGACGCGGATCCGCCGGCGATCAAGCAGCTCACCGATGTGTTCGCCAGCGTCGGCGGTCCTGTCCTCGCCGTCGAGCGCGTGCCGCGCGACGAGATCTCCAACTACGGCGTCATCGATGTCGAGCCGAGCGTGCATCTGGGGCCGGGCGTTTATCAGGTGCGGGATCTCGTCGAGAAGCCGCCGCGCGAGGAAGCGCCCTCCGACCTGGCCATCATCGGGCGCTACGTCCTGACGCCGGATATCTTCCCCGTGTTGGCCGCGACGAAACGCGATCGGACGGGCGAAATCCAGCTGACCAACGGGCTCCGCGAGCTGTTGCGGTCGCGCCCCATCTACGCCTGCGAAATCAAAGGCGTCCGGCACGACACCGGCAACAAGCTCGGCTTTCTCAAGGCGGTCGTCTATTTCGCACTGCGGCGGCCGGACCTCGCCGACAAGTTTCTGGCCTACCTCGCTTCGCTCGACTTGCAAACCCCGGCCACAAAACGATAGGTCCGGCTAAAGGCCGGACGCCACGTACCACGCACCTCAGCTCTCAGAGCGTGTGAAAAAATGCGACGTTTTACCGCAGAGCACGCAGAGTTCGCCGAGAATCCTTAGGATTTTCTTCTCCGCGGTCTCTGCGGTCTCGGCGGTTAACCGATTTCTTCACAGACTCTCAGCCCTCAACTGTCAGCACCGATCCGGGCTGAAGGCTTATAGCTGATAGCTGATAGCTACTAACTGAAGACACGAGAAAATGCTTCTTCTTCGTGATTTCGTGCCTTCGTGGCCACGGTCTATCTGTCTGAAGACTTCTTCGTCGAGGATGAACCCGTCGAGGCCGTCGACGGGCTGGATGGAGCGGCGTCGCTTGCCGCGGAGCTCTTGTCCGGCGTGCCGCTCTTGGCAGCCTTGTCCTTGCTTCCTTCTTGACTGCCTTGCTTGCCTTCGGCTTGACCGTCTTGCTTGCCTCCGGCGGCAGCATCGTGCGAGTCGCTGTCGGCCTTCGCGGCGGCCGTGTGCTCTTTCGTCGCGTAATCCGTGATGTAAAACCCGGCGCCCTTGAACTGAATCGCAGGCGCCGACTGCAGCTTATGGACCGTTCCGCCGCACGACGGACATTTCTCCGCCGGCGGATCCGAAAACTTCTGGATGAGCTCGAAACGGTGACGGCACGCGTCGCACTGGTATTCGTACAGAGGCATGGTGTACCTGACAATTGTCGATCTGGCAATTGTCAATTGTCGATTTAATTGTCGATTTGTTTGGCGATTCAATCAGCCAATAAATCGACAATTACCAGATCGACAATCGACAATGATGTCTATTCCAGCAAGTCGCCGCCCTCGCCGCCGAGCATCAATTGTCGATGCAACCAGAACGGCGCGGTGCCGTTGCCAAGCAGCGTGTCGTGGAACGACCGCAGCGAAAACGCCTTGCCTTGTTGCTGGCGGCAGTCCTCCCGCAGTTTCAGCAGCATCAGCTTGCCGACGCTGTAGACCAGATACGTCGGATCGAACGTGCCGCGCTCGGCTTCGCGGCGTGCGCTCGTCTCTTCCATGAACGCTTCGTCACGAAAGAAGCGCATCCCCTGCTCGACCGACATGTCGTCGGCGTGCAGCTTGATGCAGACGATGAAACGCGCGAGGCGGATGAGGGCCTCGGCCAACTGTCCGAGCTTGATGCCGTACTGCTGCCGGCCGAAGCCCGCCTCGACCATCATCTCCTCGCAGTAGTGCGCCCATCCTTCGACAAACGACGCCGGCGCGAACATCGTCGACTTCCGCACCTTGGATTGGACCCGGCGCAGGTGTTGATAGTGGAGGAAGTGCCCGGGATACACCTCGTGGATTGAAATCGACCACAGCGTCGGATAGTTGTAATCGCGAAGATATTCGTCCTGCCGTTCCGGCGGCCACGACGGATCGACATCGGTCAGGTAATAGTAGGCACGCGCCGGTTTGGTTTCGAACGGCCCGGGCGTCCACATGCTCGCGAACGACCACCGAAAAAATTCTGGGGTCGGTGCCACGGTGATCGGTTCGCTGGTGGGCAGCGTAATGATTGCCTCGCGCTCGAGAAACGTCGCCAGCTCGTCGAGTTGTTCGCGGGCGACGGCGACGAGGTCGCCCGGCTGCGGATGATCGGCTTTCGTGCGCGCCCAGGTCTCCATCGGATCGCCGCCGTCCATGCGGCCGGCGAGTCTCCTGAACGCCTCCTGGGTGGCCTTCAGCTCGCGTGTGGCGATGGCGAGCAGCCGCTCGAGGGGAATCGAGACACCCTCGTCGAGCTTCAGCTTCTGCTCGAACTTCTCGCGCCCAAGGCGGAACGAGCCGCGTGCGCGCGGCGCGAGGTCGGTTTCGAGGTACTCGATGTAGGAACCGATGGCCTGCGACGCTTCCGTCTGCGCGTCGGCAAGGTCGCCCAGCAGGTGTAAATCGTCGAGACTGGAAAAAGCACGAGGCAATTCTTCTTCAATGAATTTCAACGCGCCGCGCGTGGTTTCGATGCCGACCTTGACGAAAATACCCGGCGGCTCCTTGATGTTCTCGCGCGCGGCCTGGATGAGCCGCGGCGTCTGCCGCAGCTTCGACAGCACCCGGCGCGCGCGTTCCGCCGCCGGCGCGTGGCTGAAGAGCGTCTGGCCGGCCATGCTGGACGCGAGAATGTCCGAGTAGTACTGCGGATTCTTGTCCCAGGTTCGAATCTCTTCGAGCTCGAACATCCGCGCACGAATGTTCGACGCGAGCATTTTGTGCTCGAGGCGTTCGGTAGGGGTCAACCCTTCCAGGTGAATTTCGTCCAGACGACGAAGGTAGCCGGCAAGCGCGCGCGTTTCGCTTTCAATGCTGTCCTGCCGCAGGTCCTCCAGCAGGTCGTCGTGTGTATGGACGCCGTCGAGCGTGGCATGCGTGGGGTGCCTCTCGTGCAGGTACCCCAGCAGGTCGTCGATGAAGTGCGGCAGCGGTTCGGAGACGATCATGTCGATACGTGACGTCCGGCTCGAGTTGTGTACGGGGCGTCCGGCCTGACCCGGACCGATTCACGCGGTACGTAGCGTCCGGCCTGAGCTGTGTACGGGGCGTCCGGCTTTGAGCCGGACCAATGGTACAATAAAAGAGTCTCTCCACTTCTTCCCAAATGCCTGGGACGCTGTTCGTGGTCGCCACGCCGATCGGCAACCTCGAAGACATCACTGCGCGGGCGTTGCGAGTGTTGGGCGAGGTGGCGCTGATCGCGGCTGAAGACACGCGCCGGACCGCGCACCTGCTCGCCCGCTACGCCATTGCGACGCCGACCACAAGCCTTCACGAGCACAACGAAACCAGGAAAACCCCGTCGCTCGTCGCGCGACTTGTCGGCGGCGACAACATCGCGCTCGTCTCGGACGCGGGAACGCCCGCCGTGTCCGATCCGGGCCAGCGGCTGATTCGCGCCGCCCTCGACGCAGGCGTCCGCATCGAGTCCGTTCCTGGCCCGAGCGCCGTGATGGCGGCTCTGGCCGCATCGGGCCTGCCGAGCGACACCTTTACCTTTCTCGGTTTCCCACCGATTAGGTCACAAGACCGTAGCGAGTGGTTTCACTCGCTACGCGATGCGGGCCGAACGGTCGTTTTTTTTGAGGCTCCTCATCGAATCAGGGAAACTCTCGATCAACTTCGTCTCCTTGTGGGCGATAAGCCTGTAGTCCTGTGCCGGGAGCTCACGAAAACTCACGAAGAATTGGTCGTTGGACCAATTTCTGAGGTTCAAGCCCGCCTTAATGAGCCCAAGGGCGAGTACACAGTGGTCGTAGATGTTGGTCATTCAACAAATATTGAACTGCCTACTACAACTTCAGACTCGGATCTAATGCGTGAATTTGGTGAATTGACAAAATTATCCTCGCTGCCACGAAGGCGAGCGCTCAACGTTCTGGCTCGTCGACATCAGCGGCGAACAAACGAGGTCTATGAGGCCATCGAGCGGGCCAGAAAGTTGGGTGAATGACCATATCTATCCGGACGCCTCGGTAGGAACCAGGCGCCACGGCTTGACCGCTCGAATGGCTTCTGGTACCTTACCCCCGCCTTCGGCGCGAAACGCCCGCTCCCCGCCTGGCGTGCGTAGGAGTTTCATGGCGAAGCAGCGGCCGCAGCCGCCCAGACCAAACAAGCTACACGCCCCCTCGCCGTCCACCCGTCCTGCTCGGCCCGTGAGCAGCGTGAGGGGCGCCGACGGTCGCACCGACGCCTCTCCGGGCGCACCTGGGCCATTGCAGGCCGCGCCGGAGCGCCGATCGACCTACTTCGAAGCGGTCGCGTTGTACGAACGCGGCCTCGAGGCGTTGCAGCGCCACGATTACCAGGGCGCCGGCGACCTGTTCGAATCGGTGTTGCGTCAGTACCCCGAAGAAAAAGAGCTGCACGAACGCGTGCGGTTGTACCTCAACGTCTGCCGGCGCCAGGCCACGTCTCGCGAAGCGGCGCCGCACACGGTCGAAGAACGCCTCTACGCCTCGACACTCGCCATCAACACCGGCCGGTACGATCAAGCGATCGCCCACTTGCATCTCGTGCGCGACGAGGACCCCGACAACGATCACGCGCTCTACATGCTCGCGGTCGCGCACGCGCAGCGCGGCGAGCACGCCGAATCGATCGCGCACCTGGAGCGCGCGATCGCGCTCAATCCGGAAAACCGTGCGCTCGCCCAACGCGATCCGGACCTCGAACCGCTTCGGGCCGACGAGGCCTTCCGCACGACCTTCGAGACCTCGCCCGCCCGACACGCCGATCGCCGGCGCCCGCCCCGAGCACGTTCCACGCGATAGGCGATAATTGGGGCAGTCTAACGACTGACACCGAAGATGTCTGACGTGCACGTCGTCATTCTCGCGGCGGGCAAGGGAACCCGCATGAAATCGGCTCGGCCGAAGGTGCTGCATCGCGTCGCCGGCGTGCCGATGATCCAGCATGTCCTTGCAGCCGCCGCGTCGCTCCACCCGCGGTCGACCACCATCGTCGTGGGTCACCAGGCGGACGCGCTCAGGGCTGCGCTTTCGGGCCAATCCGGTCTCACGTTTGTGGTGCAGGAGCCACAGCGAGGGACCGCCGACGCGCTGCTGAGGACCGAGCCGGTGCTGCGAGACGCCAGGGGCGTCGTCCTGCTGCTGTCGGCCGACGTCCCGCTTCTCTCCGCGGAAACGCTTGAAAACCTGCTGGATCGGCACGTCGCCACCGGCGCCGCGGCGACGGTCATCACGGCGGTTGTCGAGCGCCCGCAGGGCTACGGTCGAATTGTCAGGTCCGGCGAGCGGATTGCACGTATTGTTGAGGAGGGCGACGCAAGCCCGGCGGAACGGGACATCCACGAGATCAATTCAGGCATTTACGCCTTTGCACTCGAGGGTTTGTTCCAGTCGGTGAGAGGCGTCGCCGCGGAGAACGCGCAGGCGGAATATTACCTGCCGGATCTCGTGGCCATCTACCGTGACCGGGGACGTGGTGTCGAGACTTTGACCGTTTCACGTCCCGACGAGATTCGTGGGATCAACAGCCTCGCCGAACTGGCGGAAGTGAGCCGCATCGTGAGACAGAAAAAGACTGCCGAGCTGATGGCCGCGGGCGTCACCATTGAAGATCCAGCGACGACCTACATCGATCGCGACGTCGTGGTGGGCGCCGACACCGTGATTCACCCCGGCGTCGCGCTCGAAGGCAAGACGACGATTGGCGGCGGTTGTGACATCCACAGCGGCGTGCGGATTGTCGACTCGCGCATCGGCGACCGAGTCACGATTCACAACCACTGCGTGATCACGAACGCGAAGGTCGCCAGCGGCGCGACCGTCGGGCCGTTCGCCCATTTGCGCACAGGGACCGATCTGCGCGAGGGCGCTCGCGTTGGAAATTTCGTCGAGCTGAAAAACACGGTGCTGGGCACCGGATCGAAGTCGATGCACCTGGCGTATCTCGGCGACGCGACGATTGGCGCCAAGGTGAACGTCGGCGCCGGCACGATCACCTGCAATTACGACGGCGTGTCGAAGAAGCCGACTATTATCGAAGATGGCGCGTTCATTGGCAGCGACTCGCAGCTCGTGGCGCCGGTCACGATCGGCAAGGACGCCTATGTCGGCAGCGGGGCGACCATCCGCGAGAACGTGCCGCCCGGGGCGCTCGCGGTCAGCGCCGGCCCGCAGCGCAATATCGAGGGATGGGTGGAGAAGAAGAAGAAGACTAGTAGGGATTAGGGATTCGGGATTGGGGATTAGGGTTTCGCAGGACGCCTGCGGCCCTCATCCGAGCGCGAGAGTCTACGCTCGAGCGCGAGGTCTTGGAGCGAGCCGGGGGTGGGGCCCCGGCGAGCGGAGTAAGAAATGTGCGGGATTATCGGATACATCGGACCCAAGGAAGTCGTGCCGGTCCTCATCGACGGGTTGCGGCGGCTCGAATATCGCGGCTACGATTCGGCGGGCGTCGCCGTCGTCCACGACGGGGTGATGGAGCTGCGCCGGAGCGCCGGCAAGCTGTCGCGACTCGAAGACGTGATCACCTTGCATCCGATCGCCGGCGAATACGGGGTCGGCCATACGCGTTGGGCGACCCACGGCCGGCCGACCGAAGAGAACGCCCACCCGCACCGCGACTGCACGGGCAAGATCGTCGTCGTGCATAACGGCATCATCGAGAACTATCTCGATCTCAAGCGCGAGCTTCAGCGCCAGGGCCACACGTTCGCGACCGAGACCGACACCGAGATCGTCGCGCACCTCGTCGAGCGCGAGACGAAAAACGACGGCCTCGAGAACGCCGTGCGGCGGGCGCTGTTGCTGATGCGCGGCCTGTTCGCACTGGTGCTCATCTCGGCCGACGATCCCGAAAAAATCGTCGCCGTCAGAAATGGGCCGCCCATCGTTGTCGGCCTGGGCGACGGCGAGTTTTTCGTCGCCTCGGACATCCCGGCCATTCTGAGCCACACGCACGACGTCGTGTTTCTCGGCGACGAGGAGATGGCCGTCGTCACGCGCACGGGCGTGTCGTTCACCGACTTCTTCGGCCGTCCGGTCTCCAAAGCCACGCAGCGCGTCCTGTGGGATTCGATCATGGCCGAAAAGGCGGGCTACAAGCACTTCATGCTCAAGGAGATCTTCGAGCAGCCGGCGGCCGTGCGCGAGACGATTCTCGGCCGGGTGTCGCAGGACACCGGCACGGTGTTCCTCGAAGAAATGAAGATCGGCGACGAGCAGCTGCGCGCCGTCCAGAAGATCACGATCCTCGCGTGCGGCACATCGTGGCACGCGGGGCTTGTCGGCAAGTTCATGATCGAGAAGCTGGCGCGTGTCGCCGTCGAAGTGGACTACGGATCCGAATTTCGCTACCGCAGCCCCATCGTCGCACCGAACACGCTGGCCGTGGTGATTACCCAGTCGGGCGAGACGGCCGACACGCTCGCGGCGCTGCGCGAGGCCCGGCGGCAGGGCGCCTGCAGCATTTCCATCTGCAACGTCGTCGGCAGCATGGCGACGCGCGAAACCGACGGCACCATCTACACGCACGCCGGTCCCGAGATCGGGGTCGCCTCCACCAAAGCGTTTACCTCGCAGCTTGTCGCGCTGTATCTGCTGGCGCTGCGGCTCGGTCAGGTGCGCGGGACGCTCTCGCCCGAAGCGTCCAGATCGCATGTCGACGCGTTGCTGCAACTTCCGCAGCTCCTCGAGCAGACGTTCAAGCTGGCACCGGAGGTCGAAGAAATCGCGGCACGATTCCACGCGCACACGGATTTTTTGTACCTCGGTCGCGGTATCAACTACCCGATCGCGCTCGAAGGCGCGCTGAAGCTGAAGGAAATCTCCTACATTCACGCCGAAGGCTATCCGGCCGGCGAGATGAAGCACGGACCGATCGCGCTGATCGACGAGCGGATGCCCATCGTGACGCTCGCGCCGCACGATCACGTGTTCGAGAAGATGGTCGGCACCATGCAGGAAGTGAAGGCGCGCGGCGGGTCGGTGGTCGCCCTCACGACGCGCGGCGACGACACCCTCAGGTCCATTCTGGACCGCTCGCGCGATTTCGTGCTCGAGCTGCCGCCCGCGCCCGAGTGGCTGACACCAATCCTCATGGTGGTTCCGCTTCAGCTCCTCGCGTACGACATCGCGGTGCGCCGCGGCTGCGATGTCGATCAGCCGCGTAATCTGGCGAAGTCGGTCACTGTAGAATAGGGATTGGGGATTCGGGATTGGGGATTGGGTGGGATTGGGGATTGGGTGGGATTCGTCGGGACTAGACCCGCGCGATCCCGAATCCCCAATCCCTAATCCCCAATCCCCAATCCCAAACCCCATGCACTTCCTGGACTCCCTCAATCCCGAACAACGCCAGGCGGTCCTCCACACCAACGGCCCGCTGCTCATCCTCGCCGGCGCGGGCTCGGGCAAAACGCGCGTCATCACCAGCCGCATCGCGTACCTCGTCGGCGACGGCCACGCCAGCCCTGAGGAAGTTCTCGCCGTCACGTTCACGAACAAGGCGTCCGAAGAGATGCGGGCGCGCGTCGAGGCGCTGCTCGGAGCCGACTGCAGCCGCCTGTGGGTGTCAACCTTTCATTCGCTCTGCGCCCGCCTGCTGCGCCGCGAAGCGCCGGCCATCGGCCTCTCGCGCGATTTCGTCATCTACGACTCATCGGATCAGCTCACGGTGGTCAAGCAGGCGCTCAAGGAGCTGCAGATCGACGACGGCTTCGTGCAGCCGCGTGCGGCGTTGGCGCGCATCAGTCACGCGAAGAACCGGATGGAGGGACCGGACGCGGTCGCGGCCTCCGCGGCCGGCTGGAACGGGCGCGACCAGCAGATCGCAAGGGTGTACGCGTACTACATGAACGCCTTGAAGGAGTCGAACGCGCTCGATTTCGACGACCTGCTGCTCCGGGCCGTCGAGCTCTTCGAGCAGTCGCCGAAGGTCCGCGCCAAGTACGCCGGGCAGTTCCGGTTCGTGATGGTCGACGAATACCAGGACACCAACCGGCCGCAGTACCTCCTGATTTGCCACCTCGCCGAAATTCACCGCAATCTCTGCGTCGTCGGCGATCCCGATCAGTCCATCTACAAATGGCGCGGTGCCGACCTGCGAAACATCCTCGACTTCGAGCGCGATTTTCCCGAGGTGACGATCGTCAAGCTCGAGCGCAACTACCGTTCGACCCAGATCATCCTCGACGCCGCGTCGGCGGTCATCAGAGAGAACCGCAACCGCAAGGACAAGCGTCTCTGGACCGATCGCCAAGGCGGCGAGCGCATCGTCTACTTTCGGGCCGGCGACGAGCTCGAGGAAGCCGACTTCATCACGCGCACCGCGCGCGCGGCGCTTTCGAGCGACGTCGAGGAGATAGTCGCGGTGCTGTATCGGACGAACGCGCAGTCGCGGACGATCGAAGACGCGCTGATGCGCGAAGGGCTTGCCTACAAGGTCGTCGGCGGCGTCCGGTTCTACGAGCGCAAGGAAATCAAGGACGCGCTGGCGTACATGCGCCTCGTCATCAACCCGCACGACGATGTGAGCCTGCGGCGGGTGATCAACGTGCCGGCGCGAGGCATCGGCAAAGCCGTGATGGAGGCGGTCGCCGGACTGCCGCCGGCGGCGCTGGCCAATTCGCTGTGGGCGCGGCTCGTGCGCGGTCTCGAGGATCGCGCGTTGCCGGCGCGTGCGTCGGCGTCGCTCACCGCGTTTCGCGATCTGATCGTGAACCTGACCGACCTCGCCCGGCGCGAGTCGGTGTCGACGGCCATCGGCAAGATGCTCGATCAGAGCGGTTACTTGCAGGACCTCCGCGAAGAACGCAGCGAGGACGCCGAAGCGCGCATCGAAAACCTCGCGGAACTGGTGTCGGCCGCGCGGGAATACGAAGGCCGCGAGCTGGAACCCTCGCTCGGCGCCTTCGTCGATCGGCTGTCGCTGTTGTCGGACGCCGACGAGGAGCAGGGCTCGCGCGACGCGCGCATCTGGCTGATGACGCTTCACAGCGCCAAAGGCCTGGAGTTCCCCGTCGTCATTCTCGCCGGCCTCGAAGAAGGATTGTTCCCGCATTCGCGATCGAGCGACGATGAGGAAGAGTTGGAGGAGGAACGCCGGTTGTGCTATGTCGGCATGACCCGCGCGCGGCGGCAGCTTGTGCTGACCGGCGCCGCACGGCGGCGCATCTTCGGCGAGTACCAGGCGAGCGAGCCGTCGCGGTTTATCGCCGAGGTGCCGGCGGACCTGGTCGACCGCGTCATGCCCGCCTATTCGCCGTCGGCCTACCAGGGGAATTTCCCGCATTACGAGTTTCGAACCAATCCGTACGGCCGCGGTCGGCGTGGCGGCCGCGCGCACGAAAACGAACCGATCTATTCGTACGAGGATGAGGACCAGTCGACGGGGCTCGCCCTGCGCCCCGGCATGCGCGTGCGGCATCCGCAGTTCGGCGTCGGCAGCGTGATCAGCGTCGAGACGCTGGACGACGACACGAAGCTCGTCGTCCGGTTCGCCGCGGTCGGCAAGAAGACGCTGCGCGCCAAATACGCCCGCCTCGAGCCGGCATGAGATCTCCAGTACGTAGTGTCCGGCTTTGGCCGGACCGTTGAACGGCCGGACACATCGGTAACCATCGCAGGACTAAAGTCCCGCTCTACGACTGACCGACACTAAGTAGTGCGGACCTTCAGGTCCGCCCGCATGAAACGCCTGCTCTTCGGCTCCAACGCTCGCCTCTCGCTGCTTCGCGCCGCGGTGCTCGTCGTTACCGCTGTGGTCGTCTTCGGGTACGTCCTGCTGCCGGTTCGGCTGCAGGGCATCAGCATGCTTCCCACCTATCGCGACGGCATGCTCAACTTTGCCAACCGCGCGGCGCTCTGGTGGCGCGAGCCGGCGCGCGGGGACGTCGTCGCCATCCGCATGGCCGGCCCGCGCGTGCTGTACGTGAAGCGGATCGTCGGGCTGCCGCGAGAGCGCGTCGAGATCGCGATGGGCGTGGTGATCGTGGACAGCGTGCCGCTGATCGAGCCGACCGTGGTCTACAAGGCGCCGTGGAATCTGCCCGCCTTCACGCTCGGCGACGATGAATATCTTGTGATCGGCGACAATCGAGTGATGGCGATGGAGAACCACGATTTCGGGCGCGCGACCCGCGATCGCATCGTCGGAAAGATGCTTTTCTGATCGCACAGGGGACACGAAGGGTGCCAAGGACATGAAGATAAAACTGGTCTTTGTGTCCTTGGTGTCCTTTGTGGCGATCGCCTTTCTTATCTACCAGTGGTGGCCCAGTCCGGAGCGCGCGATCAAAAACCGTCTTGGCGGCCTCGCGAAAACACTCTCCGTTCCCGCCAACGACGGCGACCTCGGTCGCGTGACTCGTGTCGCCGAGCTTCGTCACTACTTTGCGCAGGATGTGCGGGTCCGCGCGGGCGCCTCCGGACCCGAGATTACGTCGCGCGACGCGTTGCTGGGGTTGATCGGCGCCTGGACGCCCCCGCCCGGTGGATGGACCATCGAGTTCGTCGACGTCCAGGTCACGCTCGGGCAGCAAGCGACGAGCGCGCGGGTCTACCTCACGGCCAAAGTGTCGGGCCACGACGCGCGCACCAGTGAGCCGACGCTCGACGCGCGCGAGGCGAACTTTTCGATGGCGAAACAGGATGGCGACTGGGTTGTGACCAGCGTCGAAGCCGCGGAAACGCTTCAGCGGCCAGGATCGCAGGATTAAAAGTCCCGCGTCCTGCGCTACGAGCACTGCGCCACGAGGAGGCCCAGCAGGGCTACAGTCCTGCGCTACGAGCACCGCGCTACGAGGACGGCCGGGCAGGGCCACAGTCCTGCGCTACGAGCACTCCGCCACAAGGACGGCCGGGCAGGGCTACAGTCCTGCGCTACGAGCACTCCGCTACGAGGACGGCCGGGCAGGGCCACAGTCCTGCGCTACGAGCACTCCGCCACGAGGACGGTGCAGGAGTACTCGTGGCATAGGACTTGAGCCCTGCGTCTCTTTGATGCCGGTGAAATGTGGTGATCGGCCACTCCCACTACCCAATTACCAGATCACCCAATTACCAGATCACCAAATTCCAGGGTCACTCCCCCTCCTCCTCTTTCTCGACCAGGCGCGCGATGGACACGACCTTATCGTCGCCTTCGATATCGATCAACCGCACCCCTCGCGTCGCGCGGCTGATCGCGCGCATGTCGTCGGTCTGCATCCGCAGGATCATGCCCTGCTGCGTGATAAGCAGCAGCTCGTCGCCCTCCTGGACGTACGCGACGCCGACGACCTGCCCGTTGCGCAGCGACGTGGCGATGTTGATGACCCCGATGCCGCCTCTTGACTGCAGCCGGTATTCGTCGAGCTCCGTGCGCTTGCCGTACCCATTTTCAGTGACGGTCAGCAGCGTTCCCCCCGGACCCACGACCTCCATCGCCACCACGGCATCGTCGTCGCGCAGCGCGATGCCGTGAACGCCGTAAGCCACTCTGCCTATCGGCCGCACGTCGCTCTCGTGGAAGCGGATGGCCATGCCGCGGCGCGTGCCGATGAAAATCTCGCCGTTCCCGTCGGTGACCTGGGCGGCAATGACAGCATCACCCTCCTCGACGCGCATGGCGATGATGCCGCCGGCGCGCGGGTTGTTGAACGCCGACAGCGCCGTCTTCTTGATCTCGCCGCGGCGCGAGCCCATCACGATGAACTTGTCGTCCTCGAACTCCTTCACTGCGAGCATCGCGGCAATCTTCTCGCCCTCTTCCATCGAGACAAGGTTGGCGACCGACTTGCCCTTGCCGCCGGGGCCGACGTCCGGAATCTCGTGGACCTTGAGCCAGTAGGCGCGGCCGCGGTCAGAAAAAATCATGATGTAGGCGTGGGTCGAGGCGACAAACAAATGGCTGACGAAATCTTCCTCCCGCGTGCGCATGCCGATGCGGCCCTTGCCGCCGCGGCGCTGATTGCGGTAGGTCGAGATCGCCGTCCGCTTGATGTACCCCGTATTGCTGACGGTGATCGCCATGTCCTCTTCGGCGATCAGATCCTCGATGCTCAGCTCGCCCGACTCGCCTTCGACGATTTCGGTCCGGCGATCGTCGCCGTACTTCGTCCGGACCTGCCGCAGCTCGTCCACGATCATCTGCATCAGCAGCGGCTCGCTGGCGAGAATGGCCCGCAATCGCTCGATCGTCTTCAACAGCTCGGCCAGTTCGTCGAGGATCTTCTGCCGCTCGAGGCCGGTCAGCCGCTGCAGCTGCATGTCGAGGATCGCCTGCGCCTGAAGCTGCGACAGGCCGAAGTCCCTCATCAACCCGGCGCGCGCTTCGGGCACCGCCTTCGACGCGCGAATCAGCGTGATCACCGCGTCGAGATGATCGAGCGCGGTCTTCAGCCCCTCGAGGATGTGATATCGCGCTTGGGCCTTCCGCAGCTCGAAGTCGGTGCGGCGCCGCACCACCTCGCGCCGGAACTCGACGAAGCTTTCGACGAGCTCCAGCAGGTTCATCACCTTCGGCCGACCGCCGACGATGGCCAGCATGATGATGCCGAAGCTCGATTGCAGCGGTGTGTGCTTGTAGAGGTTGTTCAGAATGACCTCGGGCACCTCGCCGCGCTTCAGCTCGATGACAATGCGCATGCCTTCGCGATCGGACTCGTCGCGCAGATCTGAAATGCCTTCGATCGTTTTCTCGGCAACCAGCTCCCCGATCCGCTCGATGAGCTTCGCTTTGTTGACCTGATACGGAATCTCGGTGAAGACGATCGAAACTTTGTCGCCCTTCTTGCTGGTCTCGACCGTCGACCGCGCGCGCATCATGATCGAGCCCCGGCCGGTCGTGTAGGCCTGAACGATGCCGCCGCGGCCGACGATGTAGCCGGCGGTGGGAAAGTCGGGCCCGGGAATGAGGCGAATGAGCTGCTTGAGTTTTTCGCCGCGCGAGAGCGGGCCTTCGGGGTGTGCGGGACGAACGTCGGGGCGTGCAGGGCTAAAGTCCTGCGCTACGTCCGGCGGTACGTGCGGTGCCACGTCCTGCGCCATGTCCTGCGCGACACTCGCAACCGCGGGGCCGCGGAGCTGTGTGTGCTCGATGATCCAGATGCAGCCGTCGACGACCTCCCGCAGATTGTGGGGCGGCACGTTGGTCGCCATGCCGACGGCGATGCCGGCCGACCCGTTGACCAGCAGGTTCGGGAACGGCGCCGGCAGCACGGTTGGCTCGTCGGTCGTCTCGTCGTAGTTGGGCGCGAAGTCGACCGTCTCTTTGTCGAGATCGGCCTGCATGTCGTCGCTGAGCGCCTGGAGCCGCGCCTCGGTGTACCGCATCGCCGCGGGCGGATCGCCGTCGATCGACCCGAAGTTGCCCTGCCCATCGACCAGCGGGTAGCGCATGTTGAAGTCCTGCGCCATGCGGACGAGCGTGTCGTAGATCGAGGCGTCGCCGTGCGGATGAAAGTTGCCCATCACCTCGCCGACGATCTTCGCGCACTTGCGATACCCGCGCGTCGCCGACAGCCCCATCGTCTTCATGCCGTACAGCACGCGGCGGTGCGCAGGCTTCAGCCCGTCGCGCGCGTCGGGCAGCGCTCGTCCAATGATTACGCTCATGGCGTAATCCATGTACGACCGCTTCATTTCGTCTTCGATGTTGACGGGGTGCTGGTGCAGGGCGACGTCAGTCATTGTGTCGGGATTTGGGATTCGGGATTAGGGATTTGGAGGGACTCGTAGGGCTATGGGATTCGGACGCGCTCCTTCCGACCAATCCCCAATCCCAAATCCCCAATCCCTCAGACGTCAAGGTTCTTGACATCCAACGCATTGTCCTCGATGAACTTGCGGCGCGGCTCGACCTGGTCGCCCATCAGCGTAGTGAACATCAGATCCGCTTCCGTGTGATCTTCCGCCCGCACTTGCAAGAGCGTCCTGGCCGCGGGGTTCATCGTCGTCTCCCAGAGCTGCTCGGGATTCATCTCGCCGAGCCCCTTGTAGCGGTTGATGGCGACACCCTTCTTGCCGGCTGCGATGAAATAGTCGACCAGCTCGTCAATCGAGCGCAGGTGGACGTCGACGACCTTCCCCTTCTTGGCCTCGCTCTCGTCCGAGGCCCCCTCAGGCACGTCGGGCACGTCAGCGCCCGTAACGATGATGTCGCCGTCAAAACCCGCGATATCCCGGTGGTTGGCCAGCAGCGTCCGGTATTCGCCCGCGGTCACGAAGTCGACGCCGATCGTGTGATGCCGCGGGTAGCCGTTGGATCGGTCCTCGACCTGCAGCAAATACCGATTGTGCTCTTCATCGCGCTGCACCGTCACGGCGCGCATCGGCGTTGTGAGGGCCCGCGCCAGACCTTCCAGCGTGTCCTTGTCGGCGAAGTACTCACGGTCCGCGCCGGCGGCGACCAGCGCCTCGACGATCTCGCGCGGGTGCCCGCGCCGCTCCACCATGTGCAGGAACTTCTGATGAGCGATCATCTTGTGCAGCAGCTTCTCGAGCTCGGGACCGGAGATGTCCGTCTTCGTCGCCGCAATCCGGACGCTCCGCGCCTCGGCCGCACGCTTGATCAGGTACGCTTCGAGCTCGCGCTCGTCCTTGATGTAGCTTTCCGACTTGCCGCGCTTGACGCGAAAGAGTGGCGGCTGCGCGATGTAGACGTACCCGCCTTGAACGACCGACGGAAGCTGGCGATAGAAGAACGTCAAGAGCAGCGTGCGGATGTGAGAGCCGTCCACGTCCGCGTCGGTCATGATGATGATGCGGTGATAGCGCAGCTTGGCGAGGTCGAAATCCTCCGCGCCGATGCCGCAGCCGAGCGCCGCGATCATCGTCTTGATCTCGTCGCTGCCGAGCATCTTGTCGAACCGCGCTTTCTCGACGTTGAGGATCTTGCCCTTGAGCGGCAGGATGGCCTGGAAGCGCCGATCGCGGCCCTGCTTGGCCGAGCCGCCCGCCGATTCACCCTCGACGATGTACAGCTCGCACAGCGCCGGATCGCGCTCCTGGCAATCGGCCAGCTTGCCGGGCAGCGAGCTGCTGTCGAGCGCGCCTTTGCGGCGCACGAGGTCGCGTGCCTTGCGCGCCGCTTCGCGCGCACGCGCCGCGTCGACCGCCTTGCCGAGGATTCGCCGCGCCACCCCTGGGTTCTCTTCGAGGTAGGCGCCGAGCTTGTCGTTGACGATGGCCTCGACAATGCCCTTGACCTCGGTGTTGCCGAGCTTGGTCTTGGTCTGCCCCTCGAACTGCGGGCGCGGAATCTTGACGCTGACCACGCCCGTCAGCCCTTCGCGAATGTCGTCGCCGGTAATGCCTTCTTTGAGATCCTTCGCGAGATTGTTCTTGCTGGCGTAGGAGTTGATCGTTCGCGTCAGCGCCGAGCGGAATCCCGAGAGGTGCGTGCCGCCTTCGTGCGTGTTGATGTTGTTGGCGAAGGTATAGATCGTCTCCGCGTACCCGTCGTTCCACTGCAGCGCGATCTCGGCGTCGATGCCGTCCTTCTCGCCGCGGATGAAAATCGGCTTCTCGTTGACCGGCACCTTGTTCGTGTTGAGATGCTGGACGAACGAGACGATGCCGCCGTCGTAGTGGAACTTGTGGCTCTTCCCGTCGCGCTCATCGTCCAGCGTGACGAGGATGCCGCCGTTCAGGAACGCCAGTTCGCGCAAACGCTGGGCGAGCGTGTCGAAGCTGAAGACGGTCGTCTCGAAAACTTGCGTGTCCGGCTTGAAGGTGACCTTCGTGCCCCGCCGCTTCGTCGTGCCGGTCGCCTCGAGATCCCTCGTCGGATGGCCCCGCTCGTAGCTTTGCTGGTACACCTGACCGTTCCGCCAGATTTCGAGGTCCAGCGTTTCCGACAGGGCGTTGACCACCGACACGCCGACGCCGTGCAGACCACCCGAAACTTTGTAGCTCTCGTTGTCGAACTTTCCGCCGGCGTGGAGGACGGTCATCACCACTTCGGCGGCCGACTTGCCGCTCGCGTGCTGGTCGACCGGAATGCCGCGGCCGTTGTCGATGACCGTCACTGAACCGTCGATATGGATGGTGACGTTGACCTGGTCGCAGAAGCCCGCCAGCGCTTCGTCAATGGAGTTGTCGACCACTTCGTAGACGAGGTGGTGCAACCCGGACGGCCCGGTCGACCCGATGTACATCGCCGGCCGAGTGCGGACAGCTTCAAGACCCTCGAGGACCTTGATTTTGTCCGCACCATAGTCCTCGGCGGACCCCGACGTCGCGACTCCCGGGCGTACGTCGGCCGTCGCGCCGTCCCCGTTGTTGCCAGAGACAGCGTCCTTCTGAACGCCTGACAGATCGTCAGGCGTCTGGCCGGGCGTTGGTTGTGTACGGTCCGTGTGATTCACGTTTTCCTATGCTCGCGGGGCCCCACCCCCGCTCGCTCGCGCTGCGGCGCTCGAAGACTCGCTATCCTCGCGCGGGCCGCAGGCGCTTTTCCGTTCGCTTCAGTCAATGGTCCGGCTAGCAGTCCAGGTAAAGTGCCCACTCAACGGTCCGGCTAAAGCCGGACACTACGTACTAACAGGTCCGTACTGACAGTCGTGGCGCAGATCTTTAGGCCTGCCGTCAGTCGTAGTGTCTCCTTCAGGCGGACCGTGATTTCATACCCTCATCGGCATGATGACGTAGGTGTAGTCGTACCCTTCGGCACCAACCGGTTTCATCACCGCCTGGCTCACTTCGTCTTTCAGATCGAGCGACACCACGTCGGTCGCCACGGCCGACAGAAAATCGAGCACATATTGCGCGTTGAAGCAGATCTGCATCGCTTCACCGGAGTAGTCTACTGGAAGCGTTTCGTGCGCCTCGCCAAGATCGGGGCTGCTCGACGTCACCTCAACCTTGCCGTTCTCAATCTGGAACTTTACCGCGCGCGAACGCTCGTTCGACAACAACGCTACTCGTTTGACGGCGTTCGTCAGCCGATCGCGCTCGAACTCGATGTGCTTGTCGTTGCCCTTCGGAATCACGCGCTCGTAGGCCGGAAATTGTCCGTCGATCATCCTCGAAATCAGCATCCGTCCGCCGACCTCAAAAAAGAGATGGTTCTCGCCTCGCTCGTAGCGGATATCTCCGTCGCCTTCCGCGAGCAGTCGCCCCAGTTCACCGAGCGTTTTTTTCGGAAGAATAGCCCTCACCTCTTCTGCCTCCGCTCCTCGGTTTGCGGCCTGTCCTTCTCTGGCGACGGTAACGAGGGCCAGCCGATGACCATCTGTTGCGACCAGGCTCATCGACGTCGGGTAGAGGACAAACAACGCACCGTTCAGAAAATACCTCGTATCTTCGCCGGTGATCGCAAACTGAGTCTTTGCCACCATTTCCTTCAGCCCGCTTCGTGGTAGCGTGGCTTTCGGCGCGTTGCCACCCTCGGGCAGCGTAGGAAAGTCTTCGCGTGGCAATGTTTGCATCCGTGAGTCAAATCGATCGGCGGCAACTTTGACCCCCCCTTTGTCTTCCTCGATGCGAATGTCGGTTTCGGGCAGGGATTTAATGATCTCGTAAAATTTCTTAGCCGGCAGCGTCAGTGATCCACTCTTAGCCACCGATGCTGCGCATTTACTGCGGAGTCCTACCTCCAGGTCGGTTGCAAGAAATCGCACCTCCTCGCCCTTCGCTTCCATTAACACGTTGGCGAGGATCGGAATGGTGTTCTTCCGCTCCACTATTCCCTGAAAAAGTTGCAGTTCTCGCAGAAGGTCGTTCTTGCGGGCGACAAGTTCCATGGTGGTCTTTAACCTCAAAAAGCGGGGAATTTGGGGCCCGCGATTTCCCTAAGGAGAGGGGAAATTCTAGATGAATAAATTATATAGGAAGAGAGGGTCTGTTGAAAAGCGAGCTAGACGCGTTAACGCTTATTTTAGAATAATTTAGGTTGTGTTAAAATTGTGCTCTCAAAGCCCGCTACCGAGACCTCAGTAGAGGCCCATTCCTAGCTCCAATTAGGTCTCCACAGCCCACTTTACGAAGGGCTGTGCAAAAGTGTTTTTCTAGCGAAATCCCTCCAGAAAATTTCCGATCAGGGTGTTAAAATTTCCGTCCCTTTTTCGGAGATCCTCTACCTTTCGAATCGAGTGGATGACGGTCGAATGATGCTTCCCGCCGAAGCTCCGGCCGATCTCTGGTAGCGATGCGTGCGTCAACAATTTGCAAAGATACATAGCAATTTGACGTGGCTTGGCGACCGACTTTGAGTTATTTCGCGACTTCAAATCAACCATCTTTAAATTGTAGTAGTCGGCGACGAACTTCTGGATAATCTCGATCGTGACGGCCTTCTGTTCATGATCGAGAATATTCTTCAATACCTCCTGCGCCAGCGGCAAGGAGATTTCCTGCCCAGTAAGTGACGCATATGCGATTAAACGAATCAACGATCCCTCCAACTCCCGAATATTGGATTTGATCTTGCCGGCGATGTACATCGCGACGTTGTCGGGCAGCGGTATAGTTTCGGCTTCAGCCTTCTTCTTGAGAATGGCTACCTTCGTCTCGAGATCCGGTGGTTGAATGTCGGCAATCAGTCCCCATTCGAACCGCGACTGCAGCCGCTCCTCGAGATCGGAAATTCCCTGAGGTGGGCAATCGCTGCTGAGAACGATCTGCTTCTGGGAGTCGTACAACGCGTTGAAGGTGTGGAAAAATTCGTTCTGGGTTCCCTCTTTTCCGGCCAAAAACTGGACATCGTCGACCAGCAGCACATCGACCGATCGATAGCGCTCGCGAAAGTCGATCACCCGGTCGTAGCGGAGGGCGTTGATCATCTCATTCATGAACCGCTCGGATGAGATGTAGGTGAGCTTCAGATTTTGATTATGTTGCAGCACATACTGCCCAACAGCATGCATCAGGTGTGTCTTGCCAAGGCCCACGCCGCCGTAGATGAACAGAGGATTGTAGGATCGCGACGGCGCTTCGGCGACCGCGCGGCAGGCCGCATGCGCGAACTGATTGGACGGTCCGACGATGAAGGTGTCGAATGTGTAGCGGGGATTGAGGCCCGCGACGCCGGGCGCTGTGGTTGACACCACCGAACTGTTCTCGAGCACCGCGACTTCATCCGGACTGAGCGCAATGGCGAGCGCCTCGGCTTGCGCATCGCCGACAAATTTGACGGTGAGATTTGCTTTTTTCATCTCGCCCATCGCTTCGTTGATGACGCCCGAGTAATGCTTGGTGAGCCACTCTTTGAACATCGGGTTCGGCACACGTACCGTGACCGTCTTCAGATCCTCAGCCACAAACGTCGTCGGCTTGAACCAGGTGTAGAAGCTGTGCCGGTTGACCTTGGTTTCAATTCGCGCCAGGATTTCGTCCCAGAGATTCATTTATTTGGTTAAAAATAGCTTTCGTCCGGTTTCGCCATCGCCAAGGCCCAGATTACTGGGCCTCAGCCGCTGTAGCCCGCCGCGAGTCCAGTCTTGACATGGCTTCCCGGCTTTCGCCCTGTCAAGATTGCCGACAATTCGGCCCGCAAGTCCAATAGACCGTTGAATCCCGCCGATTTCCACAGTTTTTTCCACAGGTGTGGAAAACTCTGGGGACAGACCAAATGCATATGCCGTCGGCTTGGTCGGAGATAAGAAACCGGAAGGACGCCGACTGTAACACAAACGACTCCGATTGACACCTTCCGAACGCGTTCGCTACCATTGACAGTTCGTTCTTTTGTGCTGGCGGGGTCAGAAGGGATGTCATGAAGGGAAAGCGCACGTTCCAGCCCAACACTCGGCATCGCAAGCGGACCCACGGATTTCTGGTCCGCATGAGCAATAAGAATGGGCGCCTCGTGCTCAAGCGGCGCCGCGCCAAAGGACGCAAGCGGCTCACTGTCAGTAGTGAATAGCTGTCAGCTATCAGCTGTCAGCGATCAGCTGTCAGCTGTGAGCTCCCAGCTGTCGGCTCCCAGCTTTCAGCTCCGCGGTTTCGGCATAGCTGATAGGTGTAAGCTGCAAGCTGAGAGCTATGAAGCTGCGCCCCAGCGAGCGGATCCGGCGTCGCGCAGATTTTCAACAGGCTTATGAGCAGGGTGCCCGCGTCCACGGTCGTTACAGCACGCTCTTCATCCTGCCCAATAAGCTTGATGTCGGACGGCTGGGAGTAGCCGCCACGAAAAAGCTCGGTGGCGCGGTCCGAAGGAACCGTGCTAAACGGTTGATACGAGAGGTGTTCCGTCATAATAAGATCGCGCCAGGTTTCGATGTGGTCGTCGTACCGAAACGCGAGCTGCTTCACGCCACCCTGACTGTTCTTGAAGCCGATTACCGCAGCACTCTCGAACGCCGCCTCCGCCAGTCGCGATGACATTTCGCCGGGCGTTTGTCTGGCCCTCTGGCTGCTTCGAGGCTACAAAGTGGTGTTTTCTCCCCATTTCAGGGGTTCCTGTCGGTTCTTGCCCTCGTGCGCGGATTATGCCGCCCAAGCGGTGACCCGGCACGGTTTGGTACGGGGCGGCTGGCTCGCCGCCAAACGTTTGGCGCGCTGCCACCCGCTGTGTGCGGCCGGTCACGACCCGGTCCCGCCTCGAAGGAATGAGGTTGACTAAGCAGAAAGTCGCCACAAGCAACGCCGAGCGGCGAGCGCCCGCGGCCCGAGCGAGCGCATCGCGCGAGCGAGTGGGGATGGGGCCCCACGCGCATAGGAAAATGCCGCGAAGGCACAGGCGCCGGAAATGGGCCCCGGCCGAAAACGTTGACTAAGCAGAGAGTCGCCACAAACAAGGCCGAGCGCCGTGAGGCGCGAAGGCACAGGCGCCGGGAATGGGCCCCGGCTGAAAGCGTTGACTAAGCAGAAAGTCGCCACAAGCAAGGCCGAGCGG
>JAHFUJ010000230.1:0-5297 GCA_023265105.1 Acidobacteriota bacterium
ACTGCGACGCTGTGGAGTCCACCGGTCGCTCGTCGGGACAGTCGTGAACCTGCTACGAGAGGCGGCCGAAATGGTCGCGCCGCGCCGGTCCATCGAAGCGCAGCCCGATCCAGACGATGCACCGTTCTGGGAGTGCGCCGAAGCTGGCGCGGCCGACTTCATCGTCACGTTGAACAGGATGGACTTCCCGCAGAGTCGGTTGACGGCGAAGGTTATCGGGCCGCATGAGCCGTTGCCGTCGTCGACGACTCGGCGGCGCCGACCGCAACGCCGGTAGCACGATCTCCGGTTCTTCGACCGCGAGCAGGTGGGCGTTTTTCGCCGGCCGCTTCCTCATCCCACGACTTCCGGACCTCGTCCTCGAGTTTCTGCTGCAGGGCTCTTACCCAGGGTCGATAGTGATCGAGCGTGGTTCGGACGTCGGTATGTCCGAGGAGCACGGACACTGTCTCGAGTGGCACGCCGGCGAGCAACCATTCGACGGCCGCGGTATCCCGGAGCATATGGAAATGCCCCTTCACGCCGACGATGTCCAGGAGCCGCCGGAACGAACGTTGCCAGTCGGCCACCGCTGATTTCGGATCTCCCCCGCCGGTCCAGAACACGTATTCCTCGTGGATTGTCTTCACTTCGGCGAGTGCCGCGGTCACCACGGGCGGAACCGGCACGTGAACCGGCGTGCCGGTCTTTTGTGTATAGAGGAAGACGCGCTCGTTCTGGATCCTGTCCCATGTGATCGTCACGGCGTCGCGGATCCGGAGGCCGGTGTGACGCAGCAGGAGAATCATCGCCTTGAGGCGCTTCCGGTTTCCCTCGCCGTAGATCCCTTTGATCAGAAATTCGTCGCAGCCGGCGAGGATCTTTTTCATCTCCGCGCGCGTGAACGGGAGTGTCGGCGACGACGGGACTTCCGGCCAGATCGGACAGGCGCAACCGCGCGCACCGCGGGCGTTCCTCGGTTTTCCGACATGCTGGCAATCTTCCGAGTGCCGGCGGTAGATCGTGAGCACGGGCCCAGTCTACGGCCGGTTTTGGTACAAAACAGGTACAGCGAGAAATGCGAATCCGCTAAAGTCTTTGGATTCGCATGTTTAGGTATGGTGGAGGCGGCGGGAGTCGAACCCGCGTCCGAGAGTACGCCGTCGCAGGCGTCTACATGCGTAGCCGCTCTTGAAAATTCGCGTCCCACGTCGAAGAGCGACCGAAATCGTGGACCGCTAGCTCCGATGTGTCTCATCGGCGCGCGTCGGAACCGCGCGCGACGACCAGCCTGCATTTATGACATCCAGTCCCATCCCACAGGCGAGGACGAGGTGGACGTCGCTGACTTAAGTATTAGTTAAGCAGCGAGAGGCAGCTGCGTGTTCGCAGTTACGTTGTGTTCCATCGGATTTACGAGTCGATGGGGCTCGGCATGCATCCCACGAGTCTTTACCCCCGTCGAAGCCGTGTCGCCCCCATGGCGGGAACCGCTTTGGCGGAAAAGCTCGCGCGACGAATGACTCCATTGTAAGGCCACGACGGGAGGGCGTCAAATGACTCTCCCGCTTGGAGTTGTCTGGCTTGCGGCGCTTGACTTGGCGTACCCCGGCCCCGCATAATTCTAAGCATCCCAGCCTGCCCGTCGCTTCGGCGCCGGTCGACGCGACGCGCCCAAACGCATGACATTCGACGACCAGATCCGGCGCACGCTCGACTCGCTGGCGGATCGCCTTCGCGCGGAAGTGGCCCGCCAGGTTGGCGGCGCTGTCGACGGGCTCGCCGCCTCGGCGCAGGCCGACCGCGAGGCCGCGATCGCGCAGGCGGTGGCCGAGGCGCTGGGCAAGGCGGAGCAGGAGGCCTCGGTTCGCGTGAAGGACGCCGTGTCGACGGCCGAGCAGCGCGCGCGCGAAGCGGCGGAGCAGACAGCCTCAGCCCGCTTGACCGATGCCGTATCGGCCGCCGAGCAACGCGCGCGTGAAGCAGCCGAACAGAAAGCCTCGGCCCGACTGACCGAGGCCGTATCGACCGCCGAGCAGCGGTCGCGCGATGCGGCGCAACAGAATGCGCGGGGGGCGGCCGACGCGGCCGTGGCGTCGGCGCGTGCGGAACTGAACGCGGCCAATCGCGCGACAGGCGAGCGCCTGGTCGACGCGCTTCGTGCGATCGATCGCGCGCGCTCCCTCAGCGAAATCCTCGATACCCTCGCGACCACCGCCGGGCGCGAGGCCGCGCGCGTCGGCATCCTGCTGGTGCGCGGCGAACAGTTGCACGGCTGGCGCTTTGTCGGTTTTGGTCCGGCCTTCGAGACGGCCAGCGAGACCACGCTGTCGCTGCGCGACGCCGGACTCATCGGTGACGCCGTTGGCGCCGGAGTCGCGGTCTCGTCCGACACGTCGGGGCGGAGAGCGGCGCCGCCCTTCGCGCAGTTGCCCGACGGCCGCGAGGCGCTCGCGGTGCCGATCCCGATGGACGGCCAGATCGTGAGCGTGTTGTACGCCGATCAAGGATCGGCCGACACTGGCAGTCGCCCGTCGGCCATCACGTGGCGGAGCGCGCTCGAAGTGATGGCGCGTCATGCCGCGCGCTGCCTGGAGGCCGTGACGGCGTTCAGAACGGCACGTGTGCTCACCGAGCGTCCTGATGTGGCTCCGGCGGCCTCGAACGGTGCGCGAGGCGCCGTCGAGCCGCCGGCCGCCGGCCGGCGTGCGGATGAAGCGACGGACGAAGGCAGCGAATCGGCGCGCCGGTACGCGCGCCTCCTCGTGTCTGAAATCAAGCTCTATCACGAGGCGGCGGTCGTCGCCGGCCAGCGCGAACGCGATCTCGCGACGCGGCTTGCCGATGAAATCGCGCGCGCGCGCGTCCTCTACGAACAGCGCGTCGCCGCGCATCATCGCCAGGGCGCCGATTATTTCCACGCGGAGCTCGTGCGCACGCTGGCGAACGGCGATGCAAGTTTGTTGGGAGTCAGTAGTCAGTAGTCAGGAGTCAGGAGCCAGCAGTCAGAATTAAGAATTAAGAATTAAGAATTTAGCATTATTTAGCATTTAGAATTTAGCACTGATGAATCGTACAGCTTGTTTTGCCCTCCCGCTCGCGTTCCTCGCCGTGACGCCGATCGCCGCGCCGCGGGCGCAGCAGGCCGGCGCCGGCAGCGCGCCCCTAGCGGGCAGAGTCACACTGCTGCCGACGATCCATCCGCGGCTGCCGCGCGAGCTCTCGCAACTGTGGATGGTGCCGGACCAGGGCCGCGGCGGCCGGACCGCGGCGCTCGACGAGTTGGCGTCGGCGGTAAAGCTCGCGGCGGGCGACAACTACACGAAGGCGTTGCCGATCCTCTCGCAGCCGGCCCTCCAGCAGGGACTGCTCGGCCACTACGCCGAGTTCTACAAGGCGCGCGCGGAGCTCCGGCTCGGACATCCAGACGAAGCCCGTCGCGCGTTCCAGGCGCTGCAGGCCCCCGAGCCGATCGGGTATCTGGCGGAAGCCGCGGCGCTCGGCGAGGCGGAATGCGACGAGGCGCTCGGCGATCACGCGGCCGCCCTCGCCATCTACCAGCGGCTCGCGGCGACCAAGCCGACCTCGCCAGACGAAGTACTGATCCGCGCCGGCAGGGCCGCGAAAGCCTCGGGCGACATGGAGGCGGCCAAGGCAGCGTTCGAGCGCGTCTACTACGAGTTCCCGTTCAGCGATTGGTCGGCGGCGGCGGCGACCGAGGTCGACTGGTTCTACAACGGCCAGCCGATCGCCGCGGGCGGCAATCGCTACAAGCTGGAATTGGGACGCGCCGAGCGGCTCTTCGGCGGCAAGAAGTACGCGGACGCGCGGACCGGGTTCGAGCGGCTGCGAAGCGCCGCGCAGGGCGACGATCGCGAGCTGGTCGATTTGCGGCTCGCCGAGTGCGACTACTACCTGAAGCGTCCGCGCAACGCGCGCGACCGTTTGCGCGTGTACCTCGATCGCCCCTCGCGTCAAGCCGAAGCGTTGTTCTTCCATGCCGTCTCGGCCCGCGAGCTCGGTCTGCGCGACGAGTACCTGAAAACGGTTCGGCGGATCGCCGCCGATTTTCCGGCGGCGAGCTGGGCTGAAGAGGCGCTCAACGATCTGGCGAACCAATATATCCGTCAGGACGACGACGAGCGCACCGACCAGACGCTTCGTGAGCTGTACGAGAAATTTCCGACCGGGCGCTACGCAGAGCGTGCGGCGTGGAAAATCGGCTGGCGGGCGTATCGGCATGGCGCCTACGCCGAAACGGCGCGCGTCTTCGAGAGAGGCGCCGGCGATTTCCCGCGGTCCGATTATCGGCCCTCGTGGCTGTATTGGATGGCTCGGGCCCACGAGGCGCTCAGCGAACAGTCGCTCGCCGAGGCGCGCTACGCGCTGTTGACGACCGACTATCTCAACACGTACTACGGCCGGCTGGCGGTCCAGCACGTCGCCGATCGGAACAGTGGCGCCCCCGTACCTCGGCTCATCGTCAACGCGGAGAGAAGCGGCGACACCCCCGCGAACGGCGCCGTTGACGTCGGCGATCGGTCGCTGCCGCCAAACGCCCCGATCGTCCGCGCGCTCCTCGGGCTCGAGCTGTACGATCAGGCGATCGACGAGCTCCATTACGCCCAGAACATGTGGGGCGACTCGCCGGCCATCCAGGCCACGCTCGCCTGGAGCTATCGGCAGCAGGGCCTGCTCGTGTCCGGCACGCGACAGTTCGAGCTGTTCCGGGCGGCCATCACCACGATGAGACGAGCGTATCCTCAGTTCTTGACGGCTGGAGGAGAAGACATTCCCAAAGATGTGCTCCGGGTCATCTTCCCCATCGGCTACTGGGACTTGATCCAGAAGCATGCGGCGGCGCGTCACCTCGATCCGTACCTCCTCGCGGCGCTCGTGGGCCAGGAGTCGACCTTTGTGCCCGAGATCCGGTCCCCGGCCCAGGCTGTCGGCCTGATGCAACTGATGCCATCGACCGGCCGCCGGTACGTGACAGCGCTCCGTCCGGCCCGGCGCTTCTCGATGAGCTTGCTGACGACAGCCGAGCCCAACATCGAGATGGGCACGGCCTACCTCGCGGATCTGATGAAGCGGTTCGGCGAGGTGCATTTCGCGCTGGCCAGCTACAATGCCGGCGAGCACCGGGTCGCGCGCTGGATTTCGGAGCGGCCGGGCGTCGATCGCGACGAGTTCATCGACGACATCCCGTTCCCGGAAACGCAGAACTACGTGAAGAGGATTCTCGGCACCGCCGAGGATTACCGGCGGTTGTATGGGGCGGGGAACTAATCCCGGACATCATTTGACTTGGCGTAGCT
>JAHFUJ010000230.1:5397-7654 GCA_023265105.1 Acidobacteriota bacterium
ACCGGATCGAAGAAGGCGACGCAGTTCACCGAGTCGGTCATCCGCGAGATGACCAGGCTGAACGATCTCCACGGCGGCGTCAACCTGTCGCAGGGATTTCCAGATTTTCCGGCGCCCGCCGCGGTCAAGGACGCGGCCTGCGCGGCGATCGAGGCCGACGACAACCAGTACGCCGTGACGTGGGGCGCCCGCCCGCTGCGCGAGGCGATCGCGCGCGAGTTCACGCGGCGCTACGGTCTGCCGATCGTCGCCGACGAGCAGGTGACGGTGTGCTGCGGCTCGACCGAGGCGATGATGTCGACGATGCTGGCCATCATCGACCCGGGCGACGAAGTCGTCGTCTTCGAGCCGTTCTACGAGAACTACGGGCCGGACGCGATTCTGTCGGGCGCCACGCCCCGATACGTCACGCTGCACGAGCCGGGCCCCTCGACGTCGCTCGGGGCAGATTGGACGTTCGATCCCGACGAGCTGGCCTCGGCGTTCAACAACCGCACCAAGGCCATCATCATCAACACGCCGAACAACCCGACGGGGAAGGTGTTCACCCGCGAGGAGTTCGAGACCATCGCGGCGCTGTGCCGCAAGTGGGATGCGATCGCCATCTCGGACGAGATCTACGAGCACATCATCTACGACGGTCACCGGCACGTTCCGATCGCGACGATCGAGGGGATGGCGGACCGGACGGTCACCATCAACAGCTTGTCGAAGACCTACAGCGTCACCGGCTGGCGCGTCGGCTGGACGATTTCGCCGCCCTCGCTGACCGGCGCGATCCGGAAGGTGCACGACTTTCTCACCGTCGGCGCGGCCGCGCCGCTGCAGGCGGCCGGCGTCGTCGCTCTGGGGCTGGCCGACCAGTACTATCGCGATCTCGCCTCGCAGTATCAGCGCCGCCGCGACGTGGTGCTCGACATCCTCGAGCGGCACCGCTTCACGTGCTACAAGCCGTACGGCGCGTACTACATCATGACCGACATCAGTACATTTCTTACCGGCGCCGCGGCCCCACCCGGGGTCGATGATGATGTCGCGTTCGCGCGGTATCTCGTGAAGGACGTGGGCGTTGCCGCCGTGCCGGGAAGCAGCTTCTACAAGAACGCGGCAAAGGGGCGCACCAAGCTGCGGTTCTGCTTCTGCAAGCGGGACGAGACGTTGGCGGCAGCGGATCGCCGCCTTGAGAAGTTAGTCGCGGCCGGGGTCCACGCGCGCTAATTGTCGATCTGGCAATTGTCGATTGTCGATTTTTTGATCAATGTGGAAATAAGTCGACGATTACCAGATTGACAATCGTCAATTCCTCAGTACCTGGCCACCAGCCCGAAGTACATCCCCTTGACCGTGAAGTTGCCGGTGTCCGTCTTGATGACGTAGCCAACGTCGAACGAGCGGTACCCGAGCTGGACGCCCACGCTGTTGGTGAAATTCAGCGTGCCGTAGAAGTCGACGTCGAGGTAGTGCGCCGTGTCGCCTTTGATGAGGTTCTCGGGCAGCTTGAAGCCGGTGATCTCGCCGGTGATCGAGATGTTCGGCGCGACGTACGCGCGGAAGATGCCGCCGATGGTCGGAATCGGCGCGCGGGCGTGGGCGAACTCGTCGATCAACTGGGCGCTCAGCTTCGCCAGCACGTCGGTGTACTTGAAGTCAAGGACGAACCCGCCAAAGCCGCGGTTCTTCACGATGAAATCGTACTCGTAGCCGAGTCGGTACGCCTTCCAGTCGAGCGTGGAGTCCACCGGCAGCCCGACGCGATAGCGCTGGCCATTGAACACGATGTCGCGTTTGAGGGTCGCCGTCTGCTCGTACTTGATCGGAATGTACTGAAACCGGAACTTGTGTTTGGTCGCCGGCCGGAGGACCAGGTGCAGCTCCGGAAAGCGCTGATCCTGCAGTCCGAGATCCTGCCTGAAATCGATCGTGGTGCCGACGAGTCTGAGCGACTCACTGGCGATGCCCATGTCCGCCGTCGGAAACCACCACCCCGCGGCACCCTCGATGTGGTACGTCTCGCCGGTGGCCGGGTCGTTGAGCGGTCGAGGCCGGAACTGGGCCCACGCCGGCGCCGCCACGAGCACGAGCGCCACGGTCAGCCCGGCAAACGCGTACAGACGAATAGCAAATCTGTTCACCATAACGCTGTGCATTCTCCGGAAGAGATGACTGGGCCCGCTGGGAAGGCGCTCTCAGAATAACACAGGGGAAAGTGAAAAAGTGAAAAGGTAAAAGGTAGAAGGCAAAAGGCAAAAGGCAAAAG
>JAHFUJ010000025.1:0-9958 GCA_023265105.1 Acidobacteriota bacterium
CCGACGGCCGTCCTCGCTTGACATTTGGCCTGGTCCATTCTAGAAAGCCGTATCCAAGGAGTCTTGAGGCCCCGGGTTATGAAAAGCAAATTCACTCAACGTTCGCTGTCGGCCGTCGGTCTTGCTTTGATGTCAGGGTCGCTGCTCGCACATCATGGAGATGCGGGCCGCTACGACGAGCGCGCGTATGTCGTGACAGGAACGATCGTGGAGATCCGGCTTGTCAATCCTCATTCGATCGTCGTGTTCGACGCGCCGGATCCGAATGCGAACGGCCAGATCGTCAGGTGGCAGGCCGAAATGGGTGGCGGGCAGCAATTGATCAAGCAGTGGGGCTGGACCAGGGGCAACGTGAAAGTTGGAGACAAGATCACGCTCACTGGCCGGCGGGTGAAGAGCGGCGCTCCCTATCTGAATCTGACCGAGCGATCCAACGTTGTCCTGACGGACACCGGCAAGGAGATTTTCCGCACGGCGAATTACGGCCAGCCGCCCCCCGAACAAAGCCCGGCCGGGCGCCCGGCTGAGACGGCCCCAGGGACGGCGACCCAGCAGCCCTACTAAGAGTGGAAATGAGCGGGAGAAGCGTTTCGGCTGTCTGCTCGACATTGTTGGTGGTCGCCGGCCTGGCTGCGTACAGCAACGCGCAAGCGCCCTCCTCGGCGCCATCTTTCACGTCCACCTTGAGGCAGGTTGGCTACGTCAAAGCCTCGAACCCAGCCGCGGATACTCATTTCGGCTGTGGGGGTTCCCTGACCGGACACGCCGGCAACGCGGCGGCCATCAGTCAGGATGGCAACACCATGGCGATAGGAGCGCCTCACGAAAATAGCGGCGCCAAAGGCATCAACGGCAACCAAGACGATCGTTCCGTCTATAGCTCCGGCGCCGTGTACGTGTTCACACGCAGGGGCGACACCTGGGCGCAGCAGGCCTACGTCAAGGCGTCAACTCCCGGGGAAGGCGACAATTTTGGGTCCACGGTGGCCTTGAGCAGCGACGGCAACACCATGGCCGTCGCTGCCTACTACGAGCCCAGCGCCGCCACCGGAGTCAACGGCAACCAGAACGACGACTCGATCCCGGAGGCAGGGGCCGTATATGTCTTGACCCGCAGGGGCAACGCCTGGTCGCAGCAGGCGTATATCAAGGCCTCGAACACCGGCAGAGCCGGAGTTGGGGGGAATTTCGGCGACGGAGACCAGTTTGGCTATTCCATGGCCTTGAGCGCCGACGGCAACACGCTGGCGGTGGGCGCGATCAGCGAAGACAGCGCCGCTACCGGCGTCAACGGCAACCAGGCGGACGACGCGGCGGATGGGTCGGGCGCGGCGTACGTGTTTACCCGGAACGGCAGTACCTGGTCGCAGCAGGCTTACGTCAAGTCGTCAGCCACGGGCCCGAATGGTCTGTTCGGTTATTCGGTCGCGCTGAACGGGAACGGCGACACGTTGGCGGTCGCCGAGTACGACGCGGACCGAGGGAAAGGCGCTCTGTACGTGCTCACGCGCAGCGGCGGCGCCTGGTCGCACCAGGCCCGCCTTCAGGCCTCGAACGCGGAGCGAGGCGACTCGCTGGGATACTCGCTCGCCATCAGCGAAGACGGCAACACCATCGCAGCGGGCGCTGCCGACGAGGATTGCATGACCCCGGGTGTCAATCCCACCGGGTGCGACCACGACCAGCCGCTTGATAACTCCTCCGGCGCGGCGTACGTCTTCGTTCGAAACGGAAGTGCTTGGACGGAGCAGGCGTTCATCAAGGCGTCGAACCCGGGCAAAGTCGACTGGTTCGGAGCCCGCATCGGCATCAGCGGCGACGGCAATACGCTGGCAGTGGGCGCCCAAAACGAAGACAGCGCGGCACGAGGCATCAACGGCAACCAGGCCGACGACTCCGCCCCGGAAGCCGGCGCGGTTTATTTTTTCACTCGCAACGGCACCACCTGGACGCAGCAAGCCTACGTCAAGGGCTCGAACACGGAAGCCTCCGACGAGTTCGGAAGCTCGATCGCGTTGAGTCGAGACGGCAGAACCATGCTTGTGGGAGCACGCGGCGAAGACAGCGGCACCAAGGGCGTCGGCGGTAACCAGGCCGACAACTTGGTCCGAGACGCCGGAGCGGCCTACCTTTTTGTTCGGTGACCAATGACCATGAGACTCCTCCCCAGCCAACGGCTGGGCCCTTACGAGATCCTCTCCGCCATCGGCGCGGGCGGGATGGGCGAAGTCTACCGCGCCCGCGATACCCGCCTGGATCGAATCGTCGCCGTCAAGGTCCTGCCTGACCGCCTGGCCGACAACCCGGAGTTGCGCGAACGCTTTGAGCGCGAGGCGCGGACGATTGCCAGCCTGAACCATCCCCACATCTGCGTGCTGTACGACATCGGGGAAGCACCGAATCCCGAATCCCGCCCCTCGACAGGCTCGGGGCGCCCTGAGCCCGCCGAAGGGCGAATCCCAAGTCCGGACACGATTCAGTTCTTGGTCATGGAGTACTTGGAAGGGGAGACGCTGGCTCGGCGGCTGGCGAAAGGACCGCTGCCGCTCGAGCAGATGTTGTCGTACGCGATCGAGATTGCGGACGCGCTGGACAAGGCGCACCGCAAAGGGGTGACGCATCGCGATCTGAAACCCGGCAACATCATGCTGACGAAGTCGGGGACGAAGCTGCTGGATTTTGGCCTCGCGAAATTGAGGCAGGCGACCGCTTCCGCGGCGACGCCCTTGTCGGCGCTTCCGACGGCCGAGGAAGCGATCACGGCCCAAGGGGCGATTCTGGGGACGCTGCAGTACATGGCGCCGGAACAGGTGGAAGGCACGGAAGCGGACGCCCGGACGGACATCTTTGCCTTTGGCGCACTTGTCTACGAAATGGCGACGGGGAAGAAGGCGTTCGAGGGCAAAAGCCAGGCGAGCTTGATGGCGGCGATCCTGGACCGAGAGCCTCCGCCCATGTCCTTGCTTGAACCCATGACGCCTGCGGCGCTCGACCGCGTGGTCAAGAAGTGCCTGCGGAAGGACCCCGACGAGCGCTGGCAAAGTGCGCGCGACGTCACGGACGAGTTGAAATGGATTGCCGAGGCAAGCTCACAACCAGGAACACCGACCGCAACTGTCGCGCGAGGTAAGGTCAAAGAGCGTCTCGCCTGGGCGGTCGCTGCAGTTGCCCTCGTCGTCGCGGCACTGGTCGCGTCGGCTGCCTACTTCCGCCGCGCCCCCGCGGCGCCTCCGGTTCGCTTTACCATCGGCCCGCCAGAGAAAGGACTTTTCGATCTTGCTGCGGCCTTCCTCGCCGTCTCTCCCGACGGGAGCAAGGTGGCCTTCATTGCCGCAGATTCCTCCGGCAAGTCACAACTCTGGATTCGTGCTCTCGATTCCCTCGCAGCCCGGCCGCTTCCCGGAACCGATAGAGCAACTCAACCTTTCTGGTCGGCTGATGGTCGCTTTCTCGCGTTTTTTGCCGAGGGGAACCTGAAAAAGATCGCCGTCTCAGGAGGTCCTGCTCAGACCTTGACTGGCGGTTTCCCGGCAATCGCCGGAGGTGCGTGGAGCGGGGAGGGTGTGGTCCTGTTCGCAACGACGCCAGCAGGAGGCGGCCTCGCTACGATCCAGCGCGTCTCGGCCGCCGGTGGCGCGGCGACACCTCTGACAACGCTCGACGCGTCCCGGCAGGAAAATGCCCACTTCTACCCGCACTTTCTCCCCGATGGCAAGCACTTCCTGTATTTTGCCCGAAGCGCAAATAGGGAGAAGAGCGCTATCTACGTTGGCTCGCTGGATTCCAAAGAGAGAACGCTGCTTCTGAATGCCAATTCAAACGTTGTCTACGCCCCCCCGGGCTATTTGCTCTACAGCCGCGAGGGGACGCTGATGGCGCAGCCGTTTGACGCCGAGCGCCTTCAACTGACCAGCGAGTCAGTTCCCATTGCGGAGGCGTTGCAGTTCAATTCGGCGAATGGCAGGGCAGCTTTTGCCGCCTCTGAGAATGGCGTGCTGGCCTACCGCGCCGGTGGTGCACCGCCCCCGCGCGCGCTGGTGTGGGTCGGCCGCAACGGAGCAGAACAGCCCGTGGCCGCCCCTCCACGGGCCTACGATTTTCCCCGGCTTTCCCCCGACGGCCGACGGATAGCGGTGGAAGTCGAGACTCAAATTTGGCTGTACGACCTCACACGAGACACGTTGACCCGGTTCGCGTTTGAGGGGAGTCAGAACGATAGCCCTGCCTGGACGCCGGACGGCAAGCGGATAGCGTTCCGCTCAAACAGGGAGGGGGGAACGTCGAACCTCTTTTGGCAACTGGCCGACGGCAGCGGTGGGCTGGAGCGGTTGACGACCGATAAGAGCGGCCCAGTCCCGAGGTCGTGGTCTCCGAATGGACAACTGCTGGCCTTCTTCGAGCTCAATCCCACTACGCAGCGGGACATCTGGGTGCTGCGGCTCAGCGACCAGAAGGCGCAGCCGTTCCTGCGAACACCTTTTAACGAGGGGGCGCCGAGTTTTTCCACCGATGCGCGATGGCTGGCCTATGTGTCCAACGAATCGGGCCGCCCCGAGATCTACGTGCAGCCGTACCCTGGCCCAGGCGGGAAGTGGCAGATCTCGACGGATGGCGGCACCGAGCCCGCGTGGAGCCGCGACGGGCGGGAGCTGTTCTATCGCAGCGGGACCAAGATGATGGCTGTGGAGATCACCGTTCAGCCTGGTTTTTCCGCGGGGAAACCTCGCCTGCTCTTTGAGGGACAGTACCTGAGCAGCCAGTTCCCGCTAACGGGCGTCGCCTACGACGTGTCGCCAGATGGCCAGCGCTTTCTGATGGTGAAGCAAGGCGAACAAGTGATCACGCCCATCAACGTGGTCGAGAACTGGGTCGAGGAGTTGACACGCCGCGTGCCGCCGGGGCGCTAATTAATTGGTCGTTCGGATCGTTTGACCGTTCGTCACGTAGCGGCGGCGGGTCTACCTTCGGCGGTCCGGCAACCAGTCGATGGCGACCTCGGCTTCAACGGCTTGAATTCGGGGTCGCCCGTCACCACGCGTCCGTGACCAACAACCAGCTAATACGAACTTTTCGGACCCGATCGTCGCCCATTTTCGCAGCGACGGCTATAATCACGGCATGAGCACTCGAAGCGCAGAGTACGTGGAGGCCATTGACCACCTGCCCGCGGGGGCGATCCTGGTATTCCCGCGGGTCAGCTGGGAACAGTACGAGAACCTCTTGGAGGATCTGATCGATCGTCCTGGCATCCGTGTCAGCTACAACGAAGGAAGACTCCAAGTCATGAGTCCATCGGCCGAACACGAGGAGTACAAGGATTTCCTGTTGCGGATCGCCCAGGTTGTTGCCGAAGAACTCGAGATCCCGCTCGAGACGCGCGGATCTGCGACGTGGAAGCGCCGGACACTTCGAAAGGGAGTCGAGCCGGACGCCTGCTTCTACGTGGCCAACGCCCACCGCGTGATCGGAAGGCGCAACATCGACCTCGAGTCTGATCCGCCTCCGGATATCGTGGTCGAGATCGACGCGACGAATGAATCCCTGAGCAAATTCCCCATTTATGGCGCGCTCGGCGTTCCGGAGATCTGGCGATACGACGGACAGCGCATGCAGATGTACGAATTGAGTGGTGACACTTACGTCGAGGCGTCCGCCAGTCGCTTCTTTCCCGGCGTGACCTGCCCGATGCTGATCGAATTCCTTGAGCTCAGCAAAACACAAGGCCAGACCGAGGCACTCAAGGCCTTTCGTCAGCGAATCCGCGCTCGCAAAGTCTGAGCAAGCTGCGGGCCCGGCCCTTTGCCGTCGCCGTTAGGTTCTCTTAGCGAGGGAGTAAATCGCTTTGAGGTCCTTGTGAAGGTCCGCCAGATCATATTGGGCAGGGATTTTCTTGGTCCGGGCGTGATCCATCATTTCCCAGAGCGACACACCTGCTTCCCGTGCAGCGCGAGCAAGGGTGATTCTGCCATCCGCATACAGCCGCGCGTAGTGATCGAGCTTCCAGTCCTTGACTGCCTTGTACAGCAGCTTCCTCACGGTTGAAGAGCGGTCCGCGTGTTCCGCATCTTCTATGGTTTCCAGATCCCGCACCAATTCTTGAGGCAGCCGCGTGCCTACCATTTGTTCCTTTTTCATTTCTTGACCTCTCTTCCTGCCTTCAGTATTTTGGCAACGACCGCGGGAGCCAACCAGATCGTGTTGCTGAGCTCCTGAACCGCCTCCTCCAACTCGCCAAGAGTCAGATGCTTGCTGATAAGTCCGTGTAGCAGGACCGCCGCCGTCCCGAAGAATACCGAGCCCAGCGCTTCCGCAAAGGATCGGGCCTCTTTGTCATCCAGTATGACCGGCAACCTGCGCGAACTGGCTAGGGCAATACACTCGGATTCGCCGTCATCCAACCTGCTTTTCTCCAGGATGCTTTGCATCAATTTCTTTTCTTTCGGCGATAGACGGCCAACCTGAATCCAACCGTCATCGATGGCGTTTTCGATCTGCCGCGCTCCAGGTGCTGAGATTCTCTTGCCGGCGTCAACAGTCTCGGCCTTCACAAGGGGCCCAATGAGGACTCCACCATAAACCTGTTTGAGCAAGGGCAGCCTTTCCATCTTTGTCAGAGCTATCAGCGCCGAGGCGTCAGCGACGATCAAGTGTCACTCCAACAAGGAATGTTAACAATCTATTCTAATGTTTTCAAGTGCCGACGTGTATCAAACAAGGCGTCTCTGCGGTCTCGGCAGTTAGCGGTTTCTTCGCAGGCTCTATCGTGCTGGCGGGGCCGGTCTGGCGAACTTCGCCCCGTCAATCGGGACGTTCGGCTGCACGTCGCTGAGCACAAAAGTTTCCAGCCCGTCCAGCCAGGTCACCTTCCAACGAAAAGGCATCTTGACTCCGGAGACCTCGCGATAATCAGCGTAGTCAATCTGCGTGGGCATGCGGCCGACCGGCGAGTCGGCATAGCGCACCAGCCGCACCAGCAGGCCCGACTCCCCGTCGAAGTACAACGTTGCGAGAGCGCCCCCGGCGCTCGTTCCCTGGACGACTCGGACTTCGCGATCGTCGATGGTGGTCGGGAAGCCGACGCGCCATTTACCGAGGGCCTGCTTGACTCGCGCGGGGAAGGAGAGCTCCGCGTCCAGCTTGGCGCCGTCCAGACCACCTCCGGTCAGCGCGAGCACCGGCACGGGTCTATGTGGCGCCGCGATCCAACCGGCGCGGCCGTCGAAAGTCGTGGTGCTGTCTCCATCGAGCGTATGAATAATGATGGTCCGCTGACCCGGAGCCTTGACAAAGACTTCGACGGGGCGCTCCCCCTCTGGCCCGTACCCCGTGCTGGTTCCCCTGGCGATAAAACTGGTGAGGTTGGCCAGGCGCTCGGCCCCGCCGAGCGCCTGGAGGTACTTGTCAAGAATCTGGTCGGCGGAAGGCGCGCCGGGAGCCTGCGCGAGAATGTCATCCGGCTCTTCCGGGGGCGAGCCGTACAGCGCAGCCAGACTCGGCGTGACCTTGGGGCGTTCGCTGCCGTGATGGCACGAGTAGCAAGTCACGACCTGCCGTCCCCCGAAGTTGGTCTGATTGATGGTGGACACCATCAACATCATCCGGCGCGCGGTCTGCTTTCTCGGGCTGTCGAGCGCATAGTTGGCCCAGCTGCTGTCGCCCGCGGCATGACAATCCTCGCAGGACATGCCCAGGGAGGCGGAAATGAATCCCATCGTCTCCATGAACTGGTCCACGGGAATCCCCTTGAGCACTTGGACGTTTTTGAAGACCTCTTCCGCCATCGGCGGTCTCTGTTCTGACCCAGCCTGGCCGCCTGCCAACGCGACGCCCACCAGCCACACGACCGCTATTCCGGTGGCACAAAGGACACTTCGCCTCGATCCAAGTTTCACGTTGTGTTCCCTCTGTTGATGTCCGAAGAGTGTAACCTGGGAATTGTAGCTGATAGTCGGCGCGGAAGCGCCCGCGGCCCGCGCGAGGACAGCGAGTCTTCGAACGCCGCAGCACGAGCGAGCGGGGGTGGGGCCCCGCGAGGATAGGAAAAGCGGCGAGCACGAGCGAAGGCCGACTTCCCGGCGCGCGAGGCGGCCGCAGCCGGCCGGTACGATCACTGCGTCGGAGGGTAGAGTGTGGCGGCGCTACGCACAGGTGAAAACCGGATCAGTGAGGTTCCCAGCCAATCCTCGACTCAGCGCCGTTCAACGCACAACGTTGAATGGCTTAGCCCATCTCGCTCAGCGATCGTCCGAAGTACACGGTGGCGGCGGTCTGGTCGTCCCACCCGACGTTGCAGTGCGCCACCGACCATTTCTCGACCCTGCGCGGTTCGAGCACCGGCTTGCCGAGCGCCGGCGTCGACAGGCAGTAGCTCCCCTCGTGAGTCCCGAGCCAAATCAGATTCCGATCCCATTCCACGAAGACATCTTCCGACGTTCCACGCCACCAGCTCTCGTACTTGTCGATGTCGCCATCGCGCGGCGGCACGAACGACGCGACCTCTTTTGGGGCGGCGGGGTTGGAGAGGTCGAACACGCGGATGCCGGCGTTGAACCACGTGATCGCGATGATCTCGGGGCGCGAGGCGCCGGGCGCCAGCCAACATTGCGTGTTGTGCGAGCCGAAGCGTCCCCGCGCGAAGCAAAAATCGGAATAGGGCGCGCCGGGCGGCGCCACCGGACGAGGGAAGAACCCGATGATCTTCGGATTCCGCGGATCCTTCACATCGATGACATAAGGGATCTTGTATGGCTCGCGGCAATCCGCCTGGATCGTCTCGGGAACGCCGATGACGATGTTCTGAAGCCGGGGATGGGCGGCGTCGGCGATGACGGGGTAGCACGTGTGGAACGGGATGCCGCCGATCGTTTCGTACTCATACCGCAGTTTCCCGTACGGCTTGGGCTTGGTGATGTCGGTCAAGTCCATGACGTACATCCCGAAGGCGCCGAAGCCCGCGTAGCCGACCGTTCCACCGTCCTCGGGCCGCTTCGGGACGCTCATCGAGCCGTGACACCCTGTCCAGGACGACTCATCCCCGGCGAACGTGTATTTCTTGTACTCCTCTTCCTCCCCGCGACGCTGTCCTGGCGCCCACCACCGCGACACCTCTTTGACGTGCGCCGGATCGGACAGGTCGACGATCATCAGCCCGTGGCTCATCGCGCGCTGCGCATTCTCCATCCGCAACTGGTCGTCCCAGGCGCATTCCAGATACGCATATTTCCCGCCGTCGTAGAAGTTCATGTGCGTGCCCATGCCCTTCTCGCCGGTATTGAATTCCTGGAGCAGGTTCGGCTTGGTCGGATCGGTGACGTCCCAGGTACGAATACCTCTGAGCCCTGTGTAGTTGATGGTCCTGTCTCGCAGCTCCTTGTTGTACTGCCCGAACGGAAATTCGGGCGTGGCGGACGTGAGCGGCGCCGCCGCCGAGGACATCGCGATCCACTTCTTGAGCTTCGTGTTGTAGGCGACGGCTCCACCGGCCCCTCTCCTCGTCGTCGTAACGGCAACCGGCTTCTTCGCGTCGCTGACGTCGACCCACCCTCCGCCGCCCGGAAGCATTCGCTGCCGACCCTTCGCCCACATCGCCATCAGCGGCTCTCCGCCGGCGATCGATGTTCCCGGCAAGTGCGCATGAATTTCCATGTTGTGGATGTACTGCTCCCGGTCGAGATAATTCAGCGCGCCAGGCGCAAGACGGAAGGGAACCTTGCCGCCGTCGGGTGTGAGTCCCGTCACCTGGGCGCGTGCACCGACGACGCCAGCAAGGCCGGCGCCCACGGCGCCGAGCGCGGCACTCCCTACGTTCTTGAGAAGCGTTCTTCGACTGATCGCCATACATCACCTCGCTGGTAACAGCTGATGGCTGTCACGGTCCGCCTGAAGGCGGACACTACGTACTGTTACGGTCCGCCTGAAGGCGGACACTGCGCACTGATAGCTGACAGCTGATAGCTGA